>CAVCAV010000319.1:0-2706 GCA_963600165.1 Christensenella sp. UBA1685 | reverse complement strand
CGAGCTATGTGACTGAAAAGAAGTCACGAAAACGGCAAAAAGACAGGGAGAATTAGACAAGAAAACAGACATTGGCATATTTGACAAACTTGCTCAAGTTATTTTTTGAACATTACTTAACAACACCCATGAATAGTCTGCATCCCCATGAGAATAAAGCAAATTGAAATAACCAATTTCAAAGGTTTTCGGAAGAAGACCATTTCTTTGCACGAGCATCTGACAGTGGTTATAGGCAACAACACGGCAGGAAAGACCACGCTTCTCAAGGCTATGCAAGTAGCGCTGGGAGGATACCTGCAATGTTTGAAACGACTACCGAAAATTGCGCAGTACAGGCGAAATTTCTCGATTTACGACCGATATATGGCCTTCGATGAACATCTTCGCGATTATGTCTGCCAACCGGAGAAAACACGAATTGCAATTGAGGCCGAATACTTGGACACCTTGTCAGTAAACAATGGAGAACCAAATTATGAAGCAAAAAGCATCTCATGGTATCGCGAACTCAATGGCGACCACACAACCCACACACGACGTTGCATTGGCGAGTTGATGGATGCCGTAGACACAACCGAGACGGCACGTTTCATCGAGCATAAGGACGTGGTGTTTCCGTTGGTGTTGTCATTTGGGGCCAAGCGCACCAGCGATGCACAGGTCAAACTGTCAAGCAAGGTAAAAGAACGGGCGCAAAGCCTCGAAAAAGCTTACAAGTTTGCCCTTCACGACCGTGTGGACTTCGAGGGAGCCATTGAGTGGTTGTCGAAATACGACAAAAATCTACGCGACAAGAAAGAGTTTGAAGGCACTCGTGAGGCTTTTTTCGAAACATTGCAAACGGCAATACCCGCTTTGTCGGAAATAGAATTTGACCACGGAGAGATCGAAGCGGTCGTAAGCGTAAAGGGCCACCAGCCAGAGCGTCACCATTTCTCGTATATGAGCGATGGTCTGCAGGCCATGATCAACATTGTGGCAGAGATTATTCACCGATGCATAGAACTTAACGGTTTCTTGGGTGCCAACGCCGTGCGTTACACCCCTGGCATCGTCATGATCGACGAGATAGACCTCTATCTCCACCCCCACTGGCAGCGCCATGTGCTGCAAGACCTGCAGAAGGCTTTCCCAATGATACAGTTTGTGGTGACCACCCACAGCCCGTTTATCGTACAGAGCCTGAAGAGCGGACAGCTTGTCAGTTTCGACGAGGGCATCACGACCGAGGGTGAACCGTACAAGGAGTCGCTCGAGGACATCACCGAGGAGCGCATGGGACTACACCAGGAGTTGAGAAGCAAGCGCTTCGAGGAAATGGAGCGCATGGCAGAGAACTATTACAACAAACTGTCGGAAGGGCAGGACGACGAGAAGCTTCTCAACGAACTACGCCAAATAGAGACTCTCTTCAGCGACGACCCCGCCTATGTGGCCTTGCTGAGGGCCGAATACAAGACAAGAAGACTGCCATGAGACCCGTGACGAAAAAACGACCCGGCGACAAGATCATCTACCATGACGCGCATGGTCACAAGATAGAGGAAACCATCGCCGAGAGCTACCGTCCATACAGCAAAGCCAAGTTGCCGCTGATGGCAAACCTTGGCCACTACTGTTCTTATTGCGAGGCTTATCTGCCCCCTGCAAGCATGGAGATAGAGCATGTCGTCCCCAAAAGCCGGACTGGCGAAACCTACAAGTGGGACAATTTCCTGTTGGCCTGCAAGACGTGCAACACGCGCAAAGGGGACGCAGAAATACCTGCTGACGAATGTCATTGGCCCGACAAAGATGACACCTACCACGACTTCATATATACTGCAGGCGGAAAAGTCTTCGTCAATCCTTCGCTGGAAGGGGAAGAACGTCAGAAGGCCCAACGGCTTTATGACCTGGTAAAACTCGGGGGCGAGCCTACACGCATGGATTACCGCATGCGTTGTCGTATGGAACAGTGGAACAAAGCCGTGCGCTACAAGGCGAAACTTGACGAGGGAAAAGCCGATGTGGATACCATCATCGACTTGGCCAAGAGCAGAGGCTACTGGTCGGTATGGTACACCGTCTTCGAAGGATACGCCGAAGTGCAGCAACGGCTGATTGCCGATTTCCCCGGTACGCGCAGCGTGATGTGATTTGTGGCACATCCAGAACCATAGGGTAGGGTGTTCAAAATCAGTTTCAAAATCCGACACGATTCTGACGCAAAATATAGCGGTTCTCGTATTTATATGCTTCCGCTTGTAGCATGGCCCCCGAGGGGGCAACTGCGCATAACCGCGGGTGTCCGAAGAGAACCGGCGGTTTCCAAATGGTATCGGGACCGGCGTCAGCGAAGAGGGCGAAATTTGTCGAAGACCCACTGACCAGCGGGAAGTAATCTAACGAATATTCAATTATCCGCCCCTTACAGGGGCACCGTAAAATACACCTGTGAAAACGTAGGGGCAAGCCCCTACGCTATAATATATGCCCCTTACAGGGGCGGGCTTTGAACCACGAACATTAATTCGCCATTACCTCTCATGCACATCGTTCTTGCTTCCGACAACAACTACGCTCCGTTTGTGGCGGTGACGCTGGTGTCGATACTGCGCACCAACCCTGCGCTCACCACGCTGCATGTTCATCTGCTCGCCAACGGTATTGCCGACGACACACTGCGGCGCATGACGGACATCCCGGGCAGCGAACGGCTGG
>CAVCAV010000318.1:0-3055 GCA_963600165.1 Christensenella sp. UBA1685 | reverse complement strand
TAAAGATGTTGCGCTACATTCCGATTCCACTGTTCTATGCATTTACGGCAGCATTCGTAGTGCCCGTATGCCTAATAACAGGCAAGAGTTCACGACTTGTCTATCGCTATATGCGGGAGCGGCAAGGGTTCTCTTCCTTAAAAGCTTTGTGGAAGACCTATGTAAATCACTGCCTATTCTCACAAGTGGTGATTGACAAGTTTGCCATGTATGCCTGCCGTAAGTTCCACGTAGATATTGTGGGATATGAACATTACAAGCGGTTGGAAAATAAAGCAAATGAAGGATTTCTGCAACTTTCGGCGCATATTGGCAATTATGAAATTGCGGGTTATACGCTGCACGCAGACAACAAGCGTTTCAATGCGCTAGTGTTTGGAGGCGAAAAAGAAAGCGTCATGCAGGAACGTAACAAGATGCTTGAACGCGACAACATACGCCTCATACCCGTATGCGACGACATGAGTCACCTGTTTCTGCTCAACGAGGCACTTTCGCAATGCGAATGCGTGTCAATGCCAGCCGACCGCCTTTTCGGTTCGCCACGCAACATCGAAATGACCTTCCTCGGCGCAAAAGCAAGATTCCCTATCGGACCATTCAATGTGGCTGCAATGAGGAAACTTAACATTCTGGCCGTAAACGTGATGAAAACCTCTATCACGGGATATACCATCTACGTCAGTCCTTTGCCCTACGACAAGGAAGCACCACGTAAAGAGTGCGTGCGACAAATAGCCGAGGCCTATAAATGTGAATTGGAGAAGTTGCTCCACGCTTATCCGTGCCAATGGTACAACTACTTCGAGTTTTGGAATTAGGGGTGGGTCGATACTTACCCTCAAACTTACCTTCCGTAATTTACAGATATGACCACACCCTCCCCTAACGACCCTTTATGGCACCCAAAAGACGAGTCGCTGCTACCCATTGACGTTCACACCTTGCTTCCGCAGCAGGAACCTTTCGTGATGGTTGGCAAATTGACGCATTTCTCACCTACAGAAGTGGCCAGCGAACTTCAAGTTGAAACTAGCAACTTATTTGTTGACTCACAGGAGTTGATGGCAGAGGGAATCATCGAACACATCGCTCAAACCTGCGCTGCCCGAATAGGCTACATTAACAAATACATATTGGGAAAAGACATTAGCATCGGCTTTATCGGTGCTGTGCGTAACTTTCAGTTGCATCGTCTGCCCAAAGTGGATGAATGCCTCAACACACTCGTAACAATTAAAGAAGAAGTGTTTGGTATGACACTCGCTTCAGCCATTGTTTGCGTGGGAAAAGAGGCGATTGCCGAAACAGAAATGAAAATTGCCGTTCGCGAAGCATAAGAGAACTGGCACTGAAAAAATATGCTGCAATCAAGCAAAGAAATAGAAGTTCGCTTCTCCGAAGTAGACTCCATGGGCGTGGTATGGCATGGTTCCTACCCGCTTTACTTTGAAGATGCTCGGGAAGCGTTCGGCGCAGAATGGGGACTTACATACAAAGGGTTTGTCGACAACCAAGTGTACGCTCCTTTGGTGGAACTTACATTCCATTACAAAGTGCCTATCAGACACGGTCAACGCATTAAGGTGATTATAACCTACCAACCGACCGATTCTGCGAAAATCGTATTCAACTACGAAATCCACGATGTAAAGACTGGACAACTCCTTACTACAGGACACTCCGTCCAAGTGTTCATGAACCTACAGTATGAACTCCTTTGGGAGAAGCCAGAGTTTTACCGTCTTTGGCAAGAAAAGCATTTGAAAAAGTGAGTCACATCATAGCCGATAACATAGTTTCTGCATTAGGTGTCACCACGGAGCAAAACCTCGACGCATTGCTTCGCGGTGAAAGTGCGTTGCGACATTACGACAAGAATAGTATCGCTGTCGGCACGGACTATGTGGCAAGCCTCATTTCCGATGACATTCTTGCCGAGATGAGAAGTGAGTTACAGACAGAACTTGAATACAAAGGTTGCATGCTTGAGGAAACGACACTTTTGAGTCGTTTTGAAGTGAAACTGGCATATTCCGTACTCAAAGCCCTTCGCCAAACAACCATAAAGCCCGAGGTGGACAAGGTGCTCCTCATACTCAGCACGACAAAGGGCGAAGAGGAACAAGGCGTACACTTAGGCGAAACCGCAGCACGCATAGCCAAGCGACTTGGTTTCCAGACAGAACCAATTGTGGTGAGCAATGCTTGCGTGTCGGGCCTTTCGGCAATGATTACGGCCGATCGATTGCTTCGTCAACACCACTACACCTCTGTCGTGTTGTGCGGTACAGACGACATCGGCCGTTTCGTGGTATCAGGTTTCCAATCGCTGAAAGCATTCTCAGCCGAACGATGTCGTCCGTTCGACATCGACCGTATGGGACTGAATCTTGGCGAAGCAGTAGCCACTGTAGTACTGTCGGAAAAAGGGAACGAACGAAATTGGCAACTGGTTGATGGTAGAGTGAAGAACGATGCCTACCACATTAGTGCCCCATCGAGAGGAGCGGAGGGCGCATTACTTTGCCTAGAACCAATCTTGAAAAACGTTGAGCACAAGGAACTGGCCGTGGTAAATCTACATGGTACAGCCACCGTGTTCAACGACCAAATGGAAAGCGTGGCCATAGAGAAAGCTGGCCTTTCTGATATACCCCAAAACGGACTAAAAGGTGCATTGGGTCATACACTTGGCGCTGCAGGTTTGGTGGAAAGCATACTTACTATGCACGCCACGGAGCGTGGCATCGTATTGCCAACTTGGGGCTATGTAGAACAAGGCACTTCGGGGCAGATGAATTTAGCTTCAGATGCGCGAACTACGTCGAAGCATGCGTTTCTCAAAACCCTTGCAGGATTTGGTGGTGTAAACGCAGCAGCACTTTTCAATCAGGGTGCAAGAGACTTGGATGTTTCAGCGCATTCCTTTGAATACAAAAGTTGCATCGTTGCAGAGATTACTCCCATAACAGTAAGCCTCAACAATGTGCCCCTAAACATAAAGGAAGAAGAAGGCAAGCATTTCCTCACCGCCATCTATAAGCAATGTGTG
>CAVCAV010000317.1:2040-5162 GCA_963600165.1 Christensenella sp. UBA1685 | reverse complement strand
AGTTTGAAGTACTCGTTGGGGCTAATCTCCGCCTCTTGCAGCAGGGGCTGGAAGATGTCCAGTTTTCCCAGCGTGCGGACTATGCGCAGGAAGGACTCGAACGACTTTATCTCGCAGTCCTCCATTCGGGCGATGGACGACATCGAAACGCCCGAGTCGACAGACAAGTCCTGCCGCGACATATTCTGTTGCAGCCTGAGCTCTCTCAACTTAGCAGAAATACGCTTTGTTATCTCTGCGTCCGAAAGCATGTATACATTCTCCATAATATATCAATATTGACTAGTTACACTGCAAATATAGCGTTAACTTATCAGTTCTGACACATTACGACATGTATTCTTTCAGACAAAAGCGGGAGAACTTGCCTCAGGTAGTAGCCCGTTAGCAACTATGCGGCGAACGAGCAACGCAGGCCTCAGGCATTAATCAAAATCTCCTGAAACCTCTCCGCGTTCTTCTCGAAGCTGTGGTTCTCGGCGGCGGTCTGTTTGGCTTGGGCGAGGACGGCGGCGCGCTCGGTGGGGTTGTTGAGTATGCGGAGGAAGGCGGCGCGGAGGTCGTCCTTGGTGGCGGCGTACCAGCCGGCGCCCGTTTCGCGGATGTACTTGCCGCAGGCCACCTCCTGGGGGGCGTACAGCACGAAGCACTTGCCCGAGGCGATGCAGTCGGCTATCTTGCCCGAGAAGGCGTATTGCAGGTGGTACGTTCGGTGCCCGTATTCCGACTCTGCGTGGAGCAGGATGTCGCTCTGGGCGATGACCTCGCGCACCTTGTCGTAGGACACCATGCCGTGGTAGACGATGCCCTTCGCCGCCTGGAACCGCCTTTGCACCTCCTCCGAGGCGCGGCCGTACACGTCCACCGTGAAGCGTTCGTCTAGGCTTTGCAACACCTCTGCCACGTCGATCAGGGCGGAGGGGCGGTCCAGCCCCAGGTTGCCCAGGTAGCTCACGCGTGGCGTCGAGCCGCTGAACTGCGGGGGCGTGCCGTCCTCAATACTGCTGCTCAGCGAGATGACGGGCGAGTGCATGTGGAACTCGCGGTCGTAGTCGTCGCGCAGGCGGCTGTTCACGTACACCGCTGCACTGGCGTAGTCCATCAGGCGGCGCACCTTGCGGCGATACCTCCTGAGGAACGGGGGGAAGAGCACGGCGTCTACGGCCTGGTGGGCGTACCAACTTTGGTCGAAGAAGTAGAAGCCTTCTGTGCTGTACACCACGAGGGGAATTCCGCGGGACTTAGCCACGTAGAGGGCAATGTCGAGCAAGAAGGCTGTGTCGGTGAATTGCAGCACCACCACGTCGGGCTGGAAATCGTCCACCCACTGCTCGAAGTCCTTGCTCCGCCAACGATTGAACGCCCACACCAGCTCTCGCAGCAATACCTTGGGCAGCGTCTTGCGCCCTATGCGGCGGGTCTGCGTGTCGGGCTTGTTCGTCGCCTCCGTGCCTTGCTCCGTGGCGGTGGGCTTCACCAGTCGGCGGCCCTTGGCCTTGCGGAGGTGTACAAAAGCGTGGAGAAGGGCGTTGTCCTCCAGGCAGTAGTAGTTGGTGCACACGTCCCAGTCGGGATCCTGCGCTATCACGCACATCTGCGCCAGGTTCTCCCGGGGCCACCCGTGAAACAGGTTGCCCAGCGTCCGCCCGTTCGTGTTCGAGGGAGAGAAGCAGTTGTTCGAGAATACTATGACGCGTTTATTCTTTGCAATCATCTATCAAGTTCTTATACACATTAATATATGCCTCCGTCATCACGCGGCGGGCGTAGCGTGCCTCTGCCTCGCTGGCAATGGCCTCGCGGTCGGCGGGGCGCGCCAGTAGTTGTTCGAGTTGGGCTTTCAGGGCCTCCACGTCGGCATACTCAACGAACGAGGCATATTCCTTCGGGGCAATGCTCTCGGGGCCACCTGCCAGGAAGCCCACCAAGGGCGTGCCGCAGCTCAGGCTCTCGGCCGTCACCATGGAGAAGGTCTCCTTGCGGCTGGTCAGCACCGTGGCGTCTGCCAGGGAGTAAAGGCTCGCCAGGTCCTCTTGGTTGCTCACGCGGCCAAGCAACTTCACGTTCTCGGGCACGGAGATGCCGGCGTCGTAAGGGCCTGCCACTACGAACTCTACGCCCGGCATCCGCTGTGCCAGTTCGCAAACAAAGCGTCCCCCTTTAATGTTCGTCTCGCTGAGGGTGAAGCCCGGCGTGGCGTGGAACACGATTTTCCGTTCCTCCGCCAGCCCAAAGCGCACCTTGTCCGCCTGGGCAACCTCTGCGCCGTAGGGATGGAACGTACCGGTGTCCAGCCCGTTCATCACCGTCACGTGCCGCGCTGCCCCAAGTATGGGCGATTGCTTTGCCCGCTCCATCAGCCAGGGCGACACGGAGGTCACCGTCAGCCCGGGGCCAAAGCCCTCGAACGCCGCCCGCATCTTGCGCCACGAGCGCGCCGTGCCGTCAACGAAGAGCGACTTCGTCTCCTGCCGCCTCCTCGGGCACTGTCCGCACCCCGTGCGCCACCGCTCGCAGTCCAGCGCATACCCACAGTTTGCCGTATGCATAAACTCGGCGTGGAGGCTCAGCACGGTGCGGATGTGGTGACGCTTCAGGAAGCCTACAAGGTGGTAGATGTTCACAAAGTAGCCGTTGATGCAGTGCAGGTGCACCACGTCGGGCCGCTCCCTCAGGATGATGCGTTCCAGCCGCCTCGTAGAACAGGGCAGCCCCCCGTACATCAGTCCCGTCAGGCGCGACCACGCATTGTACGCCTTCGAGTACCACTCGGGGCACACCTTATACACCCCTGGCTCCCGCACCGTCTGTCCGCGTCCGTAGCAAACCACCGACTCCACCCCCAGCCTCCTCAGCTCGCAGTGTATGTCGTACATAATCTTTCCCGTGCTACCATTGCGGTATACACAGTTCACTTGGAGGATTTTCATATCGTGTTTTCGCTTTTATTCCCAGAAGAATTTGAAGGGCACCACGTCCAGATACCCACCGCCCGCCTGCTGGCAGAAGAACCAGATGAACATTGCCAACAAGCCCGCCTGGTGCAAGTTCCGCACCGACTGCGGCTTACTTTCCAACACATGCGGAAAGCTCATGGAAAATAGCGGCACAAAGTAATAGGC
>CAVCAV010000317.1:0-2030 GCA_963600165.1 Christensenella sp. UBA1685 | reverse complement strand
GTAATAGGCTAAGCGGGCGATGGTGTTGGAGTACATACCCGTTGTCTGCACCACTGCCAGCAAGAATACAATAGACAGATAGGCGTTTGCCGTCTTTTTGCTCATATACATTTGATACAACGCAAACAGGAAGTAAACGAACATCATCGTCACGCCTGCAAACTCAGCCTCCTCCAACTGATGCGAATAGCGGTTGTCTGCGCCGAACAACACCATTGCCACAACGCTCATCACACTCTGGAAAGCCACCAGCACAACGATACAGCAAAGACTTCCCCACATCAACGTCTTGTTCGACATTCGATAATTAATCAGCGGGTAAGCAAAGATGAAGAACATCGCGCTGGTATGAACGGTAGACGCCAACACAACAAACGCCACAAACGGCACCAGTTTCCGCTTGAACAGGAACAATGTCGCCACCGCGCAAATGCCAATAGCAATGCTCTGCCTAATGCCGCTGAACGCAAAGTGATAGGCGAACCACGAAGTGTAGATAATGATGGAGAACATCAGGTTCTCTGAATATTTATAAAGCAAGTACACCACAGGCGCCAGAATAACCACCGCCGTCACAAAGAGGTACACCTGCACGTCATCCGTAAAGTGCTTCACCAGCACCATGTAGTTCATGAACCCCAACTCAAAATAGGCACTGTCTTTCTTTGAGGTCAAGAACTTTTCCCCCGCATGGATAAATGATGGCACATAAGATTGTCGAACGTCAACGCCCAACTCTGGACTATGAAACCCCAAGACGAACAAAAGCCCCAAAAACGCCCCCACGGCCTGAAACCGCCGCCGATGCTCCTCGTTCCTCACGCTCTTGGACACGCCCCAAACAAGGAACAAATAGCAGTATAGTAGTATAAATGCTGTCATGTGTGGTTATAATATCTCTTGCTCTTTTAAGTGGGTAAAGAAGCTATCTTAAATATTTCCCCAAAACGCCTTTTCCCTCATCACCAAATTCCAATAAAGCCGTGTCCACTTGTTCCCAATCCACAGGCACTGCAAGAACTTCCTTTAAGTCCTCAATGCGAGACTTATGAAGAATGCATCGAGTCAAGCCGCATTTACCCAAGAGCGTAAATAATCGGTCGTTCATGCCTATGTTTCCTTCTTTTTCTGTTACTACGACAAAAGGGATATGGAATTTCAGGCACATCACCACGCCGTGGAAAGAATCTGTTACGACGGACTTCGCATGCTTTATGTTACTCAACCAACCTTCCATAGAGTAATCTCCATCCTCGTTGTTCCATAGGATATTGCTTCCTTTCAACGCATTGTTAATAGCCTTTTTCCTTTCCTCTATAAATCGGATGAAGAAACTGTATATATAAGACGTGGCATGTTCCTTCGGAGATTTATCAGCTAAGTCATGATAGAACGTAGGAGACATTAAGATTGTAGGATCTGGTACTAACTGGGCATCATCTCGTTCCATCGATTTAACTATCTCTATCCCAGTCTTTTCACGTACTGTTACTACTTTGAAACTTTTGATATAATTCGCAGCAACACTTAGTGCTTTGGATGGATAAGTGACACAACCGAAACTCAATGCATAACCAATTCGCAAACCTTCAAAAGGAAAGCCAAGGAAATAGGTCGGTGACAATATATTTCTTCCCTCTCCTGACAATAGGAAAGAGGGATTCGTCACTTGGTCACTTCCTGATATAATAGCGTCAAACTGAGAAACGAAAGGGCTTAATTCCGTATACGAGTAAAACCTCTGTGTCAGTCGAAGACAATTCTCTCGAAACTTTTTCAGCGCAGATTCTTTTTTCCTGCTATTGAAGTATTCCGGCAGGTCCATAAACTTACGAAAGCGCAAGAACGTATATACATTATCATCGTACCGCTTAGGCTTATAGTTGATAATCTGCACATCATGTCCTAAGGATGCAAGATAATTCTGCAAAGCAAAGCATTGAAGCACCGCTCCGTAATTCACAGGCCAGTGAAAGGTCAATATTCCTATCTTCATTTTACTCTAATTTCCATATGATATCTCTTCCACC
>CAVCAV010000316.1:0-15806 GCA_963600165.1 Christensenella sp. UBA1685 | reverse complement strand
GCTGCTCCTTGATGTTCTCAGGGATGTCAGCACGTTCGGGTTTGTGAAGAAGCTTGCCGCTCTTCGTGTTCTCATCCCATTCAATCCAAGGATACTTGCTGTGGTTGAAACCTGCGAGTGAATCAGCGATGACTTCGAGTGACTTAGACTTTTCGCGTACGGCGACTACCTGACCGGGCTTTACGCTGTAGGAAGCGATGCCCACTACCTTACCGTCGACGGTGATGTGCTTGTGGTTAACAAGCTGGCGTGCGGCAGCACGGGTGGGTGCGATGCCGAGGCGGTATACCACGTTGTCGAGGCGGCACTCGAGGCTCTGGAGAAGGATTTCACCAGTAATGCCGGAAGCGGAAGCGGCCTTGTCGAAGAGGTTGCGGAACTGCTTTTCAAGCACACCGTAAGTGTACTTGGCCTTCTGCTTCTCAGCGAGCATGATGCCGTATTCAGAAGTCTTGCGACGGCGGTTGTTGCCGTGCTGGCCGGGAGGAAAGTTGCGCTTTGCCAACACCTTGTCAGCACCGAAGATAGCCTCACCAAATCGACGTGCGATACGAGACTTAGGGCCAATATATCTTGCCATTGTTCAGAATTGATTTTTACTGATTAAAAATTAGCGGACGTTGATTATACTCTTCTTCTCTTCGGAGGACGGCAACCGTTGTGGGGAAGCGGAGTAACGTCTACGATTTCGGTAACTGCGATACCTGCACCGTGGATGGCACGGATGGCAGACTCGCGGCCGTTGCCGGGACCCTTTACATAGGCCTTAACCTTGCGGAGGCCGAGGTCGTAAGCTACTTTGGCGCAATCCTGAGCGGCCATCTGGGCAGCGTAGGGAGTGTTCTTCTTAGAACCGCGGAAGCCCATCTTGCCGGCTGAAGACCAAGAAATAATCTGACCCTCGCTGTTAGCAAGCGAAACGATGATATTGTTGAAAGAGCTGTGTACGTGGAGCTGACCCATAGCGTCAACCTTCACGTTTCTCTTCTTTGCTGCAACTGTTTTCTTTGCCATATCTATTTATTATTTAGTAGCTTTCTTCTTGTTAGCAACAGTCTTCTTGCGACCCTTGCGGGTGCGGGCATTGTTCTTTGTGCTCTGGCCGCGCACGGGGAGTCCGTTGCGGTGACGGACACCACGGTAGCAACCGATGTCCATGAGGCGCTTGATGTTGAGCTGGATTTCAGAGCGGAGGTCACCCTCTACCTTGAACTCGGAGGCGATGATCTCACGGATCTTACCAGCCTGGTCGTCGGTCCAGTCCTTCACTTTTACGTCTCTGTCAATGCCGGCCTTGTCCAAGATTTTAGCCGAGCTACTACGACCTATACCGTAGATGTAGGTCAGGGCGATCTCGCCTCGCTTGTTCTGAGGGAGGTCTACACCAACAATTCTTATTGCCATATAGTTGTATTGTTTTTTTGCGGAACTTGGTTGTTAACCCTGACGCATTTTGAACTTAGGGTTCTTTTTGTTAATCACAAACAGACGGCCCTTACGACGTACAATCTTGCAGTCTGCAGAGCGCTTCTTCAATGATGCTCTAGTTTTCATATGGTTTTTTTATTTGTATCTGAACACTATTCTTCCTTTCGAAAGATCGTACGGACTCATTTCCACCTTTACCTTGTCGCCGGGGAGGATTTTGATGTAGTGCATTCTCATCTTTCCGGAGATGTGTGCGGTGATTTCGTGTCCGTTCTCCAATTCTACACGGAACATGGCATTGCTCAATGCCTCAACGATTGTCCCGTCTTGTTCAATAGCTGCTTCTTTTGCCATATCAATGATTGTGGTTTTCTGCTTCTTCGATTTCCTTGAATGATGACATGAGTTCCGGTTTGCCGTGGTGGATGGCTATGGTGTGCTCGAAGTGGGCTGCGGGGCTTCCGTCGCGCGTGACCACTCCCCAACGGTCGGGGAGCATGGCGAGCTCGTGGGAGCCGAGCGTGATCATGGGCTCTATGGCGATGCACAGTCCGTTTTTGATCTGCTTGCCCGTGCCCTGGCGTCCGTAGTTGGGCACCTGGGGGTCTTCGTGCATTTCGTGTCCGATGCCGTGACCGACAAATTCGCGGACGACGCCGTAACCTTGGCTTTCACAATGCGACTGGACGGCATATCCGATGTCTCCGAGGCGGTGTCCGGGGAGTGCGGCTTCGATGCCTTTGTAGAGCGCTTCCTTGGTTGTTTTGAGGAGCTGCTTTACTTGGTCGGAAACTTCGCCCACGCAGAAGGTGTAGCAGGAGTCGCCGCAGAAGCCGTCGATGAAAGTTCCGCAGTCGACGGAGACGATGTCGCCGTCGCGGAGAGGTTCGTCGTTGGGGATACCGTGCACCACGACGTTGTTGACGGAGGTGCAGATGGAGGCGGGGAAGGGTCCACCGTAGGGGTTGGGAAAACCTTTGAAGGTGGGCTCTGCGCCGTGGTCGCGGATAAACTGTTCAGCCAGGGTGTCCAACTGGCGGGTTGTGACACCCGGCTGAATTGTTTTTGCGATTTCGGTGAGCGTTGCGCTGACCAGGAGGTTGGCTTTGCGCAGGAGCTCTATCTCGTCATCAGTTTTGAGATAAATCATTCGTAGCGGAATTAGTAGGCAGCTACCTTCGTTGAACGCGTGCGGACGTGTCCTGAGTTGAGCAATCCGTCATAGTGGCGCACCAAGAGGTGGCTTTCAATCTGCTGGAGCGTGTCGAGCACCACACCTACGAGGATGAGGAGCGACGTGCCACCGAAGAACTGTGCAAACTCCTGCTTCACGCCGAAGATTCCTGCGAATGCGGGAAGGATGGCGATGAGGGCGATGAAGAGCGAACCGGGGAAGGTGATGCGTGACATCACGGTGTCGAGGTAGTCGGCTGTCGGTTTGCCGGGTTTTACGCCGGGGATGAAGCCGTTGTTGCGCTTCATGTCTTCAGCCATCTGCACGGGGTTGAGCGTGATGGCCGTATAGAAGTAGGTGAATGCGATGATCAGAATGACAAACACTAAGTTGTAGAGAACGCTCGTGTGGTCCAGGAACTGACTCATCCACCAGCTGGGACCGCCTTTGGTCATAGTCTGGGCGAGAGTCAGGGGGATGAACATGATGGCCTGCGCGAAGATGATCGGCATTACGTTGGCGGCGAAAAGCTTGAGGGGGATGTACTGACGTGCACCTCCGACGGCTGTTTTGCCTTCAACTCGCTTTGCATACTGTACGGGCACCTTTCGGGTGGCCTTTACGAGGATGATAGCGAGAGCCATGACGAAGAGGAGAGCGATGATCTCGAAGAGGAACTTGATGAGTCCGCCTCCTTCGGCACCGCTGAGCGCGGTGACGAACTCCTGTGTGATGGCTGTCGGCATGCGTGCGATGATACCAATCATGATGATGAGTGAAACACCGTTGCCGACGCCTTTGTCTGTAATGCGTTCGCCGAGCCACAGGATGAACATACTGCCTGCCGCAAGGATAATCGTAGACGACAACATGAACCAGAATCCGTCTCCTACGAGGAAGGCTCCTGAGCCTGCGGTCTGTGCCTTGAGGTTGATGAGGTACGACGGAGCTTGGAAGAGCAGGATAGCTATTGTCAACCAACGCGTGTACTGATTGATTTTCCGGCGTCCGCTTTCGCCCTCACGCTGCATTTTCTGGAAGTAGGGCACTGCCATGGCGAGCAGCTGGATGACGATGGATGCGGAAATGTAGGGCATGATTCCCAAAGCGAATACGGAAGCGTTGGAGAATGCACCGCCGGAGAACATGTTCAGCAAGGACATCAGGCCTTCGCTGGTCTGGCTATGGAGAGCCTGTAGGCGTGCGGGGTCGATGCCGGGCAGCACGATGAACGAGCCGAAGCGGTAGATAGCCACAAAGAGGAGGGTGATGAGGATGCGCGTGCGCAGGTCCTCAACCCGCCAGATGTTCTTGATGGTCTCGATTATTTTTTTCATCGAAGTGGTTTAGTTAGATTTTTGTAGCGGTGCCTCCAGCAGCAGTGATGGCTGCTTCGGCTGTCTTGGAGAAGGCGTGAGCTTCAACGGCCAGCTTGGCCTTGAGTTCGCCGTTACCAAGAATCTTCACCAACTGGCTTGAAGAAATGAAACCTGCAGCTACGAGTTCAGCTACGCCGATCTTTTCGAGGTTCTTGCTTTCTGCGAGAGCCTGGAGAGTGGAAAGGTTGATAGCTTTGTACTCAACGCGGTTGATGTTCTTGAAACCGAATTTGGGAAGACGACGCTGCAAAGGCATCTGACCACCTTCGAAACCGATTTTCTTGCTGTAGCCGGAGCGTGCCTTGGCACCCTTGTGACCACGGGTGGAGGTGCCACCCTTGCCTGAACCGGGACCGCGACCGATGCGCTTTGAAGAGTGGGTTGCGCCACAAGCAGGTTTTAATGTATGTAATTTCATAAATGATCTTTATTTTGAAAATTATTCTACGACCGTTACCAAGTGGTGAACCTTGCGGATCATTCCGCGGAGGACGGGTGAATCTTCCTTCTCAACGATGTGGTTGAGTTTGGTGAGACCCAGTGCATCGAGTGTGCGCTTCTGGTCCTTGGGAGCGTGGATGCGGCTCCGTGTCTGTTGAATCTTTATCGTTGCCATAGTTCTCTGTTATCCTCTGAATACTTTTTCGAGCGATACGCCGCGCTGCTGAGCAACGGTGCGTGCATCGCGCATTTCACTAAGTGCCAGGATGGTTGCCTTTACGAGGTTGTGGGGGTTGGAGGAGCCCTTTGACTTTGCGAGGACGTCCTTTACACCTACGCTTTCGAGTACGGCGCGCATTGCGCCGCCGGCAACGACACCGGTACCTTCAGATGCGGGGAGGATGAGAACCTCGGCGCCGCCGAAGCGTGCGGCCTGCTCGTGGGGCACAGTGCCTTTGAGCACGGGCACCTTGACGAGATTCTTCTTGGCTGCCTCTACGCCTTTGGCAATGGCGGCGGTAACTTCGCCGGCTTTGCCGAGGCCGTAACCGATGACTCCCTTTCCGTCGCCCACTACAACGATAGCGGCGAAGGTGAAGGTGCGACCACCTTTGGTTACTTTGACAACGCGATTGATAGCAACCAGTCTATCCTTTAACTCTTCTGTATTTACGTTTATTCTGTTTGCCATAATCTCAATTAGAATTTAAGTCCGCCTTTGCGGGCGCCGTCTGCAACTTCTTTTACTCGTCCGTGGTAGAGGTAACCGTTACGGTCGAACACCACTTCGGTGATACCTGCTGCGATTGCCTTGGCGGCAACAGCTTCGCCTACTTTAGCGGCCTGCTCCTTCTTGGGCATGGCTTCGAGTCCGAGTGAGGATGCTGAAACGAGTGTGGTGGAGGTTTCGTCGTTGATAACCTGAACGTAGATCTGCTTGTTGCTTCTGAAAACCGACATGCGGGGGCGTGAAGCGGTTCCTGAGATCTTATTGCGAACCCGATATTTGATTTTTACGCGTCTCTGTTCTTTTTTCGTAGTCATAATCTTAGAGATTTAAAATTACTTAGCACCAGCGGACTTACCAGACTTGCGACGGATCTGCTCGCCCACATAGAGAATACCCTTGCCCTTGTAGGGTTCAGGCTTGCGGAAAGAACGGATTTTGGCGCATACGAGGCCGAGGAGCTGCTTGTCTGCAGACTCGAGGCTGATATACGGGTTTTTGTTTCTTTCGGACTTCGTCTCAACCTTGATTTCGGGCGGGAGCTGGAGGAAGATGCTGTGGGTGTAACCGAGTGCGAATTCAACGAGGTTTCCCTGGTTGCTAACGCGGTAACCTACACCAACGAGTTCCATTTCCTTTTTGTATCCCTGGCTGACGCCTACGACCATGTTGTTGACGAGTGAGCGGTAGAGGCCGTGGAAAGCCTGCTTCTGCTTGTTCTCGACGGTGTCGTTGGCTTCGTCGATGGCGAAAGTGATTTCGTTGTTCTCGATTGTGACGATGATGGAAGGATCAACAGCCTGGCTGAGCTCACCCTTCGGTCCTTTTACAGACACTACATTATCCTTCAGTGTAACCGTTACACCTGAAGGGATGTTAATCGGCAATTTACCTATTCTAGACATTTTGTTCCTCCTAAATTAATATACGTAGCAAAGAACTTCACCGCCGATCTTCAAATCTGCGGCAGCCTTGTTAGTCATTACACCCTTTGAAGTGGAAATGATAGCGATACCAAGACCATTGATAACACGGGGCATTTCGCGGTAACCAGTATACTTACGCATACCAGGCTTAGAAACACGAGTGAGCTTCTTGATAGCGCTTACCTTAGTCTGAGGATTGTACTTAAGGGCAATCTTGATAGTACCCTGAGGACCTTCTTCCTCGAACTTGTAGTTAAGGATGTAACCCTGATCAAAGAGGATCTTTGTGATATCCTTCTTCAAATTGGACGCAGGCACTTCAACCACACGGTGCTTTGCCTGGATAGCATTACGCAAACGCGTAAGATAATCTGCTATAGGATCAGTCATTTGTTTGATTGTTTAATTAATCGGGACAACCCCGACAATATTAAATAATTAATTGAGTTTGTTTGCTTACGCAAGGAGCAAGCTGGAAGCAGAACGTTTATGCCGTTTCTGCTCAGCTAACACCTGTATGGAGCTTGGTTTACTTTACCAGCTTGCCTTCTTTACGCCAGGGATAAGACCGCTTGACGCCATTTCACGGAATTGAATACGCGAAAGGCCGAAGAGACGGATATAACCCTTGGGACGACCCGTGATCTTGCAACGGTTGTGCAGACGGATAGGATTGGCGTTGCGAGGGATCTTCTGAAGTTTGCGAGCTGCCTCGTAAGCTTCAACGGGATCATTCGACTTATTGACAATTTCCTTAAGAGCTGCACGTTTAGCGGCGTACTTAGCGACGAGCTTGGCACGCTTTACCTCGCGTGCCTTCATTGACTCTTTTGCCATAGTTTCGAATTACTTTTTAGCGTTTTTGAAGGGGAGACCGAATTCCTTGAGGAGAGCGTAGCCTTCTTCGTCGGTGGGAGCCGAGGTGACGAAGGTGATGTTCATACCGAGGATGCGGTCGATGGTGTCGATGTTGATTTCAGGGAAGATGATCTGTTCCTGGATGCCGAGTGTGTAGTTGCCACGGCCATCGAACTTGCTTTCGATACCCTTGAAGTCGCGGATACGGGGGAGCGCTACGCGGACGAGCTTTTCGAGGAACTCGTACATGCGTTCGCGGCGGAGTGTTACCATGACGCCGATGGGCATGTTTTTACGGAGCTTGAACTGTGCGACGTCCTTGCGTGAAACGGTAGCAACGGCTTTCTGGCCGGTGATGGCCGTGAGCTCGTTGATGGCTACGTCGATGATTTTCTTGTCGGCAGTTGCCATACCGAGACCCTGGTTGATGACGATCTTCTTGAGTACGGGAATCTGCATTGAGGAAGAGTAGTTGAACTGCTTCATCAGAGCCGGTGCGATGCGCTCGGCGTATTCCTTCTTAAGTTGTGCTGTATTCATTTACTTAATCTCCTCTCCTGATTTTTTGGCGTAGCGAACGAGTTTGCCGTTGTCGTTGAGTTTGCGACCGATGCGCGTGGGCTTTCCCGTCTTGGGGTCTACGACGTTCAAATTGGAAATGTGAATGGGCGCCTCCATCTTGACGATTCCGCCCTGGGGGTGCTGTGCACTGGGCTTTTGGGCCTTGGAGACCATGTTGACACCTTCAACGATGGCACGCTGCTTGTCAACGAGGACTTTGGTGACCTTACCGGTCTGTCCTTTGCTGTTGCCGGCGTTTACATAGACGGTGTCGCCTTTTTTGATATGTAACTTGCTCATTGCTTTAGTTTGCAGTGTGTGGATTAAAGTACTTCAGGTGCGAGTGAAACGACCTTCATGTTTACTGCGCGGAGTTCGCGGGCAACGGGGCCGAAGATACGGCTGCCGCGGAGTTCACCGGCATTGTTGAGCAGTACGCAGGCGTTGTCGTCGAAGCGGATGTAGGAGCCGTCTGCGCGACGGATTTCCTTCTTGGTGCGTACGATGAGTGCCTTGGACACTGTGCCCTTCTTGATGTCTGATGAGGGGATGACGTTCTTTACGGTGACTACGATGACATCGCCTACGGAAGCGTAGCGACGCTTTGTTCCACCGAGCACTCGGATGCAGAGAGCCTCGCGTGCGCCGCTGTTGTCGGCGACTGTCAATCTTGATTCTGTCTGTATCATAATTATTTAGCTCTTTCTACGATTTGAACCACTCTCCAGCGCTTGGTTTTGCTCAGAGGGCGTGTTTCCATGATGAGTACGGTGTCGCCGACGTTGCAGTCGTTCTTCTCGTCGTGTGCGTGGTACTTCTTTGTTTTGGAGACGAATTTACCGTAAATGGGGTGCTTTTCCTTGAACTTGGCAGCAACGACGATGGTTTTGTCCATTTTGTTGCTGATGACTACACCCTGTCTTGTTTTTCTTAAGTTTCTGGCTTCCATCTGGACAATAGTTATTTGTTAAGTTCGTTTTCTCTCAACACTGTCTTGATCTTGGCGATGGTACGACGTGCGTCTTTGATCTGTGCAGTATTTTCCAGAGGGGAGATGCTGTGGTTGAGCAGCATGGTGTTGTATTTGGCTACCTCGTCGGCCAGGCGCTGCTGGAGTTCAGCTGCGGGGATTTGGCGAATTTCTGAAATTTTCATGCTTAGGCGTTTTTGTCGTAATCGTGACGGACAACGAATTTGGTTGTTACCGGAAGTTTCTGAGCGGCGAGACGGAGTGCTTCCTTTGCCACTTCGAAGGGTACGCCTTCGATTTCGAAGATGATACGTCCGGGTGTGATGGGGAATACGTAACCGACGGGGTCACCTTTACCTTTACCCATACGTACGTCTGCAGGCTTCTTGGTGATGGGTTTGTCGGGGAAGATACGTATCCAGCTTTGTCCTTCGCGCTGCATGTAGCGTGTCATAGCGATACGTGCGGCTTCGATCTGACGTCCGGTGAGCCAGTGTGTATCGAGGCTCTTGATGCCGAAACTGCCGAAGGCGAGCTGGTTGCCACGCTGTGCGTTACCTTTGCAACGGCCTTTTTGCGGTCTTCTGTATTTTGTTCTTTTCGGTTGTAACATGATGTTCTAATGAAAAGTGCTGATTAGCGGTTGTTGTTTCTCTTGTTACGGAACTTGCGGCCGCCGTTGTTGCCGTTTCCGCGAGTTTCCTTTTCCTGAGTGAAGTTGGGTGTGAGGTCGCGCTTGCCGTAGACTTCACCGCGGCAGATCCAAACCTTGATGCCGAGGATACCTACTTTGGTGAGTGCTTCGGTCTGGCAGTAGTCGATGTCGGCGCGGAGAGTGTGGAGGGGCGTACGTCCTTCCTTGAACATTTCCTTGCGTGCCATTTCTGCTCCGTTGAGACGTCCGCAGATCTGCACCTTGATGCCTTCGGCTCCCATGCGCATTGCGTTTGCGATGGCCATCTTGATGGCGCGGCGGTAGGCGATTTTGCCTTCTACCTGGCGTGCGATGCTCTTGCCTACGATGTTTGCGTCGAGGTCGGGCTTCTTCACTTCGAAGATGTTGATCTGAACATCCTTGTCGGTGATTTTCTTGAGCTCTTCCTTGAGTTTGTCGACTTCCTGTCCGCCCTTGCCGATGATGATGCCGGGACGTGAGGTGCAGACGGTGATGGTGATGAGCTTGGGTGTGCGTTCAATGACGATGCGGGAAACGGAGGCTTTGGCGAGTCGTGCGTCGAGGTACTTGCGTATTTTGCTGTCTTCGAGGATGTTGTCGCCGAAGTTGCGTCCACCGAACCAGTTAGAGTCCCAACCGCGGATGATACCGAGACGGTTGCTAATCGGATTTACTTTTTGTCCCATATTTGCTTAGTCATTGTTTTTAGTACCCACGAAGAGGGTGACGTGGTTTGAACGTTTACGAATTCTGTAACCTCTGCCTTGGGGTGCGGGGCGCATGCGCTTGAGCGTGACGCCTTCGTCCACGAAGATTTTGGTGATGTAGAGTTCGCCTTCTTCTGCCTTGCGGTCGTTTTTCTGTTCCCAGTTGGCGATTGCCGAGAGGAGGAGTTTTTCGACGTGCTGCGAGGCTGCTTTTTTAGAGAACTTGAGGGTACCGAGTGCGCGGTTTACTTCCATTCCTCGAACGAGGTCTACGACGTAGCGCATTTTTCGGGGGGAAGAGGGCACATTTTGCAGTTTGGCAAAATACTGGGTCTTCAGGGCTTCTTTTCTTGCTTCAGCCGCTAATCTTTTTCTTGCTCCCATTATTTGGTTATGCTTTTATATTTTTTGGATTGAAAGGGGCTGCTTACTTTTTCTTGTTACCTGCGTGGCCGCCGAACTTGCGTGTGGGTGCGAACTCACCGAGCTTGTGACCGACCATGTTTTCAGTAACGTAAACAGGGATGAATTTGTTTCCGTTGTGAACTGCAACGGTATGTCCGACGAAGTCGGGCGATATCATTGAAGCTCTGGCCCAGGTCTTGACTACGTTTTTCTTGCCAGATTCGTTCATGGCGAGAATTTTCTTCTCGAGCGAGACGGCGATGTAGGGGCCTTTTTTAAGAGAACGACTCATAAATTCTTCTTGTTTTTAGTGCTTGTTACTTTTTACGTCTTTCGATGATGTACTTGTTGGACTGCTTCTTGGGCGCTCTGGTCTTGAGACCCTTAGCATACAAGCCTGTACGTGAACGGGGGTGACCACCGCTCTGGCGTCCTTCACCACCACCCATGGGGTGGTCAACAGGGTTCATTACAACACCGCGGTTGTGGGGGCGACGACCCATCCAGCGTGAGCGTCCGGCCTTGCCTGACGACTCGAGTGCGTGGTCGGAGTTGCCTACGGAACCGATGGTTGCCTTGCAAGCACTGAGGATTTGACGAGTTTCTCCTGAGGGGAGCTTGATGACGCAGTATTTTCCTTCGCGTGAGGTGAGCTGTGCGAAGTTGCCTGCTGAGCGTACGAGGAGTGCGCCTTGTCCGGGTCGGAGCTCGATGTTGTGGATGACGGTACCGACGGGGATGTTCTGCAGGGGGAGTGCGTTGCCGACTTCGGGTGCGGCTTCGGCGCCGCTCATGAGCTGGTCGCCGACTTTCAATCCATTGGGAGCGATGATGTATCGCTTTTCGCCGTCAGCGTAGAAGAGGAGTGCGATACGAGCGGAACGGTTGGGGTCGTATTCGATGGTCTTCACGACTGCGGGTACACCGTCTTTCTCTCTTTTGAAGTCGATGAAGCGGAACTTTCTCTTGTGGCCGCCGCCGAGATAACGCATGGTCATCTTACCGGTGTTGTTGCGACCGCCGGAAACGCGCTTACCGTAAACGAGAGATTTTTCTGGTACGGATGCAGTAATTTCTTCGAACGTACCAATAATTTTGTGTCTCTGCCCCGGTGTAGTGGGCTTGAATTTACGTACTGCCATTATTTATTTAGATATTGCTGTAGAAATCGATTGATTCGCCTTCCTTGATGGACACGATGGCTTTTTTGTAGGCGTTGCTGCGACCGCGCACGAGACCGGCCTTGGTGTAGCGAGCCTTGTTTTTGCCGGCGTATTTCATGGTGCTGATGCCCGTAACGTTGACGCCGTAGGTGGCTTCAATTTCTGCCTTGATCTGAAGCTTGTTTGCTTCGGGACGAACGATGAAGCCGAACTTGTTCTGCTTCTCAGTGATGTCGTTCATCTTTTCAGTGACGATGGGTTTGATGATGTATGCCATTTCTCTTTCGTGCTTTACTTGTTGAGTACGTTTTCGATTTGGGCAATGGCACCTTCTGTCACTACCATGACGTTGGCGTCGAGCACGCCGTAGGTGTTGATGTCGGAGGCGATGGCCACCTTGGCGTTCTGGAGGTTGCGAGCAGACAAATATACATTTTTGTTTGCTTCAGCGGTTACCAAAAGTACCTTTTTGCCGGAAATCTTAAGATTATTTACGATTTCGACGAAGTTCTTTGTCTTGGGAGCTTCGAAATCGAAGTTTTCAACCACTACGAGTGCGCTTTCCTGTACTTTGTAGGAGAGAGCGGAGCGGCGTGCGAGCTGCTTGATTTTGCGGTTGAGCTTGAAGCTGTAGTTGCGGGGACGGGGACCGAAGACGCGTGCACCGCCGACGAGTACGGGTGAGTTGATGTCACCGCGACGTGCGCCGCCGCCGCCCTTCTGGCGTCCGAGTTTGCGGGTTGAACCGCTCATTTCGCTTCTTTCCTTTGCCTTGGCGGTACCCTGGCGCTGTGCGGCGAGGTACTGCTTTACATCGAGGTAGATAGCGTGGTCGTTGGGTTCGATGCCGAAGACGCTGTCGCTGAGGGTTACCTTGCGGCCGGTGTCTTCACCTTTGATATTGAATACGCTTACTTCCATTGCTTATTTCTCGACAATTACGATTGAACCTTTGCATCCGGGAACTGAACCTTTGATGAGGAGAAGGTTGTGTTCGGGGATTACCTTTAACACTTTGAGGTTTTGCGTGGTGACGCGTTCGCCGCCCATCTGGCCGCCCATGCGCATGCCTTTGAAAACCTTTGCGGGGTAGGAGCAGGCACCGATTGAACCGGGCTTGCGGAGACGGTCGTCCTGACCGTGTGTGCTCTGGCCTACACCGCCGAAGCCGTGGCGCTTCACAACGCCCTGGAAGCCTTTACCCTTGGAGGTACCGATTACGTCTACGAATTCGGTTCCTTCGAAGAGGTCTACGCCGATGGTGTCGCCGAGGTTGAATTCCTTGTCGAATCCCTTGAACTCAGCCAAGTGGCGCTTGGGGGTGACGCCTGCTTTCTTGAAGTGACCCATGAGGGGTGCGGAGACGTTTTTCTCCTTGGCGTCCTGGAAGCCTACCTGCACGGCGGCATAGCCGTCCTTCTCGACGGTTTTGATCTGCGTCACGACGCAAGGACCAACTTCGATAACAGTGCATGGCACGTTTTTGCCCTCGGCACTGAATACGGATGTCATTCCGATCTTTTTTCCTAATAATCCTGGCATTTCAGTATTATGTTATGTATAAAAAAATTTTGAGTGTGGTTCCGTAGCCCTTACTGGTGTTTCAAGCTCGGGGCGGAGGGTTATTTCTAACCTGCAGCTTTAAGCCGCTATAAACAAAGCAGTTATCTTGCGTTTCCTACTTTCGGGGTGCAAAGTTACGAATTGTTTTGGAAGATGCAAGGGGTGGGCGGGATTTTTTTCAATGTGCGAATGTGTTTTTAATGTGCAGATGTGCAGATGTGCAAATGTGCAAATGGGGAGTGTTTTGAGGACGGACGATGGGGGCGACGTTTGAAACGTCGCGTTAAGCGCGGAGATTCCGTGTAGAGCGCGACGATTCAATCGTCGCCCCCATCGTTCGCTCATCGTTCGCTCATCGTTCGCTCATCGTTCGCTCATCGTTCGCTCATCGTTCGCCCCATTGTTGGCCGACAGGTTGCGGGCTGAAACTTTTGGGCAACTTGTAAAAATTCCAAGCGTCCCCAAATTTTTTCCAGGCCTTGGAATTTTGCGGGGAATGCGGGGTGTTGAAGGGGCGAACGCATCGTTCGCGTAATTTTTCAGAAAGAAAAAAGCGTAGCCCAAAAGAAGCGGTGCGCGGGTGGCTTCTTTTGGGCTACGGGTATGGGGAGGGGAAAGTAGGGATGGGGGTCATGCGAGTACTTTGTCGTAGACGGGGGGTGTGTCTACGCCGTGCTTCTGGAAGGTGGCGGCTATGTAGGCCTGCTGGTCGGGGGTGATGGCTTTTTCGCCGTCCTTGAGGTGGTAGTAGAGGCCGCGGCCGAAGTGGTCGATGAGGTCTTGCTTGATGGCGCTGGCGGTGGAGGTGCTTACTTCGTCGTAGATGTTGGTCATGCCCTGCACGAGGGGGGCGGATGAAGAGTTTGTGTTGTTCATTTATAGTTTATGTTACGTTTTTGTGGTGCGAAGATAGGAAGAAATGTGCGAATGTGCAAATGGGGCGCTTCGCGAATGTGCAAATGTGCGAATGTGCAAATGTGCAAATGTGGATGGCTGTGGGGGCGCAGCGCATGGGAGCGAACGATGGGGTGTTCGTGTAGAGCGCGACGATTCAATCGTCGCCTCCATAGGGGGCGAAGCCGCGCAAAAGCGTCCGTGACGGCGCAGCTCATTTGCACATTTGCACATTTGCACATTCGCGTAGCGAGGCCCCGATCGCTTATTGGCACTGTATTTTCTTGAGAAGGAAGGAGGGGCGGCAGCGGAGGAAGATGCCGGCGGCGAAGGAGAGGTCGGTGGTGCGGTGCTCGAGGGTGGTGGTTGTGGAGCCGTCGGCGGTGGTGGTGAGGGCTGTGGTGGCGGGGAGTGTGGCGAAGGTTTCGGCGGAGACGCCCCACGAAAAGCCGCGGCCGAGGGGCTGCGCGTATTCGGCACGGAAGGTGAGGGTCTGGGGATGGCGGTAGGTGAGGCCTTGCTCGTCTACGCTCATGGTGCCGTAGAGGGGGTTGCCGTAGAGGGTAACGAAGTTGTGGCGTGCCCAGTAGGCGGCGCGGAGGTTGAAACGGGCGATTTGTGCGGTGGCGGTGGCGTAGATGCCGTGGCCGCTCTGGAAGGGGAAGGCGGTGCCGCACTGCTGGCTGAAGAGGGCGAGGTCGGCTTCGAGGCCGAGGGTTACGGGGGTGCGGGTGCGGAGGGGAAGGGTGACGCCTGCGCCTACGGCGGCGTTGAGCCACGTTTTCACCTGGCGGTCGGGTGCGTCGGGGTTTATTTCTCCGCCGCGGTGCTGGAAGATGGCCTGGAGGGGGAAGTAGAGCGTGGCGGGGGTGGTGGTCTTGAGGGGGAGCACGCGGGCGGAGAGACCGTAGGCGAAGGACTCCTGGCGGTCGTCGCCGCGGAAGATGAAGGTTTGCCAGTCTACCCAGGTGTCGAGGGTGAAGTGCTGGCGGTGGAAGAGGAGCTGGAGGCCGGTTTCGGGGTCGGAGGTGAGGTTGGCTTCGTCGGAGTAGAGGGGCTGTATGAGCTGGTGGTTGGCCTTGCCGTAGAGGGTGCCGAGCACGATGTCGAGACTGCGGTGGGGACGGAGCTGTGCGCGGAACACGGGTACGCAGTGGAAGCCGCTCTGGCGGTGTGTGCCGTTTTGGAGGGCGAGGCTCTGGTAGTTGTAGTTGGGGTAGCGGTTTGTGCCCCAGTAGTGGAGGATGTGGAGGCCGAGCTCGAGTCGGAGGTTTTTGAGGGGCTGGTAGGTGACGGCGGGTTCGAGCCACATGCCGGGGAGGGTGTAGCCTTTTACGAGCCGGCCTTTGTATTCGTTGTCGCGGAGGAAGGCGAGGGCGTCTACGCGCAGGCGTAGGTTGCCCTGGTCGGGCCGGCTGATGTCGGTGGGTGTGAGGTAGACGAGGGTGTCGAGCTGTGCGCGGAGGGTGAGGGGGAGGAAGAGGAGGAGGAGGAGAAGGAGATGCTTCATAATGTGCAAATATGCGAATGTGCAAATGTGGCCTCACGGAGGCTTTTGCGTGGCTGCGCTTTACACCGCATATGGGGGCGACGATTGAATCGTCGCGCTCTACACGGCGAAGAATATTAGTATATATGGTCAATGGTTTTGACTGGGAAAAGGTGCATGTTCGTACTTCTGAATACAAAAGTAATGATTAGGTTGGAAAATATGGGCATTCATGTTATGGATTAAAACATGAATGCCCATTGACTTAAAAGTAGAATTGTTGTTTGAGGGAAGGGGGAGTGCCGTGTAGAGCGCGACGATTCAATCGTCGCCCCCATAAGCGGTGGAAGCGTCGCCCCCATAGGCGGTGGAAGCGTCGCCCCCATAAGCGGTGGAAGCGTCGCACCCATAAGCGGTGGAAGCGTCGCCCCCATAAGCGGTGGAA
>CAVCAV010000315.1:0-2056 GCA_963600165.1 Christensenella sp. UBA1685 | reverse complement strand
TTAGCTATATGCGAATGGACGAGAGGACTGAGTGGATAAATTCCAAACCGGGTAACCGCCCCGAGAGTTATTTCCATTTCAAAGAGCATTGCACAGAAAAATTGCTCAGTCAGCTTGAGCGGCAGTTTCCTGGCATTCGCAACACCTTGCAACACACCTACACCAGCACGCCGCTCACTCAAGCACATTACACGGGGACGCCAGGTGGAAGTATGTATGGCATAGCCAAAGATGTACACTTGGCACAAGCCCGCAGAGTACCAGTGCGAACTCGGATAGACGGTCTCTTACAAACAGGTCAGAATGTACTGATGCACGGCATGTTTGGTGTGCTCATTGGCAGTCTGGTTACTTGCAGCGAGATTATTCCGCCTCAACAACTTTTCGCTGATATTCATAAGGCATAGTTATGCCACATACACGAAGCATCAACATGTTACAACACATACGCCTTCTACTAATTTTGCTTGTAGCCGTCTGCAACACGTCCGCAGCACAAACTCTGAACGTGTGGCAGGGCGAAAAAGGGCATCATGCACGCGTAACGCTCACTCGCTATACTGCAAAAGCCGCTGATGGAGACACGCTAGCACAACACTTCAAGCGCAAAGGAATAAGCGTTATAGTATGTCCTGGCGGTAGCTATTTTTGGCACGACATGCAACACGAAGGCACAGAGGTGGCTGAATGGCTCAGCCGCAATGGCATAGAAGCTTACGTGTTGCGCTACCGTACGGCCTATGTGCCAGCATTTCTCACAGGCTTTCGTTGGATTCTCCGCGGTCATCGCTATCCCGATGCCCAAGACGATTTACGGCGCTCGTTGCGCATAGTTCGTGACAGTGCCGAAAAATGGGGCATAAATGCTGAGCGAGTGGGAGTGATGGGCTTTTCGGCCGGTGGACATCTCGTGATGTCGAGTGCCGAACTCTTTCCGCAGTCAGAATGGCCTGCATTTATTGTGCCAATTTACCCCGTTGTGACGATGGCAGAACCTTGTGTGCACAAACGTTCGCGTAGAGCTCTGTTAGGAGATAACCGAAAGCACAACAAGCAAATGCGCGACAGCCTTTCGTTGGAGCGCCACGTCCCCAGCGGTTGTCCGCCCGTTTTTTTGGTGAATTGCAAGGACGACCCCATCGTGCAATACCACAATTCGGAACTTCTCGACTCTGCACTCACCAAAAAGAATGTACCACATCGCTACATACAGTACCACACTGGCGGTCATGGCTTTGGTGCGTCTGAAATCAAAGGCACTGCTGAATGCCGCGCTTGGAAAGAAGCTTTTATCAATTGGGTCATAAACGTTTATCATTAATTCGAAAAATACTTACACATGAAACGTTTACTTTTTCTTGTAGTTCTCGCATTGTCGTCAATAGCTGTATATGCGCAACAACCTGTAACGGAAATTGAAACAGAAAAACAGATTCTCAAGAATATCGTAAAGTCATACAACAAATGGTCACCTTATGTAATAGTCTTTGATTATTCCGATGGCGATTATTTGGGAAACACTTTTAAGGAATTTGCCGAACGCTTGAAGAAACTTCCGCAAACAACAAACACCAAAGACAAAGAAGCTATGATGCTGATGAAGGTAGATACTATATATAATGGGGAAGAACTACCCACACTCTTTAAGCAATATGAAAATGAATTCTACCGATTGAGATTTAAACGCGACACTCCAGAAAACAGAAAACGCTATTCCTTTTACATAAAGATAAAAATAGAAAGCGTTTCTCCATTAGCAGGAATCAAGGCCTCATGGCAACTCTTCTATGAAGATGATAAATACAAAGCTTATACCATACAATATAGCATCAATGTGGAAGACGGAAGATGGAATACGTTTTGTGTACTTTTTGCAGAGAACGCCCATAAACAGGCAAAGCTATTTTTTGCTGATTATATTTACAACTTTCATTTGAGGACAAATAAAATGACATTGGAATATAAATGAGAAGTTCCACAAAGAACCACTCATAATATAAAGGCTCTATGCAAACCCTATTCATTCGACTTTATCAATATTTCCGCACACATCAAC
>CAVCAV010000314.1:0-2056 GCA_963600165.1 Christensenella sp. UBA1685 | reverse complement strand
GGCACTTGCCCACCGCAGGGCGATAAACCACGCCTTCGGCGAAAAACCGCTGCGCCTTATAAATTCACAAAGCAACCCTTTAAAACCTGCCCTATTAGGACAAAAGTTTGCGGAAAGGTTTTTCGCCGAAGGCGTGGTTTATCGCCTGTTTGTTTTCTGAGTGGCGAAGCCACTGTCGGGTTGTCTTGCTTTGGCTTTGAGAGCTTGCTCTCGAAAAAGCAAAGCAAGACAACCCGACAAGCCGAAGGCTCAGAAAACAAACAGGGGTATTTACTCTGTTTTTGTTTAAATACACCTACTATATATCTAAACCCGAAAACCTGCGGATTATTGCTTTTGTCCGGAAAGTTTGAAGTAGCGGTCCATCACGAGGAGGGAGATGAGGAGTTCGCGCTTGGGGTCCATAAACTGGCGTACATAGTCGTGGGCGTGCTGCACAATCTGTGCGGCCTCGTCGGGGTGGGCGTTGTAGTAGGCTATCTTCTCTTCGAGGTCGGAGAAGTCGTCGGCCACTTCTATGTAGTGGTAGCCGGCGCGCAACGTGCCTTCCATAAACCACGTCTCACACGTGGGGCGCGTCATGACGGCTATGGAGTTGGACGACATGACCCACTTGAGGTTGCTCGCCACGTCGTTGCCCTCGAGGGCCATGATGTATTTGTAGCGGAGATGTTCGCGTATGGTTTTCTTGGGCGTCATCCACTCGTCGGGGCAGCCTTCGTTGCGGCCCACCACGCCGCAGTCGAAGCCTTCGCGGCCGAAGAACTTTTCGAG
Organism: Christensenella sp. UBA1685; assembly: GCA_963600165.1. Classification (GTDB taxonomy): domain Bacteria; phylum Bacteroidota; class Bacteroidia; order Bacteroidales; family Bacteroidaceae; genus Alloprevotella. Next base: position 1,282 of record CAVCAV010000314.1, on the reverse strand, counting down.
GAAGAGGGTGCGCACGCGGCTCTGGCGTATCTTCCCGCGGAATATTACGCAGTTTTGCTTTTCGCCGAAGGGCACGGGGTCGTCGACGAAAAGGAAGTGGCGGAGCTTGTCGAGCTTGAGTATGACGGAGTTGCTGTTGTCGCCTTCGAGCAGTCGGCTTTTCACCACGGTGGGGAGGGTGGGGGTGAAGTAGACGTCGCCGGGGCAGAAACTCCAGCGGAACGTGGAGGGGAACCAGCGGACTATTTCCTGCTGGTCGAGGTAGTAGGCGGAGTGGAACGTGTTGTGGCGGAACCCGCCGAGGGGACCTATGTAGTGGAGCCAGCTGCGCGAGCGCTCCTGGGTGTCGGCGGCGGGGAGGGTGAAGGGGCGGGCGGTCTTTATGTAGTAGTCCACCCGCTGAAGGATGTAGGGAAAGTCGTCGCGCTGGTGGGCTTGCTTGAGCACACGCTCGAGGCGGCTGCGGAAGAGGGCGCCGGGAACGAGGGTACGCAGATAGCCGGCGAGGAAATGCCCGAACTTGTTGGGCTTTCCGCTGCTGAGTTTGTAGGCAATGCTGTCTTTCATTTCGTTGTGGGTGGGTCTAAGGGTATGGCCGCTCGGGGGGGAGGGCACTTCAACTTGCAAAGTTAAGGAATAAGAAAAGGAGTGCAAAACGCAAGTGCGCAACTTTTCACGCTTTACGTTTGTTTGCATTTCTCGGGCGGAATATTTCGGTACGGAGGGCACGCTGTTACGTACGCGCGCACACGCGCATACACCGAAGTTTGTGCAAGTTGCTGTCAGCCGTCACCTTGGCTAAAGTTGCTCTTCGCAAATCGCTGGTTTTAAGGGATATATTCTGACTAACGCGGTGACAGCAAATTTTCGTCAGGGGGTAAAAATTCGTCACGGGGCTGAAATTTCGGTAGAACGGGGGAGGTGACGGCAAATGTTTAACAAAGCAAAAATTTTGTGTAGGTTTATTGTTGATGTCAGGAGGCGAGCGATGGGGGCGAGCGATGGGGGCGAAGTCTCCTGACTTCGCGCTCTACACGGCCTTGCGCGAGCAGCAATTCATGACCATTGCCAGAACATTCATGTTCGTAGAATAATTTATGGGCAATTCATGGTCCATTCATGATAATTCATGTTTAAAAGAAAAAACATGAATGGCCATAAATTGGACATGAATTGGACATCAATTCTTTCGGGACATAAATGTCCATGAATTCTCAAAAATTCTTGCTCGCGCAAGCGAGCTCGGGAGAGCTCGCCCCCATCGTTCGCCCCCATCGTTCGC
>CAVCAV010000313.1:0-2100 GCA_963600165.1 Christensenella sp. UBA1685 | reverse complement strand
GGAACACGGGGAAACCGAGGCGGTCGCCGTCGCGCTTGGAGAGCTTGCCCTTGCCGTCGGGTTTGAGAAGGAGGGGCAGGTGGGCGAACTGGGGCATGGTGTCGGCCCAGCCGAAGGCACGGTAGAGGAGCACGTGGAGGGGTGCGGAGGGGAGCCACTCTTCGCCGCGGATGACGTGGGTGATTTCCATCAGGTGGTCGTCCACGATGTTGGCGAGGTGGTAGGTGGGGAGCTGGTCGGCGCTCTTGTAGAGCACTTTGTCGTCGAGAATGTCGGACATGATGCGCACGTCGCCGCGGATGATGTCGTTGACGTGGATTTCCTCGCCGGGTTCTACCTTGAAACGTACCACGTACTGCTCGCCGGCGTCGATGAGGCGCTGCGTTTCCTCATCGCCGAGCACGAGGGAGTTGCGCATCTCGAGGCGGGTGTGGGCGTCGTACTGGAAGTTTTCCACTTCCTCGCGCTTGCGGGTGAGTTCTTCGGGGGTGTCGAAAGCCACGTAGGCCTTGCCGGCGTCGAGGAGCTGGCGCACGTATTTCTTATAGATGTCACGACGCTCGCTCTGGCGGTAGGGACCATGGTCGCCGCCGAAACTTACGCCTTCGTCAAACTCTATGCCGAGCCACTTGAACGACTCTATGATGTAGTCTTCCGCTCCGGGCACGAAGCGGTTGGAGTCGGTGTCTTCAATGCGGAACACCATGTCGCCGCCGTGCTGGCGGGCGAAGAGGTAGTTGTAGAGTGCGGTGCGCACACCGCCAATATGAAGGGGACCTGTGGGACTGGGCGCGAAACGTACGCGTACTTTTCTTTCGGAGGACATATATGTTATTAATGGGAATTTGTGTGTGACGTTTGTTTTTTGATTCCGACTACAAATGTACATCTTTTTTATAATATGGGAGCGCATATGCCTTCCGCCTTTTGCGCAGAGGGATGTATGGCTTTGCCAAGAGGGTGCAAAGTGGTAACTTTGCGGCGCTTGAAGCGAGCGATGGGGGCGAGGTCTCCCGACCTCGCTTGCGCGAACAAGAATTCATGTCCAATTCACGAACATTTATGTTCAAAAAGAAATTCATGGACAATTCATGGCCCATTCATGAGAATTCCTGTTTTGAAGAAAAAACATGAATGACCAGGGATTAATCGTGAATTGTCAGAAATGCATTTTCGCTCATGCGAGGTCAGGAGACCTCGCCACCTATAGAGATTCAACTTTCTTTTGAATACACCTAATTGTTTATGAACAACGAACTGCACAACGGAACAGCCGAAGGCGAAGACCTCCCTGCTTCCGAAATCGAAAATAACGACGAGGCGGTTTCGCCCGAAACGGAAGACGCCGCCCCCGCCCTGCGCCCCGTGGAGAGCAAGAGCCGCACCACCAACATTCCGCCGCTCATGCCCGCCGGCTTTGCGCCCGCATCTGCCGCGCCTGCTGCCCCCGAGAAAAAGAAAAAGGCCGACAAAAAGCGCGAGGCCGCTCCCGTGGAACACATCGGCGCGCTGCGCTCCGCCTCTCAGGCCGAAGAGCCGAAGGAGCCTGCGCGCCAGCGCCGCGTACGCACCCAAAGCGAACCGGGTTTCTTCCGCCGCCACTGGTGGTGGATGCTCCTCGTCGTGCTGCTTGCAGCCGTGGCGGTGTCGCTGCCCTGGACGTTGCCCGAGATGAAGCGTTGGAACGGCGAGGAGCAGATGCCCGTGCCCGCGGCCGTCGACTCCGACTCCGTACGCCACGAGCCGCAGCCCGCCGCCGAGCCCGACACCGCCGCCCTTGCCGCACGCGAGGACAGCTTGCGCAACGACTCGCTGCAGCGCGCTGCCGCCCGTGCCTACTGGCGCCGACGGGCTGCCGAACGGGCAGCGCAAGAGGCTCAGGCCGGCGAAGAGCAGGGAAGCGCAGCACCCGCAGCAGCACACGCCGACTCGGTGCACTGACGATGGGGACGAACGATGGGGGGCGAGGTCTCCCGACCTCGCTTGCGCGGCGTGACAGACGCCCGTTCACAGCCTCAAACGATTCATGGCCAATTCATGGAGATTCACGTGTATCTTTCTTCACATGAATCTCCATGAATTGGCCATGAATAGTATATG
>CAVCAV010000312.1:0-2122 GCA_963600165.1 Christensenella sp. UBA1685 | reverse complement strand
GGGCTCAAAACCAAGTTTACAGGGGTTGACCCGTTGTGATTTGCTAAAAATTTCGTACCTTTACGAGGTCAACAACACCATATCCGTTTCGGGAGTAGAGGAGAAAACCGTTGTGATTTGCTAAAAATTTCGTACCCTTGCGAGGTCTCTACAACACCCCACTTACGAGTGCTAATTGGCACAGTTACAAACTGGCGCACTCGCGACAGACAAACAGAAACGGCAATAATACTGTATGGGAAGTGCGGTCAAACGCCCGGCCAATCAAAGAGAATAACCTTTCATGTGCTCTCTGTCAATTTCGCCGGCCAACTCGAAATACTTACGGAAACGGTTTCTGTAAACTTCTGCTTCTACATCGCCATATTCAAGAAGCATGCTGAAAAGGATGTTGTCAACCTCATCAGCCTTTTCGTATTCCTTCGCAACATTCAGAATAACAATAACGTGTTCCATTATTGCTTTTAGCTTGCTGTATTCCTTAAATGTCATATTTCCACGTCAAACAGTGCAAAGGTAAGAAAATATTCTTTGCACGAAAAAGTTTGATTGTCCTACCTTTCAGGGCGCAAAAATAGCTAAACAGCTACAAAAAGCATAAGGGCAGGAGGGTTGGCACCCTCGCCAATCCTCCCAAGCTTGCCAATATTCCAAGGGCGCAGCGGGGACGCTTCGCCTACTACGAGCAGTGTGGCTAAGCGCAGCTATTCCGTCGTAGAGATACAAAAGCATGGGGCAGGCAATGCCACGTCGGAAACTTTTGCTAAATTTGTATAGTAAGGCAAACGTAATATGTCTATGATTGCCATGAAACAAAAAAAAGATGATGGAGGAAAGGCCACTTTTAAGCGCAGATTCCCAATTCTACAAGGGAATAAACGGGAAAAGACTTACGCAAAGTACGTTTGCGGAAGGTAAAGATGTGCACAACGGACAGCAAAATCAAGATATGGACGATATGCGTTTAGACCAGCAACTCGCAAAAGATAGACATTGTTGTCACCAATCCACCGTACAACATACAGAGATGAAAAAGAGCGAATACTTATCATGGATGCAAGAGGAGACATTGCCTCTCTTTTCGCCCAAAGAAAGATATTGGGTGACGCACACTGCAAGTGGGAAGAACGTACGTTTCGCGGAACTTCCAGAGCGAGAACAGCGCAAGAAGAAATATGAGAACATGCACTTGATGACTGGCATGAAGTTTACCGTTGAAAACAAGATGCCCTTGGTGGAGCCTTACACTGGTGGTTTGGACTTCGACGTTGTTTCGTATACCGACCGAGGCAAACACGATGGAGCAGGCGAAGCCGTACATTTTTTCTTGTATGATTACGAAATATCATCGGTGTGGAACAAACTGGAAAGAGTGACGCACAGCCTTTATAAGTATGACTATCTGTTTGCTCCAGACTTTTCCCTGTTTGTTGACGATGACAGATACCACCAGTTGAACAAACAGGATGTCTACCGTTCTCGCTTCATTGCCGCTTATTGGCAACTGTGCGGTTATCAAGTAATCCCTACGGCAAGCTGGGGCGATGTGAATTCATTCAAATACTGTTTTGAGGGATTGCCGGAGAATAGCGTGATAGCCGTTTGCGGTATAGGACATGACCAAGACAATGCCCACAAGACCCTTTGGCGTGTTGCGGTAAATCGTTTGATAGAAATGAAAAAGCCTACGACTCTCATAGTTTATGGCGGCAAGGAAGAGGAATATCTCCAACTGCCAGTGAAAGTAAAGTATATTCCAGATTTTATTAACCAACACCTACGGAAATTATGAATCAAGAGAAAAACGAACTTTGGCCAGAAGATGTCGCTTTGTTCGACTCTATGGTCGGACATTATCAGTCGGACAATGAACAGGAGTTCTTTGAAAAGCAGCGTTATAAGGAAGAGTATGTAATAACCATTTCCAATGATTTGGTTCTTCATGAAGACAACAACGAAGATGGAATCTACATCGTAAGGTGTTGGTTTTGTGAATATGTTGTCGGGCAAGTGCGAAACAAAGAGGAGCAACATGTGATGAATTTGTCAGAAGCTCTCCAGCTGAATCTCAAAGAGACCGGATTGTTGGATAGAGACATCACCCTTTTCCAATGGTTGCGCG
>CAVCAV010000311.1:0-2133 GCA_963600165.1 Christensenella sp. UBA1685 | reverse complement strand
TTCGGCATCCATGGCCTCAATGCCCACAATCTTCATGCGGCGCTTCATCTCCTCGGGCGAGATGGTGAGAAGCTTCACGGTCTCCACAGCGTAGTCGCAGAAGAAGCGGTAGAAGCGCCACTCGATGCGGCGGCGCTCAAGCGGCGAACGGTCGGGAAACGAATTTTTCAAGTTTTCGTGCACCACGCGGCGGCGGTAGCGCACCACGTAGTAGAGCACAGGACATATGATGTCGGACAAACGGTAGAGCCACCAAAGGGGAAGGCGCGAAAGCAGATGGAGGAGTTTCCCTCCAAGCTTGACGTACCATTTGGATATTGACGGGGCAGGTTCGGTCATGTTGTTTCTAAAAGGTTGTTCTTCTGTTCATGGAAAAAGACGGCGGGTCAGCAGTGCATCAGCGTCCGAGCCATGCTTCGGGATTGAGTTTCGACGTTTCCTTGCGAAGCTGGAAGTGGAGCGTGCAGTTGCCCGAAGCGTCGGTGGCCACCGAGCCGAGCGTTTGGCGGGCTTCCACCTGCTGGCCGCTGCGCACGGAAATGGAACTGAGGTTGCAGTAGACGGAAAGGTACGAGCCGTGGCGCACAATCACGTTGTACATGCCGCCGAAGGGGAACACGCTCGTCACCTCGCCGCGGAAAATGCAGCGGGCCTGAGCACCGGGACGGCCGGTGATGTTGATGCCTTTGCTGTCGAGCTGCACGCCGCGCAGTCCTTCCACGTTGTACGAGCCAAAGTGGGTGGTGATGGCATACGAGCCGGTAATGGGCATGGGCAGACGGCCGCGGTTGGCGGCAAAGTTGTTGGAAAGTGCGCGGTCGGCATTGTCGGCAGCGTTGAACGAAGGCGTGGCGGTACGTTCCTCTTCAGTAACGCCCTTCGAGGGCTTCGACGACGACGTGCCTTTGGTGCGCGAAGCCGTGGATGAGCCGCTCTTGCCTTTGGTCTTCGACGAAGCCTGTGCCTTGCGGCGCTCGGCTTCCTCGCGCTCCTTGCGTTTCTTTTCGGCGGCGGCCTGTTCGCGTTCGCGCTTGAGCTTGGCCTGACGGGCGGCTTCGGCCTTGCGCCGCTTCTCCTCTTCAGCCTTGCGGCGACGTTCGGCGGCGGCTATTTCTTCCTGAATAAGGCGGTCGATTTTCGCATCGAGTGCGGCAGACTTCTTGCGCTGGTCGGCAATGGAAGCCTGGAGCTCGCGCTGCTTCTGGTTGAGTTCGTTGACCACCTGCTGGCGCTCGGCCTGCTGGCCCTGGAGCTTTTGCGTCTGCGCCTGTCCTTCGGCGAAGAGGCGGTCCTTCTCCGTTTTCACACCTAGAAGCTCGTTGCGCTTGGCCTGCACCTCGCTCTCTTTCTGGCTGATGAGCTTGGCCTGTGCACGCTGGTAGCGCGTAAAGTCGTTCATGTAGCGCAGGCGGCGGTACATCTGGCGGAAGTTTTTGGCAGAAAGTATAAACTGCCACTTCGACACTTGCATGCGGTTGCGGAACATGTAGTTGACGGCACGGCGGTAGCGGCGCTTGCAGTCGCAGAGGTCCTTCTCAAGCAGCGCAAGTTGCTGTTCAAGCCCCTTGATGCTCGAGGCGAGCGTGGTGAGTTCGGAGTGGATGTTGTCGACATACTTCTGCTGCCCTTCTATCTGGGCCGTAATCACGCGCAGGTCGGCCAATTGGGCATTCACGTTCTTCTTCGTGGAACGCAGCATCTGTTCCTGGTCGGCAATCTGGCGCTTGAGCGTTTGCTGCTGGCTTTGCAGTTTGCGTATGTTGCGGTTGGTCTGCGCGCCGAGCGGCGTGCACACCGATATACATAGGAGAAAGCAGAGAAGAAGAATGCGTGTCATAGTCGACTTATATATTCAATTTCTGATAGGGGCGATGATGGGCTGAATTGAAAATCGGCGGCCGAAGGGAAAGCCAAAGCCCAACACAACATAGCCCAGGGCAAGCGAAGCGACACCCTGGGTTAGGATGTTCATAATGTAATTGCGCCCTGAAAGGGCAGCATAATATCTATGTCGGATAAAATGCAGCTGGAATAGCCATTATGTTGCCCTTTCAGGGCGTTTATTTAGGGGAGGCCGCATTACCCAGGGTGTCGCTTCGCTTGCCCTGGGCTATGTTGTGCTGGGCTTTCAGC
>CAVCAV010000310.1:0-2143 GCA_963600165.1 Christensenella sp. UBA1685 | reverse complement strand
GGGAAAATGACGCGCTGGTACAAACGCGAATGGGAAAGCTACGACAACGTAAAGGGCAACGTAGCCTCCGTAACGGAACTCCACGATGCACTTGAAGCCGCCGTAAAACGCCAGCTCATGTGCGACGTGCCTTACGGGGTTCTCCTCTCCGGAGGTTTGGACAGCAGCATCATCTCGGCCGTTGCCAAAAAGTTCGCTGCCAAGCGCGTGGAATCGGGCAGTACGCAAACTGCCTGGTGGCCGCAGCTCCACTCCTTCGCCGTAGGTTTGAAAGGAGCACCCGACCTGGCAAAAGCAAAAGAAGTGGCCGACCACATCGGAACGGTCCACCACGAAATAAATTACACCATACAGGAAGGCCTCGACGCCGTACGCGATGTAATCTACTACATCGAAACCTACGACGTGACCACGGTGCGCGCCTCTACACCCATGTACCTCTTGGCACGCGTCATCAAATCGATGGGTATCAAGATGGTGCTCTCGGGAGAAGGTGCCGACGAAATATTCGGCGGTTACCTCTATTTCCATAAAGCGCCCAACGCAAAGGCTTTCCATGAAGAGACCGTGCGCAAGCTCTCCAAGCTCTACCTCTACGACTGCCTTCGTGCCAACAAGAGCCTGTCGGCATGGGGCGTGGAAGGCCGCGTTCCTTTCCTCGACAAAGAATTTCTCGATGTGGCCATGCGCCTCAATCCCGAAGCGAAGATGTGTCCGGGAAGGACCATAGAGAAGAAAATTGTCCGCGAAGCTTTTGCCGACATGCTGCCCGACGATGTGGCATGGCGCCAAAAGGAACAGTTCTCCGACGGCGTAGGTTACTCATGGATTGACACACTCAAGAAAGTCACCTCCGAAGCTGTCAGCGACGAACAGATGGCCCACGCTGCCGAGCGTTTCCCCATCAACACGCCGATGAACAAAGAGGAATATTACTACCGCAGCATATTCGAAGAATATTTCCCCAGCAAGAGCGCTGCATTGAGTGTTCCGAGCGTACCTAGCGTGGCCTGTTCCACAGCCGAAGCTTTGGCATGGGACGCTGCTTTCCAAAACGTCAACGACCCCAGTGGCCGTGCCGTTTCCGGAGTTCACAACGAGGCTTACTAAACTATATAAATGTTATTTTGGTTGATCTGTCCGCTGCATGCGCCGAAAGGTGTTTGTGGCGGACTTTTCGTCGGTGCGGCAACCTTTAGCTAACGATGGGGCGAACGATGGGGGCGAGCTCTCCCGAGCTCGCTTGCGCGGCGTCACGGACGCTTTTGCACGGCTTCGCCTTCCATGGGGGCGACGATTAAATCGTCGCGTTCTACACGGAATCTTAATCAAAAAAGATTCATTTCTGACAATTCATGGCTCATTCATGGCCATTCGTGTTTTTCTTTAAACATGAATGGCCATGAATGGACCATGAATTCTCATGAATTTCTCTTTGAACATAAATGTGCTGGAATTGACATGAATTTTTGCTCGTGTAGAGCGCGACGATTCAATCGTCGCCCCCATAGCGCGTGTAAGGGTCGCGCAAGCGACGTCAGGAGACGTCGCCCCCATCGTTCGCACCATCCCCACCCTTTTTGACGGCTGACGGCAAGTTGCACAAACATTTGTGTATATGCGTAGGTGCGCATGATTGCGATTAGTGCCCGAAGCATCTGCAAATAGCGCCCGAAGAGGCTGTCCTTTTTATGAAAAACATCAGTGTCTTTCCATACCTTTGCAGCATAAATCATTTACCTCACTCATCATATGCCATACACCATCCTTATCGTCTGCTCTTTTATCATGTGCGAAAAGTTCCGTGCATTCATCTGCCGCATAACAGAGATGTTCGCTTGCGCCTCACACAAAAACATCATAGAAGCACTCCATGATTTGCGCTCACGCAGCGTTTGGCCCATAATGAGCCAAACAGCACAAGCTACAAGGAAAATAATGGATTATGGCAATTCACAAGCTTTTTATGGACACCGTGGCCTTGAATCCGTTCAAAGATTTTTTCCAATCCATTTGCGATGTTCAAATTTCTCGTTACATTTGCGGTTGAATTGGGCAAAGCCTGCACACTCCCGTGCGGATGGCTAACCTCGGAAGCGACACCGATAGTGTCGCTTTCGTTATTTTTGGTAACCACCACGGC
>CAVCAV010000309.1:0-2146 GCA_963600165.1 Christensenella sp. UBA1685 | reverse complement strand
GGCTACGACACCGTCATCGTCGACACCGCCGGCCGTCTCGCCGTAGATGAAGAACTGATGAACGAGATTGCCGCCATCAAGAAGGCCATCAATCCCGACGACACCCTCTTCGTTGTCGACGCCATGACGGGTCAGGACGCTGTCAACACCGCCAAGGAGTTCAACGACCGTCTCGACTACGAAGGCGTTGTCCTCACCAAACTCGACGGTGACACCCGCGGCGGTGCTGCCCTCTCCATCCGCACCGTGGTAGACAAACCCATCATGTTTGTCGGAACGGGCGAGAAGATGGAAGCCCTCGACGTGTTCCACCCCGAACGTATGGCCGACCGCATTCTCGGCATGGGCGATATCGTCAGCCTCGTGGAGCGTGCCCAGGAGCAGTTCGACGAGAAAGAAGCCCTCAAGCTCCAGCGCAAGATTCAGAAAAACCAGTTCGACTTCAACGACTTCCTTGCCCAGATTCAGCAGATCAAGAAGATGGGTAACCTCAAGGACCTCGCTTCCATGATTCCCGGTGTGGGCAAAGCCCTCAAGGACGTGGAGATCGACGACAACGCCTTCAAGGGCATCGAAGCCATCATCCTTTCCATGACTCCCAAGGAACGCCAGCACCCCGAGTGCTTGAATCAAAGCCGCAAGCAGCGCATCGCCAAGGGTTCCGGCACCACCATCCAGGAGGTGAACCGCCTCGTCAAGCAGTTCGACCAGACCCGCAAGATGATGAAGATGGTCACTGGTTCGAAGATGGGCCAGATGATGAAACATATGCCCAAGATGCCGGGCATGCCCAAGATGGGGTAGCGCTGCGCGCAGCGCAGCGAATGTGAGCGAACGATGGGGGCGAGCTCTCCCGAGCTCGCTTGCGCGGCTTTGCACAAACAATCCATGACCATTCATGTTTTTCTTTTAAACACGAATTCTCATGAATTGACCATGAATTATCATAAATACTTGTTCGCGCAAGCGAAGTCAGGAGACTTCGCCCCCATCGCTCGTTTGCGCGAAAAAGCAAAATTGAAGAGAAAATAAAACGTTCAAAACAAATAAAACGGGCTACGCCCTCAAGCGGCGAAAAAGGCGTAGCCTTTCGTTTTGAAAGTTTGTAACAGTCAGTTTCAGAGGCGCAGCCTGTTTTATCGGTTTTAATCGTTTTATTTTCAAAATGCAAAGCGAAGTATGAAAGAGCGTCCGTGACGCCGCGCAAGCGAGCTCGGGAGAGCTCGCCTCCATCGTTCGCTCCACCGTTCGCCCCATTTTCATATTTGCACATTAAATCTTTTCCACCATGCAACTGATAGACGGAAAGGCCACGGCAGCCGCAATCAAACAGGAAATAGCCGAAAAAGTAGCACAACTCGTGGGCGAAGGCAAGCGCCGCCCGCACCTCGCAGCCGTACTCGTGGGTCACGACGGCGGCAGCGAAACCTATGTGCGCAACAAAGTGCTGGCTTGCGAAACGTGCGGTTTCCGTTCCTCCCTCATCCGCTACGAAAGCGACGTGACCGAGGACGAACTCCTTGCCTGCGTGGCACGCCTCAATGCCGACGAGGAAGTGGACGGCTTCATCGTCCAGCTCCCCCTTCCCCCGCACATCTCCGAACAAAAGGTCATCGAAGCCATCGACTACCGCAAGGACGTGGACGGTTTCACCCCCGTCAACGTAGGACGCATGGTGGCAGGTCTTCCCTCTTTCATCTCCGCCACGCCGAAGGGCATTCTCGAACTCCTCCGCCGCTACCACATCCCCACGAGCGGCAAGAAATGCGTCATCCTCGGCCGTTCCAACATCGTGGGCAAGCCCATGGCCTCGCTCATGATGCAGAAGCAGTACGGCGATGCCACGGTGAGCGTATGCCACAGCCACAGCACCACGCTGCGTGAGGAATGCCTCTCCGCCGACATCATCATTGCCGCCATCGGCCGTCCCGGTTTCCTTACGGCGGATATGGTGCGCCCCGGCGCCACCGTCATCGACGTAGGCACCACCCGTGTGCCCGACGCCAGCCGTCCCAAGGGTTTTCGCCTCTGCGGCGACGTCGACTTCGAAAACGTTGCCCCCAAATGCGCCTACATCACCCCCGTCCCCGGCGGCGTGGGTCCCATGACCATCACCATGCTCATGGCCAACACCCTCGAGGCATAT
>CAVCAV010000308.1:0-2155 GCA_963600165.1 Christensenella sp. UBA1685 | reverse complement strand
CTATTTCTAACGCCTTTCCACCGAGATGCGCACCGTTTTCTTCGCACTTTCATTAAATTTGCTTTCAAAATAGATTGTCTATACCCATAAACCCTTCCGCTTTATGGACAACAGTAAAGAAAAAAGCTTTCGCATGAAAGGACTTCTTACCCTTGCCGGCACGCTGATAGCCGTGGTGGCACTGCTGGTCTATTTCCTTCCGCGCGAAACGAAGTTCGGATACGAATTCGAGCAAGGACGCCCCTGGCGCTACAATTCACTCATCGCCCCCTACGACTTTCCCGTCTACAAAACCACGGCCGAGGTTGAGGCCGAGCGCGACAGTGCGCTGCGCAACTTCCAGCCTTTCTACGTGGAAAACCCGCAGGTGCAGAACACGGCGCTCTCCAACTTCGCCGCCGACGTGGCCAACGGCAACTACCACGGTGTGCCCGCCGCCTGTGTGCGCCATGTGCAGGCGCTCCTGACGAAGGTGTACGAAGCCGGCATCATCGACTCCGAAAAACTTTCGCAGATGGCGCAAAGCCGTACCTCCGCCATCCGTGTGGTGGAGGGCACCGAAGCCAAGACGAAGCAGATAGGCGAAGTCTATTCCACCCGTTCGGCCTACGAATACATCGTAAACGCCGACACGCTCAGTTTCCCGCGCGAGACGGTGGCGCGCTGCAATGTCAACAAATATCTTGAACCCAACCTCACGGAGGACGCCGAGAAAACACGCACCGCCCGCGAGGACGTCCTCTCTGCCGTGTCGCCCGCCTCGGGCCTTGTGCAGAGCGGCCAGCGCATCATCGACCGCGGCGAGATAGTGTCTGCCGACCAGTACAAAATCCTGCAGTCGTTCCAGCGCGAATACGACGAGCGCAACGACTCGTCCGACAGCGCGCGGCTCGTCATCGTGGGCCAGGTGCTCTTTGTGGCGTGCATCCTGCTGTGCTTCGTGGCCTACCTCAAACTCTTCCGCCGCCAGTATCTCGACTCGCCCCACAGCGTGATGCTCCTTTCCACGCTCATCGCCGTGTTCCCGCTGGTCACCTACGTCATGGTCGACCAGAAGTTCTTCAACGTGTTCATTGTGCCCTATGCCATGGTGCCCATCTTCGTGCGCACCTTCATGGACTCCCGCACGGCCTTCATGGCCATGGTCTGCTCCGTGATGCTCTCGTCGCTCGCCCTCCACAGCAACTACGAATTTCTTGTGGTGCAAACGGTGGCCGGCATGACGGCACTCTGCGCCATGAAGGAACTTACCGAGCGCGCGCAGCTCCTTAAGGTGGCGCTCTATGTGGTGGTGGTAAGCTGGATAGTAAGCTTCGGCTACGACCTCTCGCAGGGGCTCGACATTGCCCACCTCGACCGCTCCGTCTATTTCTACATTGCCGTGAACGGCGTGGTGCTCCTCTTTGCCTATCCCTTGCTTTACCTTTTGGAAAAGATGTTCGGCTTCACCTCCAGCGTGACGCTCGTGGAACTCTGCAACACGAACAATGCCATCATGCGCCGCATGTCGAAGGTGGCGCAGGGCACCTTTGTCCACTCCATGCAGGTGGCCAACCTCGCCGCTGAAGTGGCGGACAAAATCGGCGCGAGCCCGCAGCTCGTGCGTACCGGCGCGCTCTACCACGACATAGGCAAGACACTCAACCCCGCGTTCTTCACCGAAAACCAGACCGGCACCAATCCCCACAACGGACTCACCGAAGAACGTTCGGCACAGATTATCATCAGCCACGTCACTGAAGGTCTTCGCCTGGCCGACAAGTACCATCTGCCGAAAGTCATCCGCGACTTCATCAGCACCCACCACGGACGCTCGTGCGTGAAGTATTTCTACATACAGTGGATGAACAAGCACCAGGGCGAGCAGCCCGACATGAAACTCTTCACCTATCCCGGTCCCAACCCCTTCACGCGTGAGCAGGCCATCCTCATGATGTGCGACGCCGTGGAAGCTTCTTCCCGTTCGCTGAAGGAATATACCGAAGAGAACATCCGCGAACTCGTCGACCGCATCATCGACGGACAGGTTTCCGACGGACGTTTCCAGGAGTGCCCCATCACGTTCCGCGACATTGCCGACGCCAAGCGCGTGCTTGTGGAAAGCCTGAAGACCATCTACCACACCCGCATAGCCTATCCCGAACTCAAGACCGCC
>CAVCAV010000307.1:0-2160 GCA_963600165.1 Christensenella sp. UBA1685 | reverse complement strand
AGGGCGAGATGGCCGTGTAGAGCGCGACGATTCAATCGTCGCCCCCATGGCGCGGTGGAAAGCGTCGCCCCCATGGGTGGAGAGGGTCGCCCCTATGCGCGGCGAAAGGCGCAGCTCATTTGCACATTTGCACATCTGCACATTTGCACATTAGCGAAGCTCCGCTCCGCGCCGTCAGTTCCACTCGAAGAGGCGCGGCTCGCCGGGTTCGCGTCGGTAGATGTCGGTGGTGAGGGGACTTACGCGGCGCACGCGGACGGCGACGTACTGCGGGAGGGGGAGCGAGGGGTCGTAGCCCTGGAGGGGACCTATGGCGGCTGCCTGGAGGCGGCGTATGCCTTCGGGTCGGAGCACGGTGGCGTGGATGGTTACTTCGGTGCAGCGGAGATACTCCTCGTAGGTGACGGGATGGGAGTCGGGGCGCTCGCGGCGCTTCTGCTCCTCGCGCTGGCGGTGGGTCTCTACGACCTGTATGCGCAGGCGGCGGAGGTGGGGGAGGAAGTCGTTGCGGTAGGCCATGCCGAGGGTGCGGGGCGAGGGTGCGGCGTAGGAGTCGCCGAAGCGTCCGCTGCGGTAGCCGGAGAAGAAGAGCATGAGTTCGGAGAGCTTGAGGCGTGCGGTGTCGGCAATGAAGTCGGCTGCGAAGTCGCAGATGTCGCGTGCGCGTTCGGCGTCGCGTGCGTAGCCTGCGGTCTTGAAGAGCTGGCGGAGCTGCACGAGCATCCACTCGAGGGCGTGGCCGGGCCCGTAGAGGCGGTCGAGGTCGCCTACGCGGGGTATCTGGCCTGTGATGCAGAAGTGGGGGTTGAGGGAGGCTTTGCACCAGTTGTCGGGGGAGAAGCGGCTCATCACATTGTCCCAAGCTATGGGGGCTTTGTCATTTTCGTTCATTGTCATCGTTGTTTTGAGGGTTGATGTTGTTGTTGTCGTTGTCGTTTCTTGTGCGTCGGATGGCTTCGTTGAAGATGTCGTCGACGCGCTGCTGGAAGGTGCCTGACGGCGGTGCAGCAGCTGTGCGAGGGGTTTGGGTCGGTTCATGGTGGGAGTTTGGGTTAGCGGGTTTTCGGGAGTTTTGGCACCAGAGGCGGAGTGCTGCCTGCCAGGAGGTGATGGGGCGGCCCTTGAAGGTCCATCCGTAGGCGGTGTGGTACTGGTGGAAGCGTTCGGCGTCGGCTTCGTCGAGATGTTCCTCACGGGCAAGGGCGACGACTTCGTCGGGCGTGGGAGGGTCGATGTGACGGGGCACGGGACCGTAGATGCGTTCGAGCCGCTGGTCGGTTTCGTACTTTCGGCGGCGCTCGCGGAGCATCCAGGCGTGCATGCGCTGTATCATGCTGAAGCGGTTCTGCGTCTGGTAGGCGCGTATGCCTTCGGCGTCGGGCTGCAGCCAGTAGAGGCAGAAGGCACGGAAGGTGTCGTCGTCCATGACGGAGGCGTCGCGGCAGTTGCGGGCGGTCTGCATGAAGTCCTCGGGGGTCCAGGAGAGGTAACTCTCGCGGAGGGCCTTTCGTGCTGCGGTGCGGCGAGCCTTCCGTGCTGCGCGTGCTGCGGCGGGCGTTTCGTCGTCATCATCAGAGTCGTCGTCAGAAGAAGCGTTTTCAGAAGCGTTTTCATTTTCAGAAAAAGAACTCTCGCACCTTTCGTGCGTGTGCGTGCACGTGGATGGGTCTGCGACCCCGCCGCTTTCTTTTTCTTTATTCTTTTTCTTTGGGGTAAGGGAAGGGTTTAAGGGGAGGGAGAGGGCGGCTTTTTCTTTTTCTTGTTCTTTGGCAAAGTCGTCGGCGGCAGCGTGGAGGGAGAGGAGGAGGATGCGTTCGGGGAGGTCGGCGGCGGCGACGGCGATGGCGTCGGGCTGGAGGGAGAGCACGTTGAGCACGAGGCGGGAAAGGCGGTGGCCCTCGCGCGTGGCGAGGTTTTCGAGGGCAAGGGCGAGGGCTGTGCCTGAAAGGGCGGCAAGCTCGGTGTGGGTCTGTAGGGTGCGCTGGAGCAGGAAGGCTCCTCGGCGGAGTGTGGTGGGTTTCATGGTTTGAGGGGTTTTGTTTTTTTTGGAAAAATGGAATGATTGGTTTGATAAGCGAAGCGGTGTGCGCCCTCTATGGGGGCGTACGTGCGGCGCAGCCAATTTGCACATTTGCATATTTGCACATTTGCACATTCGCG
>CAVCAV010000306.1:0-2166 GCA_963600165.1 Christensenella sp. UBA1685 | reverse complement strand
CGTCGCCCCCATAGCGCGTGTAAGGGCCGCTCATGCGAGCTCGGGAGAGCTCGCCTCCCACGCCCTTCTCCCCAATCGTTCACCCCATTGTTCTCTCTCATACACCATTTCCACATTTGCATATCTGCAAATTTGCACATTCGCGAAGCCTTCCTACATTTGCAAATATTATCCAATAAAGAGAGAATTTATGACACTTAGAAACAGACTTGCGTCCGGCATCGTGTGTGCCGGGCTCGCGCTCGGCATGGGCCTTTCGCTCACCGCCTGCAGCGATTCCACCTCGGAAAGCATCACGCCCACCGACCCCGTCAACCCCAGCGGCAACCCCACCACCGACCAGCTCGGCGTGACCTACACCGGCAAGGCCCTCGTCCTCGGCGACAACCGCAGCGGGATGGACGGCGCCGTGGCAGCCCGCGTGAAGAACCCCGCCGCCACCGCCTCCGCCGACCTTCAGGCCGTCATCTTCCTCAAAGGCGCCAACTACAACTTCGACATGGCCACCGTGAAACTCATGGCACAGGCCTACGGCAACAACGCCACCATCGTGGTCACCGCCCCCGAAGAACTCGTGCAGTCGTCCTTCGCCGACTCGCTGAAGAAGTTCGCCTCTGAACTCAACGAAGAGGGCGAGATCGACGAGGCCGACGTGGTCAACGACTTCGTGGAGCGCATCGTAAAACTCCGTCCCCGCACGTCGAAAGCCGCAATGGACGAAGGCGGACTCAACGCATTCCGCCTGCAGGCAGCCTACGCCTCTTCAAGCGTGAGCGCCGACATGAACAGCGGCAGCAGCGCGAGCCTCGTTGTTGGCACCAACGGCGACAGCACCACCGTGAAACTTCCCGTGCAGACAAACGAGCCCACCGCCTACAACTACGGCGTTTCGGCCGACAACCTTTTCAGCTGGATGATTGAAGGCGACAAAACAGACGGCGGAAACGGCGTGACGGGCCTTGTAACCTACAGCACAACCAAAACCATGACTCCCTCCACAGTGTTCGGTGAGGTGATGGACTACAAAACAGAGTACAAGGTGTTCCCCGTTTACGACTTCGTCAACGACGAGGACATCTACCTCGTGCAGGTTTCACCCACCTTCTATTCTTCAAAACTCCAGTCTGCGCCCGGTTTGAAGAAATGGAACACAAATACCATAGACCTCGGCAACGGAAAGACGATAAGCCCCACCTCCAAGACTTCCGGCGGCGAACTTGTCAACGCATGGGAAGGCCCCTATTTCGTAGGATACAAGTACGACGTACTCGGCGTGGAAGGAGTTGAGGCAGAGTTCTCCGACGCCAGTCCCGAACACATCATCGACACCTCCAAGCCCTACACCATGAGCGTAACGCTCAAAGCCGACAGCACCCGCGGCACCACCTGCGCCATGGACACCCTCGGCAAAGCTTTCTCCGAGAACTACAGCGTGAGCTACGAATATCCTGCAAACACAGCCATCATGCTGCAGCACTACACCGCCGACAACGGCCTCGACTGGCTTGTCAATGCCAACATCGGCAACACCGTCAACGCCCCGCTCTACTCCGACTGGACCCCTACAATGGCATGGATCGTACGCATAAAGAATCCTGAAATCGGCAAGCAGTACCGCCTCAACACCCACATGGAAACCACCGTGGATGAACGGTGCGCTTCGGAAAACGCTTCACTCTATACCTACGACACTTGCTCGGTGGCCATCGACCTTCCCCAGCCCATCCGCGTGCACGACGCCTACAAGATGGAAATACTTGAATACGACGAGACCGATTTCGACGAACAGGCTTGGATAATCCGTACGGACAATGCCCTCAAGCAGTACTATCCCCCGTATATTTCCCTGCAGCGCAACTTCTACACCTACGACTACACGAAGGAGAAGTGCGACACCCGCGCCATTGCCGCCTTCAGAAAATATGTCACCCAGTTCAACCGCCGCGTGCAGAACAAGGACGGCGGCAGCCGAATGTTCAAACTCGTGCTCAAGGACGGCGAAGGCAACCCCGTACTCTACTGCCGCATGGTAGGCCCCTCCGTTTCCTACAGAAAAACGGCCGAAATCTAAAGCCCTATGGGCGAACGATAGGACGAACGATGGGGGCGAAGTCTCCTGACTTCGCTTGCGCGGCGTCACAGACGCTTTTGCGCGGCTTGCGCCCT
>CAVCAV010000305.1:0-2253 GCA_963600165.1 Christensenella sp. UBA1685 | reverse complement strand
ACCCAGGCCGCGTCACTTCGTGCCGTGACCTGGGCTTACGAGTGGTGGCCTTTCAGGCCGCTCGCCGCACATAATGGCGTTGCTCAAGTTGGTTTTTGAAAGTTGGAAAGTTTTTTGGGGATTTTTACTTATAGCTCTTCGCCGCGCAAGCGAGCTCGGGAGAGCTCGCCCCCATAGAGGGCGTCCGTGCCGCAAAAAAAGGCCGTGGCTTCCGCAAGAAGTTGGTGGCGGAAGGCACGGCCGGGTAAATGCTGTGTTTATCAGAAAGAGAGATGAAAGGTCTGTTTAAGGTTGGGGTCTTATGGTACGTGTTTCATGCTACATGTCGTCGTCTTCGTCGTCGGAAGGAACGTCTGCAAAGTTGTAACTTTCGCCGTGCTGGCTGATGTCGAGACCGATCTGCTCGCTGCGGCGGCTTACGCGCATGGGAATCATTTTGTTCACGAGCCAGTAGAGCAGCATGCTCATGGCAAAGGTGTAGACTATGACAATGGCTACGGCGAGGAGGTGGTAGAGGAAGACGACGAAGCCTTCCCACGTGCCGGCCATCAGTCCTTCCTGGATGAAGATGCCCGTGAGCACCGTGCCGATGATGCCGCCCGTGCCGTGGGTGGGGAACACGTCGAGTGCGTCGTCGAGGCGGCCCGAGCGGTCGCTCCAGTGGCAGGCAATGTTGCAGACGAGCGTGGTGACGAAGGAGATGAAGAGCGACTGGCCTACGGTGACGTAGCCTGCTGAGGGCGTGATGGCCACGAGACCTACCACGGCGCCTACGGCAGCTCCCATGGCGGAAGCCTTGCGGCCCATGAACGAGTCGAAAAAGAGCCATGTGAGCATGGCGGTGGCGCAGGCCGTGTTGGTGTTGAGGAAGGCTTTTACGGCCACCTCGTCGGCGTGGAGCGAGGATCCCGCATTGAAGCCGAACCATCCCAGCCAGAGCATGGCGGCGCCGAGCACCACGTAGGGCACGTTGGCGGGGCCTTCATTGCTTCCGCTCTTCACGCGGCGGCCGAGGAAGATGGCGCCGGCGAGGGCTGCCACACCCGAAGAAGCGTGCACCACGATGCCGCCCGCAAAGTCTACCACGCCCCACTGACGGAACAGACCGTCGGGGTGCCAGGTGCAGTGGGCGAGCGGACAGTAGATGAAGATGCAGAAGAGAATCATGAACACGAGATAGGCTGAGAACTTCACGCGTTCGGCAAAGGCTCCCGTGATGAGCGAGGGCGTGATGATGGCAAACTTCATCTGGAAGAGTGCATAGAGAGCGAGGGGAATGGTGGGTGCGAGCAGCGCGTGGGTCTGTGCGCCTACACCTTTAAACATAAAAAACGTGGCGGGCGAGCCGATTACGCCTCCGATGTTGTCGCCGAAGGCCAGGCTGAAACCTACCACTACCCATACCACGCTGATGACGCCCATGGCGATGAAACTCTGCAAAATGGTGGAGATGACGTTCTTTTTGTTGACCATGCCGCCGTAGAAAAACGCCAGACCCGGCGTCATCATGAGCACGAAGATGGTGGCGGTGATCATCCATGCCACGTCGGCTGAGGAGACCGCCGCATCGGGTGTCCACAATTCCTTTGATTCGGGAACGAAGAGGCCGCCTATACATATCAGCGCCATTACGGCGAAAAACGCCACCCATTTTGTCTTGAACTTTTTCATGTTGAAGAGTGTTTTGTTTTGTCGGTAGGCGCGGCCTGGGGCGTACAAGTGCTGACGCCGTGCCACGCATTTTTTAGTTTTTGGTTTACGGCTGCAAATTTAAGCAGATAAAACCAAACAAAAAGATAGTTAGTGGTGGTTTTTACGGGCAAATTGCGAGATTGGAGGGCGGAAATATTTCTTTGTGTGCGGAAATGCGAACTTTGGTTTGCAAAGTGGAAGGATGGAAGGGCGCGGACGCGATGGGGCGATGGTTCTTGACGCAATTATCTACGAGCCCAAATTTTTGGGCTCGTAGATAATTTTTACGAGCTGCGTGAAAGTTTTCGGGGGCGGCGCAATCCATGGAGGCAACGTTTCGCTTCGCGAATGTGCAAATGTGCAAATGTGCAAATTAGCTGCGCTGCATATGCGCCCTCTATGGGGGCGACGTTTCGCTTCGCGAATGTGCAAATGTGCGAATGTGCAAATGTGCAAATTAGCTGCGCTGCATATGCGCCCTCTATGGAGGCGACGTTTGAAACGTCGCGCTCTACACGAACTTCATGCGGCGTTGGAGTGCGCAAGCGCATGGGGGCGAAG
>CAVCAV010000304.1:0-2259 GCA_963600165.1 Christensenella sp. UBA1685 | reverse complement strand
CTTTCAGGCCGCTCGCCGCGCAATAAACTCTGCAATAATTTGGCAACTTGTTTTTATATGTTGCTTATCTACTTTGTTAAACCAAAACGCTTAAAACGAATAAAACGTGGCTGCGCCGCTCTGCGGCGATTCTGCCCCAAGAAGGCGCAGCCCGTTTTCTATGTTTTGAAAGTTTTGTTTTCTACAACGCTCAACCTTGGTTGCTTAGAGCGGGAAGAGCATGGTCACGATGAAGATGTTCGCAGCGAGGATGATGATGTTCATCACCAGTCCGATGCGGGCAAAGTCGGTGAACTTGTATCCGCCTTCGCCGTAGACCATCATGTGGGTAGGTGAACCGATGGGGGTGGCGAAGCTTGACGAGGCGGCAATCATGAGCGCAATGCTGAACGTGATGGGGTTGGCATGGAGCGAGATGGCCGTCTGGTAGGCAATGGGGAAGAACATGGCGGCTGCCGCCGTGTTGCTGATGAACTCGGTGACGAATGTGGCCACGAAGCAGATGCTTATGAGCGCCACGAGCGGGTTGGTTCCGCACACGCTGAGAATGCCGTTGGCAAGCGCGTCGGCGAGGCCCGTCTTCTGTATGGCCGTGCCGAGACAGATGGAACCGGCGAAAATCATGAGCACTTTCCAGTCTACCGACTTCCATGCCTGGTCCATGTTGCAGCAACGGGTGATGAGCATGGCGAAGGCGGCGAGGAAGGCGCTTTCGAGCAGCGAGAACACGTTGAGGCTGGAGAGCACAATCATGCCTATCATGATGCAGCCTGCCAGTACGGTCTTCTTGTCGATGTGGGGAATGTCGTCCGACTCGAAGAAGCGGAGGTCGCCCTTCACGCTCTCCTTGAAGTCCTTGGCCTGCTTCTTGGGGCATTCGAGCAGGAGCACGTCGCCAAACTCAAGTTCCACGGAACGCGGGTTGGCGTTCACGCGTTCGCCTTCGCGCACAATGGCCACGAGGGCCACGTTGTGGCTTTCCTCGAAGTCGGAACCTTCCATCGACTTGCCGATGAGACTGCCGCCGCGGGTCACCGAGGCGGTGTAGAGCTGGCGGTTCTTCTCCTGGTCGTCGAGCGAGAACACGTGCTGCGGAGCGGAGGTGAATCCGTGCGAGTTTTCGAGTTCGAGGATGCTGTCGATTTGTCCGGAGAAGACGAGGCGGTCGCCGCCCATGATGAATTCGTCGGAGGGCACGGGGCTGATGACTTCCTTGTCGAAACGGATGATTTCGAAGAGGCGTCCGCCGGCAAAGTTCTTCACGCCGGCTTCCTCCACCGTCTTGCCCACGCTCTCGCAGATGGTGGGCACGAGGAGTTCCACGGTGTATTCGTTGGTGGCGCCGAGGGCGTCATCGGGCGACTTTCTCACGGGGATGAGCTTGTGCAGGACGATGAGCGTGACGATGCCCACAGCCAGACAAAACAAACCCGGAAGGGTGGTGCTGAAGAGGTTGAGCTGGATGGAGGGGTCCTTCTGCGTGAGCAAGCCCGAGATGATAAGGTTCGGGGGCGTACCGATCAGCGTACAGATGCCGCCGAAGCACGAGGCGTAGCTCAGGGGAATGAGGAGTTTGGAGGGGGCGATGTTGAGTTTCTTTGACCACACCTTCACCACTTTGATGAAGAGCGCCACCACCGTGGTGTTGCTCAGTATGGAGCTGAACACGGCCACGGGCACCATGAGGCGCACGAGCGCTTTGGTGTAGGACTTGGGTGTGCCGAGCACGCTCTTCACGAGCCAGTGGATCACACCGCAGTGCACCAGTCCGGCAATGACCACGAAGAGTACGCCAATGATGATGACGGAGTCGGAGCAGAAACCTGCAAACGCTTCCTTTTCGTCGAGAATGCCTGTGATGGCCAGCACGGCCATGGCGCCGACGAAGGCGAATTCTGCGGGCACCTTGGTGAAAATCATGGTGCCGAACAGAACTAAGATTAGGGCTATGGTGAGCCATGCGTTAAGGCCCAACCCTAAGAAAATGATTGATTCCATTTATATAAAATAAGTATGTATGTTGTGCTTTGCGTAGCGCATCCGTATAGCCGGCTGTTGTTTCCATGGTGCGTAAAGAAGAATATTGTGCACTAAAAATGTCCTTTTGCAGGCTATATGGTAGAAATCGGTGCAAAGTTATAGAATCTGCATCAAGTCTTAGGGGAAAGTTTGGATTTTTTTGCAAAATGGTGGAAAAATGGCATGGGGCGCAAGCGCATGGGGGCGAAGTCTCCTGACTTCGCATGGGCGGCCCTTACA
>CAVCAV010000303.1:0-2355 GCA_963600165.1 Christensenella sp. UBA1685 | reverse complement strand
AAGGAAAGGTGCTCGAGTGGTTGAAGAGGCACGCCTGGAAAGCGTGTAAACCCCTAAAGGGTTTCGTAGGTTCGAATCCTATCCTTTCCGCTCCTTGACGGAGACAAGATACATTTGCTATGTGTTTTGTCTCCGTTTTTCTTTTGTGTTTGGTGGACTATAAGAGAAAAGCCCAGGCTCTTTGGTGAGTCTGGGCTTTGTTGTTTTTTGTGCGAGGGGGAGGGGCGCTTGGGGCTTTATGGAATTGTAGAATGCTTTGATCGCTGAAGCGAGCTCGGGAGAGCTCGCCCCCATCGTTCGCCCCATGCGCTTGCGCTTTTGTTGGCCGTGTAGAGCGCGACGTTTCAAACGTCGCCTCCATAGAAGGCGAAGCCGTGTAGAGCGCGAAGTCAGGAGACTTCGCCCCCA
Organism: Christensenella sp. UBA1685; assembly: GCA_963600165.1. GTDB lineage: Bacteria > Bacteroidota > Bacteroidia > Bacteroidales > Bacteroidaceae > Alloprevotella. Next base: position 1,947 of record CAVCAV010000303.1, on the reverse strand, counting down.
TCGGTCGTTTACATCGTTCGCTTTTTTGGACTGCGTGGTCAGTCGATGCGCTTGACCATTTCGCGGAAGATTTCTGCCATGAGGGGCTGCACTTCGTCGGCGGCCTTCTGCACTTCTTCGTGGCTTACTTCTACAATCTGGCCTTCGATGCCGAGGTCGGTGATGATGCTGATGCCGAAGGTGCGGATGCCGCAGTGGTGGGCCACGATGACTTCGGGCACGGTGGACATGCCTACGGCGTCGGCGCCGAAGATGTGGTACATCTTGTATTCGGCAGGAGTTTCGAACGTCGGACCCTGTGTTGCGAGGTATACGCCTTCCACGGTGCGGATGCCCTTTTCCTTGGCAATGGTGCGGGCCATGTCGAGGAACTCGTGGTCGTAGGCTTCGTGCATGTCCGGGAAGCGGGGCCCCGTGGGGAAGTTGGGACCGTGGAGGGGATGTTCGGGCATGAAGTTGATGTGGTCGGTGATGAGCATGAGGTCGCCGATTTTGAAGTCGGGATTCATGCCGCCGGCAGCGTTGCTCACGAAGAGATTCTTCACGCCGAGTTCGTACATCACGCGAACGGGGAACGTCACCTCTTTCATGCTGTAGCCTTCGTAGAAGTGGAAACGCCCCTGCATGGCAAGCACGTCTTTTCCGCCGAGGCGTCCGAAGATGAGTTTGCCGCTGTGGCCTTCCACGGTGCTGACGGGGAAGTTGGGGATGTCTTTGTAGGGAAATTCTTCCACCACTTCTATTTCTTCTGCCAGACGGCCGAGACCGGTGCCGAGCACGATGGCGGTAAGGGGACGCATGGCGGTGTGGGCCTTAATCCATGCGGCGGTTTCTTGTATTTTCGCTAACATATTTCAAAAGGTTTTGGTTGAAAGATTCTTGTTCGGGGTGTGCCGCCTCTATGCAAACGCTGATGGGTTGCACCGCCAGTCTTTGGCGAAGGGTGGGGGAGAGTTTGTCGGCTATGAGCTTGAGCCTTTGCGCATCCTTCTGCGTGGTGACGGGCAGCAGACTGTTGTCGGCGTCAAGCGTGCTGTTCATGCGTTCGATGTCCGACGGCGTGAAGTCGTGATGGTCGGGAAACTCGAGCGGCACGACGTCCTTTGCTCCGCTCTTCGTGATGTGTTCGCGAAGCGGACGCGGATTGGCAATGCCCGTGATGAGCATCACGCGTTGTCCATTATAGGAGACGGGCTCCTCGCTGCCAGTCGGCGCTTCAAAGGCGCGAAGCGGAGCGTAGTCGATGTGGCTGTAGAAGAGTTGCTGCGTGGGGGCGACGGACAATGCGGGCCGTTCACCGTTCTGGCATTTCGTCACCACGACGGCGTGTGCACGCCGTGCGGCTTTTGCACTTTCGCGAAGCCGTCCCCAGGGAAGGAAATGGTCATGGGTGTAAAGACGGTGAGCGTCTGTCAAGAGCACGTTGTAGCCCGCTTTCACGTAGCGGTGCTGGTAGGCGTCGTCGAGCACCACCACTTCGGTGTCGGGCCAAAGTTGCAGCAGCTGCTCCATGCCCACGACGCGCTTTTCGCAAACTGCCACATGGGCGAACGGACAGTTGTGGAGAATTTGCAGCGGTTCATCGCCAATCTCGCACGCAGTGGAGCGTTCGTTGGCGGCGACGAAGCCTTTCGTCCGTCTGCCGTAGCCTCGCGAGAGCATCGCCGTGCGGTAACCGTTCTCGTGGAGCAGCCGGAGGATGTATTCCACATGGGGCGTTTTGCCTGTGCCTCCCACGGAGAGATTGCCCACGCAGATCACCGGCAGCGCATATTCTTTTGAGGGGAGAATGCCCCAGTCGAAGAGTTTTCCGCGCAGCGTGGCCACCGTGCCGAAGAGCGCGGCGGGGAGGGAGAGGAGGGCGGTCAGGGGGTGTGGCATGATGTTGATGTGCAAATGTGTCGCTTCGCGAATGTGCAAATGTGCAAATGTGCGAATGTGCAAATG
>CAVCAV010000302.1:0-2361 GCA_963600165.1 Christensenella sp. UBA1685 | reverse complement strand
CGCTATGCTCCTTCGTTCACAAACAATTTGGACGAAAAATAGCACCGAAAGCTGCCAAAGCTAATTTATAGAACCACCCTTAACATATAAAAGAAATGGAAACCGGGGGATTCATGCACCACTTTCCATACACACCGTTAACATTATGCACAATAGAGATGGACTGATTGCACTGTCACTGCCATCATGTGCCATGGCAGTGGCCAACAATAAGAACAACGACATAAAGTAAAAAAGAATTTATGAAACCGGACGGTACGGATTCTTTTTCTACAGCCCACGGGAAGCCTCTTTCCCCAAAGGGCACACGCGTTTCTGGACAGGATGAACCATCCCGTTCAGAGGTGAAGCATTGCCCGAACACTGCCGCCACCTCGTGGACTTACCTCTTTGTCCACCACAACAAAGTGATGGCCATGGAGGAGCAACTGAAGAAAGACGGCGTCACCTATTTCATCCACAAAACCGTGCGCTACATCAAGAAGACGGGCAAGTCGAAAGTGCAGCGCAAGGAAATGCCCACCGTCAGCGGACTCGTCTTCTTCCAGGGCTATTACAAGGCCACTGAAGCCTACCTCAAAGAAACTTTCCCCTACAACTACCTCTGCAAAAACTGCAGCACAGGCCGTGTGGCCGAGATACCCGACGCACAGATGCGCCCATTCATGCGCATCAACGAGGCGGAGCCCGAGCGCATACGTTTCCTTCTCAAACCCTTCCACTACTATGCCCGCAACCGCATCCTGCTCCGCATCACCGACGGTGAACTGGCAGGACTCGAGGGCTATGTCATCCGCATCGACCGCGACCGCCGCCTGGTGATGGACGTGGGAGGCCTTAGCGTAGCCATCGCCGGCGTACATGCCGCGCACTTCGAGGAAGTGGCCCCCGCCGTCACCGACATGGAGAGCCTTCCCCTGCAGGAGCGCAACCTACAAGAGCGCGAAGCCATCATCGACCGCTATTTCCACCCCGTGAAAACGGCGGACGACGTGGCCATGCAGGCCGAAAACATCGACTACCTGCGCGACTACGTGCTGACCGAGCTGACGCACAAGCGCATGGATCTCCGCAAGGCATGGGACACCTTCGCCTTCATCTTCCGGGAAATAAGCGACTACTATTCCCCCTTCCTCCCCCAGTTCGAAAAACAGCTCACCCCTATTCTTCATTCCGGAGCCAACATATTCCAGGCCATGGACCGCCTCCTCGACACCTGCCCCATGAGCAACGACGAAAGGGAAACCCTCCAGGCCCGTCAGGCCGATTTGCTGGCACATTACGGGTATATGTTTTAAATAGACTGTCTACGTAGCAAGGCGCAGCGGTTTTTCCGATACGTACACCGATGGGCTGTATTGCTTCTGAATGCTCGTGCGTGATTTGTAAACAAAAACCGTAAAAACACCCTGCGTCGGGCAAACTCTCATTCTTCGAGTTTTCGATGTCGTTTGTCTGCACAGGGCTTACGAGAGCAAGCTCTCGACACCCTGTACAGCCAACCGGCATCAGTGCCGTGCCGGCACTTTGCCCTCCGCAGGGCGATAAACCGAGCCTTCGGCAAAAACCGCTGCGCCTAAAAGCAGGTCCGCTCTTGCACGAGGGCGGGCAGATTTTGCAGCGATGGCGGGCTGAATTTGCAGCGAGGGCGGGCTGAAGGCCCAACAATCACATAGCCCAGGGCAAGCGAAGCGGCACCCTGGGTATCATGTCCGTATATTCCTATTGCGCCCTGAAGGGGCAAAAGAATGTCTACGGAGCAAGGAAAAGCGGTTTTCCCGATACGGGACACCGTTGAGAGATGTATTGCTTCTGAATGCTCGTGCGTGATTTGTAAACAAAAACCGTAAAAACACCCTGCGGTGGGCAAACTCTCATTCTTCGAGTTTTCGATGTTGTTTGTCTGCACAGGGCTTACGAGAGCAAGCTCTCGACGCGCTGCACAGCCAACCTCCATCAGTGCCGTACCGGCACTTTGCCCACCGCAGGGCGATAAACCGAGCCTTCGGCAAAAACCGCTGCGCCGTCATGGGGTCACACAAATTGTTGCCATTTCGGTGGACACGGAATTGTAACGTTATAGATAGCACAGTATAATATTGTAGCAGCAAGGCGAAGCGGTTTTTATTGGTTTATCGCCCGAGGGTATTCTCTGGCGGTGAAGCCGCCTGCCATACGGTTATGCCAGCCGCGCTGAGAGCTTGCTCTCATAAGCGGCCGGCATAACCGCATGGCAAAGCCCGAAGGGCAGAGAATGTCCTCGGGTGTTTTTACTCCGTTTTTGTTTTGTTATAATTCTGATGATTAACGACATTGAATGAATTATCATGTCAAGAAACTACAGGATGCCAATCCTCAGTT
>CAVCAV010000301.1:913-2374 GCA_963600165.1 Christensenella sp. UBA1685 | reverse complement strand
ACATGAGCGACGGCACCGTCAACTTCTCCCTCAAGAACTTCTACCTCCCCGGCGAAACGGAAGACGAAAACATGTACGTCGGCACCATCGTACTCAACGGCGTGAGCGTGAAACAGGAGGACGACTACGAAAGCATCTCCACCGAACAGACCATCACCATTGAGGCAGGCGACGATCCCTCCGACGCTACATGGTTTGGTCCCTACCTTGGTGAAATTCCCGTGAAGCTCAGCGGAAAGCTCACCGACGAGAAACTCTACACGGGCATAGACATCGACATGCAGGAGTCATTAAACCAAACCATCAACGTTTGGGTGGGCGCTGACTTCGACCCCGTAGAGATAGGCACCGCAGCCGACGTGAACTGCGAAGCCGGAAGAGCTTGGGTGAAATTCAACCGTTCGTTCAAGAAAGGCTGGAACACCATGGTGCTCCCCTTCGCCACCACGGCAGAAGAGCTCGGTGCTGAAGAGGTGGCTTCGCTCGCTTCACAAAGCGACAATACCGTTCACTTCGACGTGGACGAAACGGGCGCCGTTGAAGCCAACAAGCCCTACCTCGTCTACTTCGGCGAAGCCAAGGAAGTAAGCCTCAACAAGCTCGCCGTGATTGCCGCCACTGCCGACGTGCAGACCGTCACCCCCGACGGCTGCAGCCTCAGCTTCGTGGGCAACTACACCGCAAAGAAAGCGCTCTCTTCAAGCAGCGACAACTATATGTGCTTAGTCAACTCCAACGGCGCAAGCAGCATACGCCCCGTCGGCACGAACGTAACCGTTCCCGCCACAAGCGGCTACTTCACCGCAGCTTCCGCCAATAGCGTAAGCGCCCTCAGCGTGGCCTTCGACGGCAGCAACGTCACGGGCATCGACAACGCGCTCGTGATTGACGAAAACGGACTCCACAATGCGACCGGCGTCTACAACCTCCAGGGTGTGAAACTCAGCAACGCCTCCACCCAAGGCCTTCCCGCCGGACTCTACATCGTGAACGGAAAGAAACTCTTCGTCAAGTAAGCCACCATCCAAACACAAAAACTACCACACATTCAGCAATGACTAAGAAAACATATACCGCACCGCTCCTCAAGAGCTTTGTCATCTCCACCGAAAACAGTCTGCTTGACACGAGCAAAGACGGAAACATCCCCGTCAACCCCGCCCCCTACGACGGCGAAGCCAGCAGCGCCACCCACCAGTGGGACAGCTCCAACTGGAGCGACGCCGACGAAGATTAGAACGAAAAACGGCGGCAACCATTCCGCCCAAAATATATTACGAAAAACCATGCGGGACCCCTTGTGGGTCCCATTATGGGTATAATAAACAACAACCAAAAGAAGAAGCATGAAAAAGATTTACTTCTTATTCTCCTTAGGTCTTCTCGCTTCCGCCGCTGCCAATGCACAGCAGATCAACGGAACGTTTGACGACGCTTGGGAACACTCCTGTCCCTGGCACA
>CAVCAV010000301.1:0-843 GCA_963600165.1 Christensenella sp. UBA1685 | reverse complement strand
GTCCCTGGGACAGCAAAAACACCGAAGGTTATCAAGACCTCGACGCCAGCTACGTGCAACCCGCCGGCTGGCAGGTGTCTAACGTGAGCGGAATGAACGGCCTCGGCGCCACCAAAGTGGCCGCACAGACCACCGGCCGCACAGGCTATGCCGTACAGCTCACCAACACGGCCAATCCGTTGAAGGCGAGCCAGATTGTACCCGCCTACCTCGCCCTCGGTACGCCCTGGGCCACTTCTTACACGAAGAACCTTTTCAAAGACCCCGAAGACGCTGACGGCGGCACGTGGGGCGGCAAGGCTTTCACCTACCGACCCGATGCCATCAGCTTCTACTACAAGCGTAGCCACGGCAAGAATTCCACTCAGCCCGCAAGCGTAGTGGCCTATCTCTGGAAAGGCACCTACAACCAGCAGGACGTGCCCGCCAACAACGGCATCAGCACCGCTCCCACCAAAGTGACGCTCGAGGACCGCGACCGTCAGGTGCTCGGCATGGACCTTTCGAACAGCCAGGGAGGTGCAACTTCCGCCACTGAAGGCGCAGCGTGCATTGCACAAATCAACAAGACCATTGAAGGCGACGCTGCCGACTGGACGAACTACACCGCAGAGTTCAACTACACTTCCGACGCTACGCCCGAAAAGCTCAACGTCATCCTCGCTGCCTGCGACTACTTCGCCGACCGCAGCAACCACAAGTCCGGCGACGAACTCATCGTGGACGACGTGCAGCTCGTATACTACCACACCCTCTCTGCCCTCTCCTACAACGGCACTTCGCTCCTCGACGGCGACAAGACGGCCTACGACCTCAGCAGCGAGGAATACGACGAAGCCAAGC
>CAVCAV010000300.1:0-2390 GCA_963600165.1 Christensenella sp. UBA1685 | reverse complement strand
AATGTGTCGCTTCGCGAATGTGCGAATGTGCAAATATGCAAATGTGCAAATGAGGAATGCCTTGAGGGCGATGCGTCCCCTCTATGGAGGCGACGTTTGAAACGTCGCGCTCTACACGGCATGTATCGTAAAATGAGAGCGTTAGCGTATGGGGGCGAAGTCTCCCGACTTCGCGCTCTACACGGCCGTATAGAACGCGACGTTCCAAACGTCGCCCCCATAAGCGGCGCTGAGCGCAACCCTTTGCATATTTGCACATTTGCACAAGCGAAGTCGGGAGACTTCGCCCCCATGCGCTACGCCCCCATCGCTCGACCAAGGCACGCCGTAAAAATTCCAAGGCACGCCGTAAGAATTCCCCGCCTTCCCAAACCGTTGGGCTCGCAGAAAGTTTTTTGCAGATATTCACGCTTTTGAAGAGGCAGCATTTCCTCTGCTGACGTCTGCTTCGCGCGCACGCATACGCACGCATTACACCGAAGTTTGTGCAAGTTGCCGTCATCTGTCAGCCGAGCAGCTCATATTTCTTTTAAAACACTGATATACAAGTGTTACAAACTTCCCCGTCGGTGACAGCAAAAAATCTGCAGAGTGTAAATTCTCGTCACGGCCCATAAAAAATCGGTCACGGCCACAGGCGTCAGCAAATGTTTAATAAAGCAAAACTTGTGTATACGTTTCTTGTTCTGTCAGGCTTCATACGCCCTCTTTGGAAGCGACGTTTCAAACGTCGCTTTGCAAGATTCTGTCCGTTATGCGAAGTCGGGAGACTTCGCCCCCATGCGCTTGCGCCCTCAAAGTGCCGTGTAGAACGCGACGTTTCAAACGTCGCCCCCATAGAAGGCGCATTTGTCGCGCAGTTCATTTACACATTTGCACATTCGCGAAGCGGAGTGAAGGCTGACAGCAGTTTGCACAAACTTCGGTGTATACGCGTGCGCGCGCGTAAACATGTCCAATACCCCCACAGTTGAACATTTCTAAAAACGCACGCCGTCTGAGCAGTAAGTGATGACAATTTAATACCTTTGCAACCATTGGCACCCCACGCCTGCCCGACAGCCGTTGAAGCAGAAGGGGAAATGCCGTTTTCTTTTAAAAAATCTCCACTCTAACCCCTACGTCTACATGTACGACGACAAAAAGGAATTCGTGGACACCCTCGAAGCTTTCGTCCGCGAACAGCTGCGGCTCTGCACCGAAGCCCCCGACTACAACAACGAGTCAGTGCGCATCATCGACGCCCGCAACCACCTCTTTGCCAACGTGGGCCGCCGCGGCACCGACGAAGAAGAGGGCATCTACGCCATTCGCAGCCTCTGCAAAGTGGACGAAGACACCATGGAACTCGTGCCCGACCGCATGAGGTTCGCCTCCATTGCCAAAACCTATTTCGACTGACTTATGACCAACATCGACGAAGCTCCGGAAGTATACCACCACAGCATTCCGGTACAGATACGTTTCAGCGACGTGGACCGCTACGGACACGTCAACAACAATGCCTACTTTGCCTACTACGACCTGGGCAAGGAAGAATACCTCTCCCACGTGCTCAAGGTGGACTACCGCCAGCAGGACGTGGTGCCCGTGATTGCCAACATCAACGCCGACTTCATCCTCCCCATTTTCCACGGTGCAAGCATCGTGGTGGAAACGCGCGTGTCGCACATCGGCAACCGCAGTTTCACGCTCCAGCAGCGCGCCGTGAACACCGTCACCGGCGACGTGATGTGCAAGTGCTCCACGGTGATGGTATGCTTCAACCTCAAGACGCAGCAGTCTGCCGAAATGCCCCTCCACTACCGCAAGGCCATAGAGGATTTCGAACTCAACTGAAGCGTCCCCTCCACACAAAAACCGAACACCATGCAGCAAGTAATCTTCTCAAAAAATATCTGCGCGGAGGTCGATGCCCTGTGCACCGCCGTAGCCCCCGACCGCATATTCCTCCTCACCGACATCACCACCGAACAACTCTGCGCGCCGCTCCTCGCCGATTGCCCCGCGCTGAAGGGAGCGGAGCACATCGTCGTCGGCGCCACCGACAACCACAAGACGCTCCAGACGCTCGCCGGCGTGTGGACCTCGCTCAGCCAGGCCAAATCCTCGCGCCGCTCGCTCCTCGTGAACCTCGGCGGCGGCATGGTGACGGACCTCGGCGGTTTTGCCGCAGCCACCTTCAAGCGCGGCATAAGGTTCGTCAACATCCCCACCACGCTCCTCGCCATGTGCGACGCCGCCGTGGGCGGAAAGACGGGCATCAACTTCAACGGACTGAAGAACGAAGTGGGCGCCTTCTGCGACGCCACGGCAGTGGTGATTGACACGGAGTTTCTCCGCACGCTCGACGACAAGAACCTGCGTTCGGGCTACGCCGAAATGCTCAA
>CAVCAV010000299.1:0-2408 GCA_963600165.1 Christensenella sp. UBA1685 | reverse complement strand
AGCGCGGAGATGCCGTGTAGAGCGCGACGATTCAATCGTCGCCCCCATGGGCGGGTCTTAGAAGTCAAATCCGTGTTCGCGGACGGCCCAAGAGAGGATGTTGATGTCGCAGTCGATGTAGTAGTTGTTGTCGTCGTCGATGCTGCTGTCGGGCACGGGGATGCTGGGGGTACCGGGCTGCGAAACGGTGTTGACGGTGAGCTGGTACCAGTTGTTGCGGACTATGCCGTAGCGGCCGAGGTCTACACTCGTGTATGCTTCTTTGCCTGCGGAGTAGCCGTTCGTTGCATCGTCGAAGTGGCGGATGCGGCCCACGTAGTAGCACTCGCCGCCGATGTAGCACTTGAGGGCACCGATGGCGGAGTTGATGGCGCTTAGGCTATCTTGGGAGATGGCATCTGAACCTTGTTTGGCTGTGAACGCATCAGCAGGAAGCGCCGTAGACGTGCAGGTGAGCTTTTTTTCCCAGTTTTCTACAAGGCTATAGCCGGTGATGCCTTGGGCTTTTTCGATGAGAGCCTTCACGTCGGCAACGCTGCGGGGCGTGGTGCTGGCGCCGAGGGTGAACCAGGTTTGGCCGGCGGTCATGCCCTTGGGGGTGAACTGAGCCTTGAAGAGGACGCGGGTGGTGCGGTCCTTGCGCATGTTGTCGGTGTCAAAGGTGTTCTCGAAGCAGTACTGGGGCACGGCGAGGTCGCCGTTCACGCTGGCTACGGCATCGGCGGCGAGGGTGTTGAAGAGGCCGGCGGATACGTTTGAAGTAGCAGTTGTGCCTCCGGTGTTGGCCTGAGAGTCGTAGTTGGGGTCTTCAGCCCAGTAAATGCGCTTCATGCTGCCCTGAGTCTGTTCGCTGCCGATGAGGTTGGCGACGCTGGTCCAGTCGCCGGAGTTGGTTACCTTGCTTTCGGGCACGTTGCGAAGGAGGTAGGACGACTTGTTGGTGACGTCGAGAATCCAGTTTTCAAACTTCACAGAGGCACCGGCGTAGGCGCTTTCCGAGCCGTGGACGCTGGTGGGGACGGTGTAGGTCCAGTCGCTGTTTCCCCAGTTCTTGCTTGAGGGAGTCTCCAAAGACACCTTTCCGAGGATGCGCTCCACGTAGATGTGGCCGAGCTTGCCAGATGCCTGTGCAGCCTGTGCCGTGGTAGAGGGCATTACGGTGGCGTAGGTTACGAGGGCGTTGTTGCTGATGTAGGGCGAGGAGGTCATGAAGAAGCAGCCGTCGTCCTTGGAGGTCGTGTACGAGCCGAAGTTTTCAGAAGAGTTGTTGGTGTTGTTCTGGCTCGTGTTGAGCATCTTCGTGAGGTCTTCGAGCTTGGCGAGGGTTGAGAAGTCAAACTTCTTGTTGTTGTTGAGCACTGCCACGATGCGCTTTTCGCCGCTGTTGGTCACGCGGAGGGGCACGGTGGTGGCGGTGGAGGTGATGTTGTCGGTGGTTGTGCTGTTAGTTTGGAAAGTCAACTTAGACAGCGAACCGTTCTCGGTGGAGTAGTACTGCTCGAAGTTGTCGCTGGAGTCGAAGATGAGGATGGTGACGTCCTTCACGTTGTACTCGGCTTCGAGGCCGTCATTGAACTGTTCGGTGTAGGCACGCGTACCCTTGGTGGTGGGGAGCTGGATGCTGACGGCCACGTAGGCGTCGCCGCCGTTGCCGTTGCCCTTGCCGTCGTTGGCAAGGTTGTCGTCGTTTGAGCAGCTGGCGGCGAGCATGGCTGCCAGCGGCATGAGGAGGATAGATTTTTTCATCATATCGGATGGTTTATATTGTGTGATTGTTATTTGCAGATTGGACTGTCGAGCGATGGGGGCGAAGTCTCCTGACTTCGCAGGAAGGAAAAGCAGTCTGTTATTTTATATTGGGTAGGATGAAGGAATGGGCCGTGTAGAGCGCGACGATTCAATCGTCGCCCCCATGGAGGGGAAAATCGTCGCCCCATGCACTACGCCCCATCGTTCGCTCCATCGTTCGCTCAATTGTTCACCCTATAAGACGACAAAGAGGGCGGCGCGGAATGGCTTCTGCGTCGACTCTCTTCTCTGTGTCCTACTGTTCGGGGATTAAATGCGGTGGCTTCGCAGCTGGCCGGTGGGAGGAATGTGCGGTACGCACCCGTGGGCCGTTACCCAAGAATGGGGGGGGGTAAACTGTTAAGCAATGGTTAATGTTGGTGGCAAATGTACTGATTTGTACGTATATAGCAAACATAAAGTACGAAAAAGTGCGTTTTTGGTAATAATGGAGATAGATAAGCGATGGTTTGTGGCGAAGCGGTGTGCGCCGCGTGTGGGGGCGACGTTTGAAACGTCGCGATGAGGGCGAGATGGCCGTGTAGAGCGCGACGATTCAATCGTCGCCCCCATGGAGGGGAAATCGTCGCCCCCATAGTTCGCCCCCATAGACAAAAAAA
>CAVCAV010000298.1:0-2465 GCA_963600165.1 Christensenella sp. UBA1685 | reverse complement strand
TACACGGCATGCGCCCGCCCATGGAGGCGACGATTAAATCGTCGCGCTCTACACGAACAATTCATAAATACATTTTCGCCCCTGCGAAGTCAGGAGACTTCGCCCCCATCGTTCGCTTCATCGTTAGCACATTAGCGCTGCTTCGCGCGAAGCGCCACATTCTCCCTCAAACTCTCTCCATAAAAGAAGAGTTCCTGCAAATGCAAATTTCCCACGGAGAAGAAACTCTGCAGGGGGGAGAAGAAGTAGCGCGAAGAATCGATATTGTCCACACGCAGCACATGATTTGCCTCATCCACGCTCACCGTGACGTCGGCAGCAGCATCGCTGGCCACCACGGCGGTGCCATAGGGGAAACGAGCGTCTTGAGCCTTGGGCGCAGCGCCGGCCTTGAGGAGTACGGCGGGGGTGGACGACGTGGTCCACGACACGGGATTGATGCACGCCACGTTGTCGCGGCAAAGCAACGGACAGATGGCATCCGTCGTCGTCACGCTGTTGAAGGCAATGGTCACGCCCGTGTCGGTAGCACCCTGTGCCAAACGGATGTGGGAGGTGCGGTGGCCGCTCTGCACGAGGGTGTCGGCTGCCGTCACGCCGTAGCCCACGATGTAGGCGGCAACAAGGCGACTGTAGGTGGCGTCGTCCATGTGCTTGAGCAGGGCTTTCACCATCTGGCCGCCCTGCGAATAGCCGGCGAGGACGAAGCGGCGGCCGCCGTTGTAGTGCTTGATGTAGTAGTCGAAAGCGTCTTCGGCATCTTTGGTGGCGGTGGCAACGGCTGCAGGAGCGTGTTCGCCTTCAAGGGCGTCGAACACGGCCTGGCGGTAGTAAGGGAGGAAGAGGTTGGCACGGGTGGCAAAGATGGTGTCGGCGAGTTCGGCAGAGAGCTGCCACGCCTGTCGGTGTGCGGCAAGGGAAGGGTCGGCATTGTATTGCGTAACGCCGTTGCTGTCGGTCCATGCCGAAAGACAGGTGGGGAGGAGATAGAACACGTCGATGCGGTCGGCGTCTATAGCAGCGAGCCGCGTCTGGCCCTCGAACCACAGCGTGCTGTCGGCCCAGTCCAGACTGCCTTCAGGCTTCGGCAACGCCTCTTCCGCCGTGTGGCTGCAACTGCTGAATGCCACCACGGCGGCTATTAAAAACAGAAAAAGTCTCTTCATCGTAACTTGGGTTTAAAATAAAGATCTAAGCATAGGGGCGAACGATGGGGCGAACGATGGGGCGAACGATGGGGGCGAGCTCTCCCGAGCTCGCTTGCGCGGCGTTTCTACCCTCTATGGAGGCGACGTTTGAAACGTCGCGTTCTACACGGCGAAGCGAAGTCAGGAGACTTCGCCCCATGCGCTAACGCCCTCAAATATCTTTTGAAGTTCGTGTAGAGCGCGACGATTCAATCGTCGCCTCCATACGCGGTGTAAAGCGCAGCTCATTTGCACATTTGCACATTTGCACATCTGCACATTCGCGAAGCGACACATTTGCACATTAGTTCATTCCCTCGCCCACATACTCCTTCATGCTCTCCTTCTCCGAACTTCCGTCCGTGACAAAGTCGTCTATCTTCCATTCGCCCTTTTCCTCAACGAGAACAAGGGTAAGATTGACAACCGCGCCGCAATTCTTTATCTCCACTTCAGCAAGGCACTGGGCTTTGCCGGTGGCCTTCACGCTTTTCACGCTGAAAGAAAGGTCGGAAAAGTCCTGGCCGCACACCCAATGGTCGGAGTCGAAGAAGCCTATCATGCCCTCTTCCGCATCGGCACCGTCCTTCTTCTCCACCTGCTTCTTGAGTGCAAGGTAGGAAGAGGAAAGGTAACGTGCATCGAAGTCGGGCATGGCGTCCATAAGCGTCACGTCCTTTTCCGCACGGGCATACCATCCGAACACGTCGGCATAGATGGCCTTCAATTGCTTCGTGGCAGCCTCAACGTCGGCAGTGTCCACCGCTTCCTGAGCCACAGCGGTGCTGTCGCCCGTGGCCGCACCACCGTCCTTGCCCTTCTGTCCACAACCCAACATTGCGGCGATGGCGAAAAACAATACGATTTTTTTCATATGGGTATGTAATGAAGAATAACATTTACGGCATTTGCGCGGCGAGCGGCCTGAAAGGCCAGCAAGAACATAGCCCAGGGCAAGCGAAGCGACACCCTGGGTAAAGATTCCCCAACAAATCTGCGCCCTGAAAGGGCAACAGAATGTCTATTTCGGGAACATTGCGGCGGGGTAGCCATTCTTTTGCCCTTTCAGGGCGTGCATTCGGGGGTGGATGCGGTGACCCAGGGTGTCGCTTCGCTTGCCCTGGGCTATGTTCTTGCTGGCCTTTCAGGCCGCTCTCCGCGCTTTACGGAACCGGGGTGAATCAATATCTGATTTTTCCTTATTTCTTCCCCACCCTGCGGTTATATGCCTCGAGGGTGTTGGCCATGAGCATGGTGATGGTCATGGGACCCACGCCG
>CAVCAV010000297.1:0-2495 GCA_963600165.1 Christensenella sp. UBA1685 | reverse complement strand
GTGCCGTGACCTGGGCTTACGAGTGGTGGCCTTTCAGGCCGCTCGCCGCGCAAAAACCAATGTTCAAAATTGGGCTACTTCTATTTGATACTGCTAAATATCTTATATCTCCCTTATAACAAACCTATACCTTCATGAAACTGATCAGCTATCTCCTTCCCGCAGCCATGCTCCTTACGGCATGCACTTCCGACCTTGCTGAAGGCGTGAAGCCCGAACAAGGCGTGGCCACAGCCGACGCCTCCACCGACTATCAGGAACAACTCTTTCCCGAGGGCGACGGAGCAAAAATGCTCAGTACCACTACGGCAAAAGCCGTGTGGCAGATTCTGGAAAAACTCGACAAGTCGCGCGCGCTCGGCATGGGCGAAACTTCCATCACCGACGCACAGTTTGCAGAAATAAAAACCTTTGTCGACACCAATCTCAAAGCCGACAACGACTACGACACCTACGCCAACATCTTCAGTTGGATTTTCAAAAACATGACCTACGCCAACGACGGCGAGGCTTACCTCAATCCCTACGAAGTGTTCCAAAACAAGCGCTGCATCTGCCAGGGCTACGCCAATCTGCTCAAGACGATGTGTCTCACGCAGGGCATTCCCTGCTTCATTGCCAACGGATGGCTCGGCACCATCGGCGGACACGCCTGGAACTACGTCTATGCCGGCGACAAATGGATTGTCAGCGACCCCACCAACAACCAGCAGTTCGACGCCCAAAGCGTAACGTCCTACCAAAGCAAACTCATCCCCCAACGGCTCGACATCACGCTCTTCGAGGACGACAACTTCGTCTACAACTATCAGGACAACGACCTCAACGTGCAGCAGGTGAAGGCCACGCCCAACGCCTACATAGTGGTGCCCTGGAGCGTAAGCGGACTGCGCATAGGTTCGTTCCACCCCTCCGTGGCCATGCCTTCCAACGTCACGCAGCTCTACATCGGCAAGAACATTTCCTCCTTCGGTTCCGAGCCCGAGTCGCTCAGTTCCTTCACCAAACACTTGGCCGAAGTGTTCGTCGACCCGAACAGCAAAAAGCTCAGTTCTTATAAAGGCGTGGTCTACAAAGGCACTTCCGGCACCACACCCTACTACATCCCCACCGCCATCAAGCGCCTTGAACTCCGCGCCATGAAGACGATGGAGAAAAACGTCATCACCAATCTCAGCAGCGTAGAAGAAATCGTTGTGGCCGAAGGCACCCAGCGCATTGAGGCTTACGCCGTGGAAAACTGTCCCAAACTCAAAACGGCCTACATCCCCGAGTCCGTCGCCTACGTCGACTCCAAAGCCTTCTACCGCTGCGGCAACGTTTCCATAGTGCGCACCCCCACCGGCATCAAGGAAGTGACGAAGTAGCACCGCACCATGGGGCGAACGATGCATGCGAACGATGCATGCGAGCGATGGGGGCGAACGATGGGGGCGAGCTCTCCCGAGCTCGCATGAGCGTATAAAGTAACTTTTATAAAAGAATGCTTGCCTCGCTCATGCGAAGTCAGGAGGCTTCGCCCCCATCGTTCGCTTTCATGCCCAAAAACGACAAATCCCCGCTGCAACGCTTGGCGTGCAGCGGGGATTGCTTTTTCTTTTTAGCCTGTGAACGGCGGCGGAGTTGCGAAGCAGATTACTTACGCAGACCGAGAGCCTTCACGATGGCACGATAACGCTCGATGTCCTTGCGCTTGAGGTAGTTGAGGAGCGCGCGGCGCTTACCTACCATCTTAACGAGTGAGCGTTCAGTCGTATGATCTTTACGGTTTTGCTTCATGTGCTCCGTCAAGTGGGCAATACGGTAAGAGAACAAGGCCACCTGGCTCTCTGCAGAACCCGTGTCCGAATTAGACTGTCCGTACTTGCCAAAGATCTCTTTCTTCTTTTCAGAATCTAAGTACATTGTGTAACGTTGAATTGGATTAAACAGTTGCTACCTTTGCGATAGCGGCTGCAAAGTTACTGTCTTTCTGACGATTGACAAATCTTTTCTCCCCTTTTTGAACGCTTTTCCCTGCTTCATGCCGAATTTTTCGCCCTTTTGAACAGATTTTCGCCCCCTCTGGTGCTCCCTTTGTGCTCACATATGCACAAAAAAAGAGCGCACCGGCTTCAACAGCCAACGCGCTTCCGAGAACTTTAACTAACAAATAGCATGAAAAAACAAATTCTTGAAACTGATCTTCCCTCTGTGCCGAAGCACGCGGGGGAAAGACGTCACGCTGACCTTCACAGGCTTGCGTAAACAGATTAGCATTTTATCAAATCAAAAGAAGGGCTTCGCCACGCCATTACAAACTCTCATTGACGGGCGCTTGCCTTTTCTTTACACTGCAAAAGTACAACGCCGGCCTATAAGCGATGATTGGAAAAATCGTCAAACTCTCAAAAAACTCGTCATCTGCGCTCCGTTGACGAATTTTTAGCAAAAATCCCGCCTTTTGCTATCCATCTTGAACAATTATTACCCCTATCCAACCGCCCAATGAAGAA
>CAVCAV010000296.1:0-2496 GCA_963600165.1 Christensenella sp. UBA1685 | reverse complement strand
TATACCCTGGCCGCGTCACTTCGTGCCGTGACCAGGGCTTACGAGTGGTGGCCTTTCAGGCCGCTCGCCGCGCAATAATCTCTGCTGACAACTGGTACGTTATTTTTTCAAACATTGCTTAATCGCTTAGCGGTTCTTGTTCGGATTCTTGTAGAAGTTCCAACGCAAATGCAGCATCACATAGTTGGGCAGGCACTTCTGCCACGTTTCTATGCGGCCCTGTGCGTTGACCTCATACTGCGTGGCGGAGAGTTGGTGGAACAGGTCGAACGCTTCTATGCTTGCTATAATGCGGCCTTTGCACAGCGACTGGCTTAGGGAGGCATTCATCACGAAGTCGTCGGTGTTGAATGCGGCATTGCCGTAGCCTCGTCGGCTGTAGAGCGTAGCATCGAGGGATATGGTGGTTTTGATGCGGGGCACCGTGTAGCGGGCAGAGAGTCCGTAGTTCCAGTCGAATGCGTTGAGCGTGGAGAAATCGCGCATTTTACCCTCGGAATGACGCCATCCGAAATTGCCGTTCAGTCGGAGAGAAAGTGCGTCTTTGCTGTATTGTATCCAGGCAGTTTCGTTCATGTAGAGCGTGTTGACGGCATTTTCGTGGCTCTCCGTTTCACCCGAAAACATAGTGTAGTCGAGTGAATGGAGATAGTTCACCTTGCTGTTGGTTTGCCATAGCCAGTGCTGTTCCTTGTCCAGGGCACGCGAGAAGTCGAATGCGGTCTGGGCTTCGTAGGCCCCGCTCACGTTTTTGGGCATGTAGGTGTATACGCTGGTCTGTGGATTGTAGCTCACGGACTGTGCTTCGTTTCTGTGGTGATAGGTGAAGAAAGCACTGAGGTGATACATTTGTCCTTTATGCTTTGAGTAGTTGTCGGTGAAGTCAAGCGAGAACTTTGTTTCGGATTTGCCCTTCAAATTGGGATTTCCCAAGACAACTACCTGAGGTGTGGCATCGTCCACGATGTTGATGCGATTCATCAAACTGGCCGGAGAATAGTTGTAGCCCAACGAAATGTTCAGTTTCTCTTGGATGCGGTTTTTGTGGTAGTATGCCCAACTCAATGTGGGATTCACATAGCATACCAGTTCTTTCGCAAGCGTATCAATGGCGCCGCGCATATAGTTTAAGCGTGTGTGATGGATGAATCCGTAAAGAGACAACTTCAATATGTCCGCATTGTTAGGCTCTCCCATATAACCGTTGATATTCTTCGTATATGCAAACGTGACGGACGGAATGTTGTAGACCATGCGCTTTTTGCTTGTATAGGAATTTCTTGCGTCTGTTGTAGCTTTCAGTGCGTCAATTTGCGAGGGGAGAAGAAGCGTGTCGGGATGGTAGAGCCAGTCGTGGGTGTATCTGTCGTCGAAAGACGTTTGGTCGGTCGTTTCAATCTTGAAATGGTCTGAGATGTAATGCGTCATTGACAAATACAGACTGGCAAACGTTCTGCGGTCTTTGTAGTCAGAAACGTTACGCTGTACTTGATTGGCTGCGCCTGAGGTGTAGTATGTTTGGTAACGGCGGGCCAATTCGTTTTTGTCATTGCTGTAACTTATGTCAAGCGATGAGAGGAGTGCTCTCTTATTGTTCAGAATGAATGAATTCATTGAAGACAAACTTGCTGACAATGCATGGCCATCATTGAACCCGTCCGTTGTCAAACGTGTGTTTACATCTCCTTCCGCAGCATTGTAGTCTTCGCGGCAAGAGTTGAAACGTCCGTTGTATTTTCGATACTTGAGTTCAACCACCGGATGTAATGAGAAATGAAGAGGCTTTAGATAATCGAAAGCGTTTTTTATGCTCCACACGTCCTCCCCGCTCCTCGAGGAAGAGAGCATCGTAGAGAAAGGACTTCCGCCGTCGAGGAAAAGTTCACTGCGTTGGCGCTTTTCCGCATTGGTGCGTGAGGATGTGAAGTCAAACACAAAGTTGTTTTTCGTGTTCTTGTCGTCGGATTGATAGTCGATTTCTCCAGCGACACTGCGCGTGGTCAACAGCGAGCGTGGCATCTTGTCGGGATGCCATGAACCTGCTTCGCCGATATGGCGTTTTTCGTTCACGTTGTTGCCGTTGGCATAGAGCGTAAAACGCAGGCGGTCCATGAAGTAGAGCAGAAAACCGCGCCCGAGCCATCGGTGGTTTGTTCCGCCTGCAGCTTCAATGTTGCCGATATATCCATGTCTGTATTCATCTTTAAGATTGACGTCCATTACATAGTCTGCATTTTGGCTTTTGCGATCAAGCAGACGGTCCAAGTCGCTTTGGCGCTCATAGACTTTGACGTGCTTTACTGTAAAATAGGGAAGGTTTTCCATCAGCACCTTTTTGTTGCCGCCCATAAAGGTGCGCGACTGCAGAAGAAGTTCGTCTACTTTGCGTCCGTTGACGAAGATTTCTCCTGCGTCGTTCATTGTTACACCGGGCAACTGACGGATTAAAGCATCGAGTTTTGAACCGTCTGGAAGTTTGAAAGCCGTGGCATCGTA
>CAVCAV010000295.1:0-2496 GCA_963600165.1 Christensenella sp. UBA1685 | reverse complement strand
GCGCAGCTCATTTGCACATTTGCATATTTGCACATTTGCACATTCGCGAAGCGCCCCCCATCGTTCCATTCCAACACACAAACAATAAGAAAGCAAAAAAAGACCCGTGATTACATCCGACCAACTCAAAGATGCACAAAACCGCGTGGAAGCTCTCCACCGCTACCTCGACATAGACGCCAAGCAGATGCAGCTCGAAGAAGAACAGCTGCGCACGCAAGACCCCGGATTCTGGGACGACGCCAAGCGCGCCGAAGAACAGATGAAGAAGGTGAAAGGCATAGAGAAATGGATCAACGGCTACAAAGAGGTGAAAACCCTCGTCGACGAACTCGCCCTGGCCTTCGACTTCTACAAAGAAGAGATGGTGACGGAAGAGGAGGTCGACACGGCCTACGCCAAAGCCACCGAGGCCATTGAAGAACTGGAGCTCCGCAACATGCTGCGCCAGGAGGAAGACTCGATGGACTGCGTGCTGAAGATCAACTCCGGCGCCGGCGGCACGGAAAGCCAGGACTGGGCGTCGATGCTCATGCGTATGTACATGCGCTACGCCGAAGCCCACGGCTACAAATGCACCATCTCCCACCTTCAGGACGGCGACGAAGCCGGCATCAAGACGGTGACGATGGAGATAGAAGGCGACTCGGCCTACGGTTACCTCAAGAGCGAGAACGGCGTGCACCGCCTCGTGCGCGTGTCGCCCTACAACGCACAGGGCAAGCGCATGACGTCGTTCGCCTCCGTGTTTGTCACCCCCTTGGTGGACGACACCATTGAAGTCTACGTCGACCCCTCGCGCATCAGCTGGGACCTCTTCCGTTCGGGCGGCGCCGGCGGCCAGAACGTGAACAAGGTGGAAACGGGTGTGCGCCTGCGCTATATGTACAAGGACCCCGACACGGGCGAGGAGGAGGAAATCCTCATTGAGAACACCGAGAGCCGCAAGCAGCTCGAGAACCGCGAGAACGCCATGCGCCTTCTGCGTTCGCAACTCTACGACCGCGCGCTGCAAAAGCGCAAGGCCGCCCAGGCGAAAATTGAGGCCGGAAAGAAAAAGATTGAATGGGGCAGCCAGATTCGTTCGTACGTCTTCGACGACCGCCGCGTAAAGGACCACCGCACGGGGTTCCAGACGAGCGACGTAAACGGCGTGATGGACGGCAAGATAGACGGCTTCATCAAAGCCTACCTCATGGAGTTCTCCGAACAGGACGCCAACAAGGAGGACTGAGCACGGCAGAATATACATCACCCACAAAAATACAATAACCATGAACAACGCTACGAAACTAAAGAGAAAAGCCCTCGAGGCTAAACAGGAACGTCAGGCCAAGCGCGTAGTGAGCGGAATAGTCATCGCACTGCTGCTTATTGCGGTGCTGGCAGTGATAGCCTATTACGCATTGTCGTAACCGTCACAGACGGGTTTACGCGGCTTCGCCCTCCATGGGGGCGACGTTTAAAACGTCGCGTTCTATACGAAATATGTTCGTGACATATACGTATGGAACGCGACGCGCCATATACAAACAAAATCTAAGCAACAAATGGCACTCGAAATAGAACGCAAATTTCTCGTGACGGGTCCTTACAAGGAGCTCTCCACGAGCCACAGCCACATCATACAGGGATACATCTGCAGCGGACGCGGACGGACGGTGCGCGTGCGCCTTCGCGACGATCAGGGATACCTCACCATCAAAGGCCCTTCGCTCGACGGCGGACTCTCGCGCTACGAGTTTGAGAAACCCATCACCCACGAAGAAGCCATCGCCCTGCTCCGCCTCTGCGAACCGGGCATCGTGGACAAAACACGCTGGCTCGTGCCCGTTGGCAACCACACCTACGAGGTGGACGAGTTCTACGGCGAAAACGAAGGCCTCGTGGTGGCCGAAGTGGAGCTCGGCGCTCCCGACGAACCCTACGAGCGCGCACCCTTCCTCGGCGAAGAGGTGACGGGCGACAGAAAGTACTACAACTCCTCGCTCCGCGCCAATCCGTACAAGAACTGGAAATAGCGCGCGCTGCGCGAATGCATCGCTTCGCGAATGTGCAAATGTGCAAATATGCAAATGTGCAAATAAGCTGCGCCTTCTATGGGCGAACGATGGAGGCGACAGCGCATGGGGGCGAAGTCTCCTGACTTCGCATGAGCGGCTGCGCCTTCTATGGGGGCGACGATTAAATCGTCGCGCTCTACACGGCTAATTGCAAACCTCGCCCGTGCGAAGTCAGGAGACTTCGCCCCATGCGCTTGCGCCCTCAAAGTGTCGTTTGAAAGCCGTGTAGAACGCGACGTTTCAAACGTCGCCTCCATAGAGGGCGCATTTGCAGCGCAGCTCATTTGCACATTTGCATATTTGCACATTTGCACATTCGCGAAGCGCCGTGTAGAACGCGACGTTTCAAACGTCGCCTCCATAGAGGGCGCATTTGCAGCGCAGCTCATTTGCACATTTGCATATTTGCACATTTGCACATTCGCGAAGCGCC
>CAVCAV010000294.1:0-2619 GCA_963600165.1 Christensenella sp. UBA1685 | reverse complement strand
CCGTGTAGAACGCGACGTTTCAAACGTCGCCCCCATAGAGGGCGCAGCCGTGTAGAACGCGAAGTCAGGAGACTTCGCCCCCATCGTTCGCTATCCGCTCGCTCCATATATGGCACAACCGCCGTTCTCGTCGTTCTCGCCTTACCACACCCTTGTAGCCCTGAATTTCCTTTGGACATCTACGCATATTTTGCTATTTTTGTAGAAACATTACTCAAGCATTCATTTCTACGTCCAAAATCCCATGTTGAGAAACTCGATAATAAAGTCCGCACTTGTCGTTTCTTCTGTGTTCGTTTCTTTTACCGCTCAAGCACAGGCGGTTTTTCCTTTGTTTCATTTCCACGAGAACGCTTCGCAGCAATCCACATCTGCCTACCGCGACAATTTCTTCAGCGGCTTTATGCAGAGCATGGGGACTGAAAATCTCAATGGATTTTTGCAGATGCCTTTTATTGGCCGCCCCATATTGGTGTATGTGGGCGAGAAGGACTCTACGCAGTATATGGCTTATGCCTCAAGCTATAACAACTTGAATAAGACCGAAGAACATACCGCTCAAAGCGACTTGAACTTCTTTCTCAACCGTTATGGCATCAAAGCCAATGTGAAAGTGCACGGTAGCTTGGCGGAGCAGACTTATGTCTTTCCCGACACGGTGGCGGAGAAGGGTTTCCTGATAGACATTGACCATGCGTTGAACGATTTGGACGAGGAAAATATGTCTGTCCGCTTTGTTGACCATCAGACCATCTGTGCTTTCAAGAAACGGAAATCGGCAACGGAGCCTACGCTTTATTATTATGCCCGTTTCTCAAAATGCTTTGACAGTTACAACATCCGTCGCGAATCTGTGACGCTGAAGAACGGCAACAGGGAGTCGAGATTGAAGGCCGTTTTCACGTTTGACTTACAGAAGGACGAACCGCTTAAAGTAGTTTCCGCTGTTTCGTCTGCCTCTGCTGATGCTGCTTATGCCGCAGTGGAAGGACATATGCCCAAGTCCGCTTTGACCGGTCCGCTTGTGGCTTCTGCCCCCAAGCGTTCTGCTGCGAGCAAAACGGTGGCTCAATCTTCCCCTTCAGTTTCCGAAAGACAAAAGAAAACTACGCTTTCGGCTTCTTCGCAGACAACGTCCCGTTCGGCAAGCAAGCCACAAACTACCAAGACTGCTTCTGCCGATTCCCGAAAAACAACGGGACGCTCGTCTTCGGCTTCAGACTCTCGTATGAGCGACAAATTGGTAGTGGAAACAAGAGATGCTGCCTTACGCACCTCTTTCTATGTGGCATTGGAACGCGTGATGCAAGTTCCTGCTTTCCGCAAAATCAAGGGCGTTTCGGAATTTGTGGAAAAACTCTCTTCCGAGATGCTTCCCGAAGCGGACACGCTGGCGGTACATGCAGACTCTTTGATAAAGCATTATGTGGCGGGCAGCATGAGCGGCGCTTCTACCGCTGAAGATACTGACGGAAAACAAGCCATGCGCTTCATTGTGTGCGCTATGGGGTTGTATCCCCAAAAAGTCCAGGGCGCGGAAGACAAAATGGAATATCGGCTTGAACATCCGTCGTTTAATGTGGTTACACTGTATTTCAACGACAACAGACGTTTTATTCTTCATGTGAAAAATGCATCTGCGCTTCCTACTGCCATAAAGTCCGTTACGTTTAACGGCGAAAAACTTGTACAGCCGTTTGTCGTTGACCAAAAGCACCTGCTGCGAGGTGGCGTGATGGCTGTAAAAATGTAATTCCGAAAGATTTCAAATAGTTCTATTATGACACGTGCTTCAGTAAGAAAATACAAGAGCGAGCCTGTTGACGACAGTCTTTTGAACCGTCTGCTTCAAGAGGCCGAACATACCCAAACGATGGGAAACCTTCAGCTTTACAGTGTGGTGGTTACCCGCAGCGAAGAGCAGAAGAAGCGTCTGGCTCCGGCTCATTTCAATCAGCCTATGGTGACCGGCGCTTCGGTGGTGCTCACTTTCTGTGCCGACTACAACCGCACCACGGAGTGGGCGAATTGCCGTAAGGGACATCCGGGTTACGACAATTTCCTGTCTTACCAAAATGCGGCGACAGACGCTTTGCTCTTTTGCCAGCGCTTTTGCGACTTGGCGGAGGAGAACGGCTTGGGCATCTGCTTCTTGGGCACTACGGTCTATCAGCCCCAAATGATAGTCGACATATTGCAGTTGCCCCGTTTGGTAATGCCTGTGGCTACCATCACAGTGGGCTGGCCCGATGAAAGTCCGGCGGTTTCAGAGCGTTTGCCCCTTACGGCTATCCGTCACGATGAAGTGTACCAGCCCGTGACGCCCGAAACCATTGACCGCGACTATCAGGAGAAGGAAAACCTCCCCGTCAATCAGGAGTTTGTGCGTGTGAACGGTACCGAAACGTTGGCGCAGATTTTTACGGACATCCGCTATACGTCAAAGGACTGCGTGGCGATGTCGAAGGGCCTGCTTGACTGCTTGCGCGCACAAGGATTTTTGGATTGAGCTGCAGCGAAAATACATTTAGTAGCGTTTAATAAAAACTTATCCAATTTGTTAAGCGCGGCGAGCGGCCTGAAAGGCCACCACTCGTAAGCCCAGGTCACGGCACGAAG
>CAVCAV010000293.1:0-2634 GCA_963600165.1 Christensenella sp. UBA1685 | reverse complement strand
CACTTGCCACACGCTGCTGCTTGCCGCAGCGCTCACCTCCGCCGCAAGCTGCAAGAGCACGGAGAAAACCCCGACGAAACCGGCCGCCCCCGCAGTGGCCGTAGCTGCCGCACCCGACACGCTCGTAACCGCACCCGCCTACACCTATGCCACCAAGCAGGACACCACCATAGAGTGTTCCGCAGAAGTGGACTTCCCCCGACAGAACAATGCCTTGGCCAAAGGCGTAAAGGAATTCATAGCCAAAGAATTCGCCTCCTTATATCTGCCCTACAACAACGAAGACCCTGTGCCCACTGCCGAATATCCCCTCTTTCAAGGCAGCGTGGACCAGCCCGATGCTCTGGTGAAGCACTACACCGACGGCACCAAGCGCTACTTTGCCTCGCTGCAGAAGGGAATGGTTGAAGAAGGCGTGGAGCCCGGCTGGATGCCCCACTTCCTGAGCGAAGTGAAGGTGAAGAAGCACGAGGAAACATCGAGCTACGTAACCTACGGCGTGTCGCACAACACATATCTCGGCGGTGCACACGGATCGTACCTCTACACCGAGACCACCCTCAGCAAACGCTCCTGCCGTCCGCTCGCGCAGACCGTGGACACCACCAAGGTGATGCAGATGCAGGATTTGCTGCGCAAGGGCGTCATCAGTTATCTCAAGGAGGGCGGAGTGGAAAACGTGGAGACCGACTACAAGAGCTACCTCTTCCTCCCCGAAGACGGTCATTTCCCCTTGCCCGCATTCACTCCCGCGCTGACGAAAGAGGGCGTGTCGTTCGTCTATCAGCAATACGAAATAGCCAGCTACGCCGTCGGTCTCGTGTCGTTCACCGTGCCCTATGCCGACATCATGCCCTACCTCTGCGACGAAGCCAAAGCCCTTGTGGTGGCAGCGCAGGGAAAATGAGGAAGGATTTGAGCAATGGCGGGCTGAATTGCTCAAATCCGGCACTTTTGCAGCGAAGCCCGTAATCAATACCCCAACCTTTGCAAGGTCTCTACGGCGTCGGGCACAGCGGCGGGCGCTGCAGAGTTGTCGTACACCCGGTCGTTGTGGAAAGGGTGGGGCAGACGCGCGTTGCAGCGGTAGCCGTAGTCCGTCAGGAAACGTATGGTGAGGTCGGTGCGGTTGGTAAACAGGCCGTCGAGAAAGACGGGCGAGGACGAGGCTGCGTCCGTTGCGGTGTAGTCCGTAGCCGGCACTTCGGTGTTCATCAGCCCGTCGTATTCCGTGGACTGCCTTGAGGCGTCGCGTCCCGTGTAGCGCTCCATCTGCTCCGTGGTGTCGAACGTGTAAGGATGGTTGAGCATGCCTGCGCGCCGTATGAGATACGCCTGCCAGGGAGCGTTGAGCTCGTTGTAGTTGTTCGGTTCGCCCGAGATGGACGGGCCCATGATGTGCGCTCCCAGTTCCAGTCCCTCCTTGATGAAAGCCGCATAGCCTGCGGGCGTGTCGTACGCAGCGTCCGTTGCCGCACTCTTCCACAGCAGATAGCACATGGGCACCTTCCCTTCAAACACCTTGTAGGCTCTTGCCAGAGCGTCCTTCGAGAAAGTCTGCATCACCACCTTGCCGTTGGTGCTGCCTACGCATACCTTTCCGTCCGCGTAGAACGGCTTGTCGCCCTCGGGCTGCGTAACGATGTTCCAACCGTTCTCGGCAAGCAGGTTGTAGACCCTCACCTCCATGTCCTCGGGGTTGAGTTCCGGTTTCTTGAACTCTATGTAGATGCCCGGCCGGTTGCCGGTGTCCTCGGGGTCGGCGGTGTAGGCGTGGGCAAAGTCGTACTCCACAAAGTCCATACAAGAGGGTGCGCACGGGTATGCCACGCTGCTGTCGTCGCACTTCACCGTCCGCTTTTCCGCACGGTAGATTTCTTCCAGCGTCATGTCCTTGTATTTCTCCTTTATGCCATAAGTCAGCATGCGCTCCCCCGTGTCGCCGTCGCGGCGGAGCATCTGTCCGCGGGCATAGGCCATCTGGTCCTGCAGGGCCGACACATAGAGGTGTGTGCCGCCGTTGGCGTCGAACGCAGCGCGTGCCTGCTGCGGGCAGGCGGCGTTGAACCAGCTTCCGGCGTCGAGCGCAAGCAGTTCGTGATAGTAGTACGACATGGTGCGGTAAGGCACGAAACTTTCCTTGTCGCGCCGGCACTGCGCCATGATGTCGTCTTCCGAAAAATGCTGCGAGCCGTCGGCGTTGCGGAAACTGCGGTAGAAGTCGGCGCGTGTGGAGGGCAGGCTGTCGCCGTAGACCTTGTCGACGTTGGTGGTGCGCTGCAGGCTCTCGTCGTGGTTGGCCAGCACCACCCCGTCTTTCGACGACTGGAGGTCCGACTCCAGATAGTCGGCGCCCATTTCGCGTGCCCATCGCCAGGCCGCCTCCGTTTCCTCGGGCGCCCAGAAGGTGGAGCCGCGGTGGGCCACCACGGCATAGAGCGGCACGTAGTCGCGCACTTTGGCCATCTCGGCCGATATGCAGAGCACTTCGGTGTGCAGAGCGTCGGCGTCGGTAAAATGTTGCTCGCTGGAGCACGACGTCAGGGCCGATGTCAGCCACAGTGTGGCCGCCAGAGCGGCAAGTCTGGTTCTTTTCATATGTGATTCAAACATTTGTATAATAGGCTGTGTAGG
>CAVCAV010000292.1:0-2646 GCA_963600165.1 Christensenella sp. UBA1685 | reverse complement strand
AAAACAAGCTGCGCCATGTATAAAGCAACATACAAAACAATCCGTTCTCCATCGGAGATAAAGGCTAAGCTTTTTGTTTTGAAAGTTGTTTTGTTGTTCACTCTTGAAAGGCGAAGCCCGTTTTGTTTGTTTTGAAAGTTTTATTCCTATCTCCCCTTGATATAACTTGGAAAAGCTCGTGTAGAGCGCGACGATTTAATCGTCGCCCCCATAGGCGGTGCATACTTCGCGCAAGCGACGTCAGGAGACGTCGCCCCCATCGTTCGCCCCCATCGTTCACTTCCGTTGCAATTTCTTTTGCATGTAAACAAAAAAGAGCCGCTTCCCTGTTCGGGAAACGACTCTTTCTTTGGTTTGCGTCATCTGTCCTCTTTAGAAAGGACGGACGGTTGTGTGCTGAAGCGTTGGCTTATTCGCCCTTCTCCATCTTGGCCTTGAGTGCTGCGAGAGCATCGTTTTCGCCGAGAGAAGTGGTGGCAGCCTGGTTCTGAATCTGGGGAACGGCTTCTTCCTTGCGTGCGCTCTGCTTGCGGGGCTTGCGTTCGGTGCGCTCTTCAGTGCGCTGGGGATCTTCCCAAGTGCGGCTGTGAGAAAGGATGATGCGC
This sequence comes from Christensenella sp. UBA1685, assembly GCA_963600165.1. Lineage (GTDB taxonomy): Bacteria > Bacteroidota > Bacteroidia > Bacteroidales > Bacteroidaceae > Alloprevotella. The sequence continues at coordinate 2,041 of CAVCAV010000292.1, read as the reverse complement.
TTGCTGTCCTTGTTGAATTCGATAACCTTGAAGGGGAGCTTCTCGCCTTCCTTGGCCTTCGTGTTGTCTTCCTTCACGAGGTGCTTGGGAGTGGCGAAGCCTTCTACGCCGTATTCGAGCTGAACTACGGCACCGCGGTCCATGAGGTCAACGATGGTACCTTCGTGTACGCTGCCTTCAGTGAATACGTTTTCGAATACGTTCCAGGGGTTCTCTTCGAGCTGCTTGTGGCCGAGGGAGAGACGGCGGTTGTCCTTGTCGATTTCGAGAACGACAACTTCGATGTCGGCGCCGATCTGAGTGAATTCAGAGGGGTGCTTTACCTTCTTCGTCCAGGAGAGGTCGGAGATGTGGATAAGGCCGTCTACGCCTTCTTCGAGTTCTACGAACACACCGAAGTTGGTGAAGTTGCGAACCTTGGCGTGGTGGCGTGAGTTGACGGGGTACTTGATTTCGATGTCCTTCCAGGGGTCGTCCTTAAGCTGCTTGATGCCGAGGGACATCTTGCGCTCCTGACGGTCGAGCGTGAGGACAACGGCTTCCACTTCGTCGCCTACCTTGAGGAAGTCCTGAGCGGAACGGAGGTGCTGGCTCCAGCTCATTTCGCTTACGTGGATAAGGCCTTCTACGCCCGGAGCGATTTCTACGAATGCTCCGTAGTCTGCCATCACGACAACTTTGCCCTTAATCTTGTCGCCTACCTTGAGGTTGGGGTCGAGGGCATCCCAGGGATGGGGAGTGAGCTGCTTGAGACCGAGGGCGATGCGCTTCTTCTCTTCGTCGAAGTCGAGGATAACGACGTTGAGCTTCTGGTCGAGCTCTACGATTTCGTGGGGATCGTTTACGCGGCCCCAAGAGAGGTCAGTGATGTGGATGAGACCGTCCACGCCGCCGAGGTCGATGAACACACCGTAGGTGGTGATGTTCTTGACGGTACCTTCGAGCACCTGACCCTTTTCGAGCTTGGAGATGATCTCCTGCTTCTGGGCTTCGAGTTCAGCTTCGATGAGTGCCTTGTGTGAAACGACAACGTTTTTGTATTCCTGGTTGATTTTCACAACCTGGAATTCCATCGTCTTGCCTACGAACACGTCGTAGTCGCGGATGGGCTTCACGTCGATCTGTGAACCGGGGAGGAAGGCTTCGATGCCAAAGATGTCGACAATCATACCGCCCTTCGTGCGGCACTTGATGTAGCCCTTGATGATTTCCTTGTTCTCAAGAGCGGCGTTGACGCGTTCCCAAGACTTGCTTGCACGAGCCTTCTTGTGGGAAAGCACAAGCTGGCCACGCTTGTCTTCCTGGTTTTCGATGTACACTTCTACGGTGTCACCTACTTTCAGGTCGGGATTGTAACGGAATTCATTCACGGGGATGATACCGTCGCTCTTGTAGCCGATGTTTACGACCACTTCGCGCTTGTTGATGGAGATGACCGTACCTTCAACTACCTCGTTTTCGTTTACGCGGCCGAGGGTGTTGTTGTAAGCCTGCTCCTGTTCGTCGCGGCTCTGTGAAGCCTCAACGGTTCCATTCTCAAATGCATTCCAGTCAAAATCAGACAAGGGTGCAATGTTCTTTAAGTTCTCCATTTAAATTGTTAATAATGAGTGAATAATGAGACATTCCGAGGTGTGCGCATGCTGGCTTGTAGGAGCGGATTGGGCACCCGGCCCAGAGTGGAGATGTGGCTCGGACAACGTCCTGTGCACCGTCTTACCGGAACTTGGGCGCAAAGTTACGATTATTACTTGGATTACAGAGGATAAGGGGAAGGAAAATGTGCAAATATGCAAATGTGCAAATGCGCAAATGTGGAGTGCTTTGAGGGCGCAAGCGCATGGGGGCGAACGATGGGGGCGACGTCTCCTGACGTCGCTTGCGCGGAGCTTCAAGGCGAAGCACGAAAAAGCGTCCGTGACGCCGACGATAGAATCGTCGCGCTCTACACGAATTCACTCTCATTCTATTTTAAACATGAATTATCATGAATGAACCATGAATTGACCATGAATTATTCTTACGAACATAAATGTTCTTG
>CAVCAV010000291.1:0-2652 GCA_963600165.1 Christensenella sp. UBA1685 | reverse complement strand
TAGATATTATGCTGCCCCTTCAGGGCGCATTCCCATTATAAACATCCTAACCCAGGGTGTCGCTTCGCTTGCCCTGGGCTATGTGGTACTGGCCTTTCAGGCCGCTCGCCGCACAAAATCCACTGCAACAAACTGCTTATCTTATTTTCTACATATAACCAAAGCTCCACCATTGACAATCCGCAACAACACAAATATGAAGCACAGACAAACCCTATCTCTTGCCGCCGGACTGCTCCTCGCCACCTCTGCACTCGCACAGGGCACAGCCGCCGACTACAAAAGAGCCTATGCGCTGAGAAGCCAGTTCAGCTCAAACAACGTGTTCTACTCCAACATGAATCCCCACTGGGCCGAAGACGGACGCAGCTTCTGGTACGTGCGCAACACGCCCGAGGGCGAAACCTACGAACGCATCGATGCCGCCACCGCCAGCCGCACCTCCCTGCTCGATGCCAAGAAGCTGGCCGCAGCTCTCCGCACCCAGGGCGAAACGGACGTCAACGACCGCTGGCTCAACCTCCGCGACTGCCGCCTCAACGCCACGGCCGACACGCTCCGCTTCACACGCAGCGGCAGCTACTGGGCCTATGCCATAAGCCACGACCAGCTTGAGCGCACCGGCACCGTCCCCCCCGCCCCCACTCCACGCCACTGGATGGAGGTCGACGACGAAAAGGACTGGGGAGCCGTGACCTCGCCCGACGGCACCATGGAAGCCTACATCAAAAACGACAACGTGTACGTGCGCGACGTAAAGACGCACCGCGAAACACAGCTCAGCCTCGACGGAACGCCCGGCAACTACTACTCGTCCCACATCAGCTGGTCGCCCGACTCACGCATGGTATGCTCCACCCGCATACGCCCCGCACAGAAGCGCTACGTCTACTACGTGGAATCGTCGCCCACCGACCAGCTCCAGCCCAAACTCCACAAACAGGAATATGCCAAGCCCGGCGACGAGCTCAACTTCCGTGTGCCCTGCATCTTCTCGGCCGACGGCAGCAAGAAGCTCATCCCCTCCACCGAACTCTTCTCACAGCAGTTCGACGTGACGGCACCGGAATGGAACGCCGACAGCCGCGGCATCACCTTCGAGTACAACGAACGCGGCCACAAAGTGTACCGTGTGCTTGAAATGTCGGCCGAAAGCGGCACCGTGCGTCCGCTTGTGGAAGAGAAAGAAGAAAAATATGTCGACTATCCGCTCATCTTCCGCCAGTTCCTCGCCGACGGCAAGCAGATGCTTTGGACCAGCGAACGCGACGGCTACAACCACCTCTATCTCTACGACCGCACTACGGGCCGCCCCGTACGCCAAATCACCAAAGGCAAATGGTACGTGCGCGGCGTGCAGCGTGTCGACGAAGAGAACCGCATAATCTACTTCTCCGCCAACGGCATGAACGCCAACGAAGACCCCTACCTCATCCATTTCTACCGCATCGGCTTCGACGGCAAGGGTCTCAAATGCCTCACCCCCGAAGAAGGCAACCACGAGGTGTGGTACTCGCCCGACGGAAAATACTTGGTAGACAAATACTCCACCGTCACCAACGCCCCCGTGAGCGTGCTCCGCAACGCGTCGGACGGGAGCATAGCCATGACGCTCGAGAAAGCCGACATCTCGCGCCTCGTGCAGAACGGATGGAAAGCGCCCGAAGTGTTCCACGCTCCCGGCCGCGACGGAAAGACGGAAATGTGGGGCCTCATCTACCGCCCCACCAATTTCGACGCCACGAAGAAATACCCCGTCATTGAATACATCTACTCCGGTCCCGGCAACCAATACGTGCCCAAATCGTTCACGCCGTACAACTGGTGGATGACCTCGCTCGCCGAACTCGGCTTCATCGTGGTGCAAGTGGACGGCATGACCACCTCGTTCCGCTCGAAAGCTTTCGAAGAAGTGTGCTACAAGAACCTCAAGGACGCCGGACTCCCCGACCACATGGCTTGGATAAAGGCTGCTGCCGAGCGCTACCCCTCGCTCGACACGGCACGCGTAGGCATTTTCGGCTGTTCGGCCGGCGGACAGGAATCGACCGCCGCCGTTCTCTTCCACCCCGAATTCTACAAAGCGGCCTACTCTGCCTGCGGATGCCACGACAACCGCATGGACAAAATATGGTGGAACGAACTTTGGATGGGTTACCCCGTCGACTCCACCTATAGCCAGTGTTCGAACGTCGACAACGCATGGCGCCTTCAGCGCCCCCTTATGCTCGTCGGCGGCGAACTCGACGACAACGTAGACCCCGCCTCCACCATGCAGGTAGCCAACGCCCTCATCAAGGCCGGCAAGGATTTCGACCTCGTCATCATACCCGGCGCACACCACACCATGGGCGAGGACTTCGGCGAACACAAGCGCTACGACTTCTTCGTCCGTCACCTCATGGGCCTTACCCCGCCCAAATGGGAAGATACGAAGTAAACCCGCGTCACATTAGGGGTATGATTTTATAGAACCACCCGTATATACACACAATGCAAGAAAGCGTTGGCACAGAGGGAAACCTTTATGCTAACGCTTTTTTATTGAAGCGTTGGGATTTACGATGCCAAATTCCAGATTCGAAACTTGGGTAAATTACAGGATCACAACTAAGCCGCGACATAAAAATCTTGTTACAAAGAGCACCAGCA
>CAVCAV010000290.1:0-2682 GCA_963600165.1 Christensenella sp. UBA1685 | reverse complement strand
TCCGTGTAGAGCGCGACGATTCAATCGTCGCCCCCATAGAGGATGCAAAAGCCGCTCATGCGAGGTCGGGAGACCTCGCCCCCATCGCTCGCTCAATTGTTCTCTCAATTGTTCATTCCATTGTTCCCTCAATCATTTCTCTAAATGTCCAAAGCCGCGCAAAACACCGCGCTTCCGTTGCCCATCTGCATAATTGTCCTTATCTTTGTGCATATTCCAAAATAGAAGACCATGGAAGAAACGAAAAAGATACATTGGGGATTCATCGGCTGCGGCGAAGTGACAGAGCGCAAAAGCGGTCCCGCCTTCAACGAAGTGGAAGGTTCCGACGTGGTGGCCGTCATGAGCCGCAATGCCGAAAAGGCCCGCTCCTATGCCGAGCGTCACCACGTGAAGCGTTTCTACACCGACCCCCAGCAACTCATCGACGACCCTGAGGTCAATGCCGTATACATTGCCACACCGCCCTCCACCCATGCCACCTATGCCATCATGGCCATGAAGTCCGGCAAGGCCGTGTATGTGGAGAAGCCCATGGCGTCGAACTATGAGGACTGCTGCCGCATTTGCCGCATAGCCGAGAAGACGGGCGTGCCCTGCTTCGTGGCCTACTACCGCCGCTCGCTCCCATATTTTCAGCGCGTAAAGCAGCTCGTGGCCGAAGGGGCCGTGGGGCGTGTGGTCAATGTGCAGATACGTTTCGCCGTTCCCCCGCGCGACCTCGACTACAACCGCACCAACCTTCCTTGGCGCGTGCAGGCCGACATTGCCGGAGGCGGTTATTTCTACGACCTCGCACCCCATCAGATAGACCTCCTTCAGGAAATGTTCGGCCCCATCGTGGAAGCCGAAGGTTTCACTGCCAACCGCGGCGGACTCTACGAAACGGAGGACTCCGTGAGCGCCTCGTTCCGCTTCGACGACGGTCTGCCCGGAAGCGGCTCGTGGTGTTTTGTGGCACACGAAAGTGCGAAAGAAGACCGCATCGACATCATCGGCGACCGCGGTTCGCTGTCCTTCTCCGTGTTCACCTACCAGCCCATTGTGCTCCAGAACGAAAACGGCCGACAGGAAATCGTAGTGCCCAATCCGCGCTATGTGCAGCTCCCGCTCATCCGCCAAGTGGTAGAACATTTGCAGAACAAGGCCATCTGCCACACCGACTGTGTGAGCGCCACGCCCGTCAACTGGGTGGTGGACCGCATCCTCGGCAAGTTCTGAAAACCAAAACGACTAATTGTAGAATAAAACGTCCAAAACAAATAAAACAAGGCTTCGCTTTTAGGTTAAACTAGTAGACAACCTTCAAAACAAAAGGCTGTGTCTTTGCTCCTTTTGAGTACGTCGCCTTGTTTTGTTTGTCTTGCCCGTTTTATTCTTCCCTCTTCAAATATATATTCTTATTTCATTCCCCTCGCCGCCAAAACCGCAAACACTTTTGAAACGCCTTCTATATTTCACCCTCCTCTCTCTCTTCCTCTTTCCCGGGCTCGGCACTGCCGCCGAGGCCGACTCTTCCGTCGTAACTGTGACCGATACGTTGCCGTCGATTCCGCGCCATGAACTCAAGCAACGCATCAAGCGCACGGGAAACATCATCTACCGTTTCATCAAAAACTTCGACGCTTACGACACCACCTACATTGCCCCCAACTACTACAACTTCACCGTGATGGTGCAGAACGTCAACTATTTCCAGACCTACCGTCTGCAGGGAAGAAACGAGGAAATGGGTACGCAAGCCATCTTCACCAAGCCCGACCCCAGCGTGAAGATAGGTCCCTACTTCGGTTGGCGATGGATATTCCTCGGATACACGTTCGACGTGGCGCACCCCCGTTCGTTGGGCAAGACGAGTGAACTGAGTTTCCGTCTGTACAGTTCCATGCTCGGTTGCGACCTCGTATACATGCGGAACAAGGGCGGCTACACCCTTCGCAAGGCCGTGGGCTTTCAAGGTGTGGAGCCCAAGAGCGTACGCGGTACGGACTTCAGCGGAATGAATTCCACGGTGCTCTCTTTCAGCGCCTACTACGTGTTCAACCACCGCCACTTCTCCTATCCCGCCACCTACAACCAAAGCACGCAGCAGTTGAAGAGTTGCGGTTCGCCCATGGTCGGATTTGGTTTCAGCCGCCAGGACGTGTCGTTCGACTATCGCAAACTCCCCGCTTCGCTGCTTGGCGAAGACGGGAGCGAAAGCAAACTCATCGACGAGCTCAAGTTCTCATCCGTCAACTACGACTACTACTACCTCAGCGGCGGCTACGCCTACAATTGGGTGTTTGCACGCAACTGGGTGCTCGGCGGTTCGTTCATGACCTCCGTGGGCATCCGTAAGGCGAAGGGAAAGAAGCTCAAAGGCAACGAAGTGCTTCTCGACCTCAAAAACTTCTCGTTCGACTGCACCACGCGCTTCGGCCTTGTTTGGAACAACTCCCACTGGTTTGCCGGCGCATCGTTCATCAACCATCTCTACACCTATCGCAACAACCGCCTCTCGCTCACCAATTCCATCAACTACTGCAACGCCTACGTGGGCTGCTTCTTCGGACGGAAAAAGAAGTGAGAGAACTCTCTATGGGGGCGAGCAACGTTTAATCAAAACAACTTTCGCAAATTAGTTTAGTGCGGCGAGCGGCCTGAAAGGCCACCACTCGTAAGCCCAGGTCACGGCACGAA
>CAVCAV010000289.1:0-2713 GCA_963600165.1 Christensenella sp. UBA1685 | reverse complement strand
CTGAAATATCTCTTACAAAAGGAGTTCTTGCAAATCCGCCGCAACGCCTTCCTGCCACGGCTCATCGTTCTGTTTCCCATCATGATTATGTGCGTCATGCCGTGGGTAATGACCATGGAGGTAAAGAACATTGTGGTCTGCGTGGTTGACAACGACCATTCTGCCGCCTCGGCGCGCCTGGTGCAGCGCATTGCGTCGAGCCGCTACTTTGTATATGCTGGCCAACGCACTTCGTACAACGAGGCTCTCGCCGACGTGGAACGCTCTCGCGCCGATGCGGTGGTAGAGATTCCGCCTCACTTTGAGCGCAACGTCCAGCTCGGTCGGCAGCCTCGTGTCCTCGTGGCGGCCAATGCTGTGAACGGCACCAAGGGGAGCATGGGCAGCAACTATCTGGCGAAAATCATTGGGCGGCACGTCGCGGAGATGGCAGTGGGCACGGGGCAGACAAGCCGGCAGGACGTGTCCGCGCTCTACCTCTACAACAAGCATCTCAACTACAAGCTGTTCATGATTCCGTCGCTCATGGCTGTTCTCGTCATGCTGCTCTGCGGCTTTCTCCCCGCGCTCAACATTGTGGGCGAAAAGGAACTTGGCACCATCGAGGCCATCAACGTCACTCCCGTAAGCCGCCTCGTTTTCATTCTCTCCAAGCTCATCCCTTACTGGCTCATTGCTCTTGTCGTGATGTCGGTGTGCTTCGTGCTGGCATGGGCGGTCTACGGCATTACGTCGGCGGGTAGTTTGGCGTTGGTCTACCTCCTTGTGCTGCTCCTCGCATTCACGTTTAGCGGCATGGGACTTGTCGTTGCCAACTACAACGACACCATGCAACAGGCGGTGTTCGTCATGTGGTTCATCGTGGTTTGCCTGTTGCTCCTGAGCGGTCTGTTCACGCCCGTCCGTTCTATGCCTCACTGGGCTTACCTCACCACCTACGTCAACCCCATGCACTACTTCATCGACGCCATCCGAACGGTGTTTATCCGCGGGGGCAACTTCGCATGTGTTGCCCACCAGGTGCTGGCTCTGACGGTGTCGGCTACGGTCATGAGCGCATGGGCTGTATGGAGCTATCGCAAGAGTTCGGCTGAGTAGGGAAAGGGCTTTGCTGGGACTTCGGCAGCGCAAAGGCTTGCCTACGCTTGGGGGGGCGGTGGGAAAAATGTACTTTTGTCCTACATTCTCATTGGGCCATGCCCCTCACAAACACCTATCCCTACCATGATTGCCAACGAACAAACCTATCAGCAGATAGAGCGCGCCCTGCGCAAGGCGGCCTCGAAGTTCTCCCCCGAGGCCGAGTGTTACCCCCTCACCGACATTGTGCTGCAAGTGAAGCAGGAGAGCGGCGAACTGCTCATCTTCGACGACGATGAGAACGAGCTGACGCGCTGCGTGGTGGAGCAGTGGCTCGACAACACCGACGAGGACTTCTACGCCGCCGTGCAGCCCGTGCTGACCGAGGCCATCGGTCGCATAAAGGACGTAACGGAGAACGTGGCCGTGCTCAAGCCCTACTCTTACGTGCTTGCCGGCGAGGACCGCGAAATCCTGGCCGACCTCTACCTTGTTGACGACGACACCATCGTGCTGAGCGGCGACCTCATGGCCGGCCTCGACACGGATCTCGATGCTTTCTGGGAAAAATTGTCTAACGAAACCGACTCCGCCGAATGAACCGCATAGCCCGTCTTTTCTTCCTTGCGGCTCTGGCCGTACTTCCCTTTGTTTCTTCTGCACAGAAGCCGCTTTCGCTCATTCCTCTGCCTCAAAAGGTGGAACAGGGCAGCGGCTCGTTCGCCTTCCCCTCTCAGCTCACCGTCTCCGCCCCTGCCTATGAGGGCGACAGCGTGCGCACCGTGTTGCAGCGGTTTGCCGACAAATTCTCTGCCGCCACGGGCACTCAGTTCAAAACGGTCAAGAGCAAGGGACAGTTGCAGCTGCGCCTCAACGCCTCGCTCCCCGCTGAGGGCTACCGTCTCCAAGTGGACAAAGGACAGATTTCCATCGAGGCGGCTCGTCCCGCTGGTTTCTTCTACGCCTTGCAGACGCTCCAACAGTTGCTCCCTTCGCGCAGTGTGCTTGCTGGGCAACGGGTAGACGGGGCTGACTCTCTCTCGCTCCCCTGCGTAACGATTGAGGACGCGCCCCGTTTTGGCTGGCGCGGATTTATGCTCGACGAGGGTCGTCACTTCTTCGGCAAGAAGGAGGTGATGAAAATCATTGACGCCATGGCGGCGTACAAGATGAACCGTTTCCACTGGCACCTCACGGAGGACCAGGGTTGGCGCATTGAGATAAAGAAGTACCCGAAGCTCACCACCGTCGGAGCCTGGCGCCACAGCCGCGTGCTTGGATGGGGACCGACACGTCCCGACGGCGAACGCTACGGAGGCTTCTATACGCAGGACGACATACGCGAGGTGGTGGCATACGCTCGCGAACGTTTCATCGAGATTGTCCCCGAGGTAGACATTCCCGGACACTCGCAGGCGGCCGTGGCTTCCTACCCCGAAATGCTGGCATGCGACCCTGAGAACGAACACAGCGTATGGCTTTACCAGGGTGTTTCGCCCGACGTGATCAACGTGGCCAATCCCCAGGCGGTACAGTTTGCCAAGGACGTAGTAGACGAGCTGACCGACCTCTTCCCCTTCGGCTACATTCACCTCGGCGGCGACGAATGTCCCGTGGCAAAGTGGCAGGCCAA
>CAVCAV010000288.1:0-2724 GCA_963600165.1 Christensenella sp. UBA1685 | reverse complement strand
GTCACAGACGCTTTATCACGCTGCGCTTTGTTTTTTTTTAAATAAAACGTTCAAAACAAATAAAACAAGGCTACACCCTTGAGGACGCTGACTGTTGTGAACTTTCAAAACGAAAGGCTGCGCCTTTTTTAGCCGCCATAAGGCGCAGCCGTTTTGTTTGTTTTGAATGTTTTATTCTCTCTGCATATTTTGCTTTGTTCGCGCAAGCGAAGTCAGGAGACTTCGCCCCCATCGTTCGCCCCCATGCGCTACGCCCTATTTGGGTTTTTAACGTTCACCACGGCCGTGGAAGCTGCCGAACGATGGGTGGCACGATTCTGCGCGATTCTCAGCGTGCATATTTATTCATAAAACGGCGCAAAAGCGGGGATTTCTCGGATTTTATGCACCGCATATGCGCATATCATGCGGTTTTCGGGCGTTTTCAGGCACGGAGGGAGGGAAAAAAGAAAGGCATCTGCGAAAAACTCCAAGGCAGCCCAAAAAAATTTGCTGCCTTGGAATTTTCCGCAGATGCCTTGAAGGGGGAAAAGCGGGGCCGTGAGGGCCGTTTTAACACTTGTTTCCGGCTATTCCGTGCGTGCCGTTTTTCAAAAAATCGTCACGCCGTTTAACGTTTGAAAGGTTGTGTAACGCGCCGTTGCGCCACGGGTCAGGCGATGGGGCGCGCCACGATGGCCTTGGCGCGGTCGAGGGCCACGTTGATGTTGGGGCAGATGTGGTCCTTGCCCAGGAGGTGGCAGAAGCCGTTGTGCTCGAGCACGCTGTAGACGTTGGGGGTGACGCCGGAGAGCACGATGTGGGTGCCTTCGCGGTGGCTTATCTCACAAAGGTTCTGGAGGTTGTGGATACCCGTGGAGTCGATGAAGGGCACACGGCGCATGCGGATGATGCGCACGCGGGGATGGTCGTCGAGGGCGGCCATGAGTTCCTCAAACTTGTTGGCAATGCCGAAGAAGTAGGGGCCGTTGATTTCGTATACCTCCACACCCTTGGGGATGATGAGGTGCTCTTCGTGTACCTCGGCATCGGTTTCGTCGTTGGGGTCGATTTCGTCGGCGATGACCTTGATCTGCGTGCTTTCGGCCATGCGGCGCATGAACAGGAGGCAGGCAATGAGCAGGCCCACTTCGATGGCCACGGTGAGGTCGAAGATGACGGTGAGGAAGAAGGTGATGAGGAGCACGGTGATGTCGCTCTTGGGATTTTTCATCAGCTGGAGGAAGGTGCGCCAGCCGCTCATGTTGTACGAAACGATGACGAGCACGCCGGCGAGGCACGACATGGGGATGTAGGCGGCGAGGGGCATGAGCACGAGGAAGATGACGAGGAGCACCACGGCATGGACAATGCCCGCCACTGGGGTGCGTCCGCCGTTGTTGATGTTGGTCATGGTGCGGGCAATGGCTCCCGTGCAGGGTATGCCGCCGAAGAGGGGCGTGCAGAGGTTGGCCACTCCCTGGCCTATGAGTTCCTGGTTGGAGTTGTGGTGGTCGCCGCACACACCGTCGGCCACTGTGGCAGAGAGGAGCGACTCAATGGCGCCGAGCACGGCAATGACCATGGCGGTGGGGAAGAGTCCCTTGAGGCCCTCCCACGTGATGTCGGGCACCTGAAGGGAAGGGATGCTGGCCTTTATTTCGCCAAACTGGTCGCCGATGGTGGTTACGTGGTAGTCGGTGTAGGCGTTGAGGAAGTAGCCGCCCACGGTCATCACCACGATGGCAACGAGCGATCCGGGTATTTTCTTCGACACTTTGGGGGTGAGGATGATGAGCAGGATGCTGAGGATGCCCACGGCGGTGGTCACGCCGTCGATGGTGGCGAAGTTTTGGAAATAGACGGCCCACTTGGAAAGGAAGTCGCCGGGCATTTTGCCTTCGATGGTGAGGCCGAAGAGGTCTTTAATCTGTGTGGTGAAAATGGTGACGGCAATACCGCTGGTGAAGCCCACTACGATGGGATAGGGAATGAACTTGATGATGGTGCCCAGGCGGCAAACCCCGAGGAGGATGAGGAAGAGGCCGGCGAGCATGGTGGCTATCATGAGTCCGGAGAGTCCGAGCTGCGGATTGCTCACGATGCCGTAGATGATGACGATGAACGCACCGGTGGGTCCGCCGATCTGTACGCGGCTGCCGCCGAGGGCGCTGACAATGAAGCCGCCGATGATGGCAGTGAGGATACCTTGTGAGGGTGACACGCCAGAGGCTATGCCGAAGGCGATGGCGAGGGGGAGTGCCACGATGCCCACGATGAGTCCGGCCATGAGGTCGGCGGCAAACTTGGCTTTGTTGTAGTGGCGCAGCTCGGTGAAGAGGCGCGGAGCAAAGTTGGAATGGTTCATCAGAAGTTTTGTGTTTGGTTAAGCTTTGAGCCTGCAAAGTTAAGCATTCTGCGTGGATTTCTTAAAAAACGTTGTTGATTTGTGAGAACAACGTAGAGAAGCGCATGGGGGCGAACGATGGGGGCGAGCTCTCCCGAGCTCGCTTGCGCGAGACAATGCATCTTTTTATAATGGTTGAATCCGCATAAAGCGAGCTCAGGAGAGCTCGCCCCCATAGAAGGCGAACTCTCCTGAGCAAAGGAGCATTGTTTTTTAGGGTGTCAAATTTGATGTACTCTTTTTTAAAAAGAACACTTTAGCACATGGAGATTTGTGTTTGCTAGAAGGCGGGCTGAAAGCCCAGCACAACATAGCCCAGGGCAAGCGAAGCGACACCC
>CAVCAV010000287.1:0-2750 GCA_963600165.1 Christensenella sp. UBA1685 | reverse complement strand
GAGAGCCTCTACACGTGGAACGAGTGACAAGAGGCTCCACGTTTTTGCGTATGTACCAAACTCAATTAGTGATTTGTTCGGAATGGAGCCGCTGAACCTTAAACAAATTACAGGTCGGCATGACAAATGTCATTATGAGTACTATCAAGAGTTATGACAATAAACCGAAGAAAAGACATAACGATATGACATCAAAGAAAGACAACGGACGAAGGACATCGGTTTCAAGAAAACCGGTGCAAGCGGTCATCATGCTCGTTTTTCTCCTCTGTGCAGGGGGAACGACATCATGCTCCAAGTTTATGAAAGTGGACGCGGATCAAAACGACAGTACGGCTCTTGACAGCACCGCCACTGCCGTAAAGGAAACGGTCAAAGTAGACCCGTCGCTTGTCAAAGGGGGCGATATGGGTTACCTACTGTATGAGAGCAACAATAGTGACGATGGAATAGGCAACGACCAGATAGTGTTGCGCTATACAATCGAGCACGGCAAATGCACGAACTACTGCGGCACGCTGTCCTACCCCAACAAAAAGACTCCAGACGACAAACACGAAATAGAAGTGCTGGGCGAAGTGGCCGAAGACGGTGGTCTCACTTTCAGCGGCAAACTCGACAACGTGCTTTACTCCCTTCACATAAAGAACACCCACAATACGGCTTCTGTCGAAAACGGGCAAAGGCATGAGGCGGAAATGACTGTAGGCGACAAAACAAGAACCGTTTATATGAAATTTGAACAAGCCGGAGATAACGGCGATTGATTGCAGACAAAAACAATGATGATATGGCACTGATAAAATGCACAGAATGTGGAGCCGCTATTTCCGACAAGGCGGAGGTATGCCCCAAATGCGGATGTCCGGTAGGAACGGATTCCGCCGCGGTTTCAGAAAAACATGAAGACAGTCCGGAACCAGACGCACCAAAGAAAAAGAGCCGCAAATGGCTGTGGGTGTTGCTCGCAGTCCTCGTTGTGGCGGGTGCCGCAAGTGCGGCATGGTTCGTATTGTCTCCCCAAGGGGCGGCATCCGCTTTCACGGGGAAGAAAGAAGAACCGAAAGTGAAGATTACTCCCGAGTTCTGCAACGCCATACGCAAGTACGACGAGCTGAGAGACTTCCGCGAAGGTTTTGCCGCCGTAAGAAACGGCAAAAAATGGGGCTTCATCAACACCGAGGGCAAAGAGGTCGTTGCGTGCAAATACGACGAAGTGCGCTGGTTTCATGATGGACTTGCTGCTGTTCTTCAAAAAGGTAAATGGGGTTTCGTCGATACAGAGGGGAAAGAGGTCATTCCGTTCAAATTCGATGAAGAGCAAGGCAGTGCACCTGAGTTCTCCCAAGGTTTGGCGTTTGTCTATGTTGATGCGAAAGGCAAGCGTGAGTGTTGCTTCATCGACAAAACCGGCGAAGTGAAACTGAAACTGGCGGATAAATACATTGTTCACTATGGCAGCGAACCCACGTTCAATGAAGACAAGGTTTGTGGCGTTGAAACAGCGAACAACAAATACGTATTTATCGACATGGAGGGCAACGAGGTAAAAGACTACAAAGAAAAGCCGCAGAAAGAGCCGCCTTACGATACATTCAGAGGAAAGAATGGCAAAATGGGTGTTATGGACAGGAAAACGGGCAAGTACATCATACCGGCCAAATACTCTGAACTGTCAAGCTTCCATAACGGCGTGGCTCTCGCAAAGCTGAGTTACACGACAATATCCAGCGGCGTGAGCGGTTACGACGAGAATACCGTTTATATCTACGGATATGTTGATATTGAGGGAAACGAGACCTTCACGAGCGACGACTACATAAAAGTGAGGGAAGAGAACAACAGAGCCACAATGGAGAAATCCCGCCTTGATTATGAGGCGCAGCAAAACCCGGCGTGGATGCAAGGGGAATGGTACTACCGCAATTCGCGCGGCACATGCTACGCGAAGATTGAGGGGGACAACATCCTGGTAGCTTTCGGAAATTCTGTTACCTATAACGGACCATACACAATTGAGGGCAACCGAATTATATACGACAGGCACGATGGTATGTGCAGCTATCTCCTGATTGACGAAAACCGCGAGTTGCTGCTGATGGACGAGAACAACCCGATGCACCGTTCCGCAGACGAAGCCAATGCAGCAAGCGGTTCATCTGGCGGCAGGAGCAATTCCAGCGGCAGTTACAGCAGTCGTGACACCCATCCGTTTGAAACAGATGGAGATGTCTACGATTTTATCGGCGGAAGTTTCTACGGTCCCAACGGAAGACGCATAAGTCTGAAACACAACGGGATGTATGTGGATGGCGTGAACACGTGCACCACATCAACCATTGTCACCAGTTTCAGCGGCATGTATGCCCGAGTCAAAGTAATGGTAATCCCCAATGATGTGTTTACATTTACGGTAAACAAGGCAAACGGAACTCTCGTCGATATGGAAGGAGGAGTTTGGCATAAAAGATAGGGCGTGAACGTTACAGACTATTCGCAACAAACATTCACATAATATTCACTTAAAACCTTACGACAATGAAAAAGTATTTGACTTTCTTTTTCGCAATGTTGATGGCCGTAGGTTCATTGACATTGACGAGTTGTTCATCAGACGATGACGAAACAGGCGGCGGAACCGACTATGCCAAGATGATAGTGGGCTGCTGGACAAACCGCATTACCGTGGACGACGGCTATTACACGGAGGACTACACACGTTTCAATGCCGACGGCACTTATACGGAAGT
>CAVCAV010000286.1:0-2756 GCA_963600165.1 Christensenella sp. UBA1685 | reverse complement strand
CATTCGCGTAAGCGCGCGCCTCCCATGTCCAAAATACTCTGTTTCCTTTGCTGGCTTGCCGTGCTGCTCCTCTGGGGCTGCGCCGCCACAGTGTATATCGACCCCTCTGAGTGGGGCCGATACTTCGGCGTGGTCGGACTTGCCTTCCCCTTCTTCGTGGCTTTCGTGCTCGTCATGCTGGGCGTGAGCATCGTGTTTTGGAAACGCACCGCATGGATCTGCGTCGTGGGACTCATAGGCTGCATAGGCACCATACGCGACTATTGCCCCGTTAACCTCACCTCCCCCGTCCCCAAAAACAGCCTCAAACTCATCACCTACAACACCATGATGTACGGCAGCTCCAAGAAAGACGGGCGCGACTATGTGGTGCCGCGCTTCATCGTCACCAGCAAACCCGACATAGCCTGTCTGCAGGAGGCGGGCTACAACGGCGACGAGATGAAAGCCGACGTGAAGCGTATGTTCACCCAAGCCGGCTACCACTTCGCCTCCACCTTTGAAGGCCACACGCCGCTCGCCATCGTATCGAAGTTTCCCATCGTCGACACGCAATACGTGTCGCACACCGCCTCCAACGCCGTGGCGGTGTTCACCCTCCGCACCTCCGCGCGCGACTCCATTTTCGTCATCTGCGCCCATCTTCAGAGCATGGGCCTCACCGCCGAGGACCGCGGCAACTTCCACCAGATGATCAGCAAGCCCGAGGACGTGGAGGAAATAAAGGGCAAACGCACCATCGTGAAGAAGATTGCCGACGCCACGCGCGAGCGCGCCCTCATGGCCGACACCCTCGCCGCATGGATTGACCGCCACAAGGGCGAACGCATCATTCTCATGGGCGACTTCAACGACACGCCCGTTTCCTACGCCCACCACGTGGTGTGCGAGCGACTCACCGACGCCTACCGCGCCACCGCCAACGGCATTGGCCGGTCGTTCAACCGCGACGGCATCTACGTGCGCATCGACAACGTGTTCTGTTCCTCCCACTGGAAACCCTATGGCTGCGAAGTGCTCCACACCGTGCCTTTCTCCGACCACTTCCCCGTTGTCTGCTACCTCAAAGAGGACAAGCGCTAAGGCGCATGCCCTCTTTAATGTGCAAATATGCAAATGTGCAGATGTGCAAATGACAGATGCCATGCGCGCATGTGCACCCTCTATGGAAGCGACGTTTGAAACGTCGCGCTCTACACGGCCTTACCATCTATAGGGAGCAAACTCGCCCCTCTTCCCCGCCAATTTCGGTACAAATACCAAAATATCCCCCATTTATCCCCTTTTTATCCCCCTTTCACCCTCCTCGCTGACAGCTGAAAGCAGGTTGCACAAACTTCGGTGTATACGCGTGCGCGCGCGTGAAACCGGCCCCATACCGAAAAATACTACCGAAATCGTTGGTCTTTTTCCCTCCCCCACCAACGTGAATTCCTAAAGCTCGTGAAAAAATTCGTAACTTTGCACCCTGAAAGTCAATCGCTTTGATTTAAAGCAGAGAACCCCACACAACGAAAATGAAACTTACCCCATACATCCTGCCGCTCTTCGCAGCGCTCCTCTCCCTCTCCTCCTGCATCAAGGACGAACCGCTCAATGCCGAATGCGACATTCTCGGCGTAGACCCCGCGTGGGTGGAAAGCCACAAAAGCTCGCTCCGCGGTGTGCCCATCGTGACAAACTACACCGTAAGCATGCAGCTGCAGAAAGGTACGGACCGTACCGCGCTCGACCCCAAGTTTATCCTCACCGAAGGCGCTACCCTCACCACCGCCGACGCCAACGGCAACGAGGTGGACGCCAACGGCATGACGCGCGACTTTTCCTCGCCCCAGGCCTACACCGCCCGCTCGCAGGACCACAACTGGTCGAAGCAGTACGAAGTGTCGTTCAACTATCCCACCATGCTCTCCACACTCAGTTTCGAGCACTACGAAGTGGACGACGCCACAAAGCGCTATCATGTATGGTACGAAATTGACGCCGACGACACCACCAACCCCCGCCGCAACTACTGGTCGACGGGCAATCCCGGTTTTGCCCTCACAGGCATGGGCGGCAAAGACCCCGCAAAGTTCCCCACGGCCAACGACCCCGTCGGCGTGGAAGGCAACGGCGTGAAACTCACCACCTGCGCCACAGGCTCGTTTGGTGCCATGGTGGGCATGCACATCGCTGCAGGTTCCATCTTCATCGGCACCTTCAACACGAAAACGGCAATGAAGCGTCCGCGCGAATCCACGCAGTTCGGCCTCCAGCTCGTCAGCGGAAAGCCCGAGCGCCTCGAAGGCTACTACAAATACACCGAAGGCGAAACGTTCACCGACAAGAACAAGCAGGTCTGCCCCGACCGCCACGACACTGCGGACATCTATGCCGTGGTGTTTGAGCTGCCCTACGAAAACGACACGCTCAAAAACGATGCAGGCGAACCCATCCTCGACGAGAACGGCAATGTTCAGATTCAGGAGATTGCCAAGATGGACCCCCTCAACGGCGACAACGTGCTCTCCTCCGACCGCATCGTCTACATGGCGCGCATCGACAATCCCGGCTACCCCTCAGAGTGGAGCCATTTCTCCGAACCCTTCAAGCTCATGCCCGGCAAGGAGTGGGACGAAGCCCGCTTGCTCAAAGACGGCTACGCCATTGCCGTCGTGGCCACCTCCAGCCGTCAGGGCGCCTACTTCGAAGGCTCCGTAGGTTCCACCCTCTGGATCGATGAATTCAAAGTCGTTTGGGAGGGAGACAAATAA
>CAVCAV010000285.1:0-2789 GCA_963600165.1 Christensenella sp. UBA1685 | reverse complement strand
TCGCCGGGGAGGTAGAAGTTCTTGAGGGAGAAGTTGACGGTGCCGTCGCTCATGTGGTCCACCTTGATTTTGGCGGAGATGGCGTCGGAACTCTGGCCGTTGACGGTTACCACGAGCGTTTCGTCGTAGTTCGTGCTCTTCACCACGGTAGCTTTGGCAGCCTTCTTGAACTGTATGGTGTAGGTCGTCACGCTCGTGTTGTCCACTTCGTAGTTGTCGCCCTTCACGGTGAGGGTGAGCACGGCGGAATCTTCGTCGTAAGCCGTTTCTACGCTGCCGCCCACAGCCTTTTTGGCGTAGGCGAGTTTGGCTTCGTCGTATTCCTGGTCGCTGAGGTCGTAGGCGGTCTGTTCGCCGTTGAGGAGCGAAGTGCCGTTGTAGGAGAGTGCAGAGAGCGTGTGGTAGTACACGTATTCGAGGTCATCTATGAGCATGTAGTCGCTGCCCGTACCCGTACCCGGCGTGGCGTTAGTTGAGAAGGACACGAGTGCATAGGCGGGACGCGTGCCGTCGGTTATGCTGTAGGTGAAGGGAATGGTGAGTTCCGTCCACGTGTTGTTGGGCTCGATGGCCTCGTTCGTAGCGGTAGCTACGGCTTTTACTATGTTGTTCTGGTCGTAGTAGGGGTCCTGGTAGTAGCCGCTGGTGTGCAGAATGGTGGTAGCCTTGGCGCGGTAGCTGCTTTTGGAGGAGTAATATTTCACCCACACCTTCATGGCGTCGGGAAGTCCGGTGAACTTTTGGTTGAAGTCGTCGTCGGAGGTGTTGGTGAAGTTGTAGTTGCCGGCGGCGTCATTGGCGGAGGTACTTCCCATATTGATTTGGCCCGTGGTGAGGTTGCCGTTGGCGTAAGACGTCATAAATAAAACGGTTATCTTATTATCAATAATCTTCGCCGAGTATTTTCCTGTGGAGCCCGAGTGTACGTCGGTTTCTTTTGTAAGCTGGCTCTTTTTTACACCTGTTCCTTTCCATTTACCATCCGCCGTCAAAAACGAGTTCCAATATTTAGGCTCATCACCACTGATTTTGCTATACGTCACGCTTTCCCACTCCTCGAAATCAGCGTTTTTGAGCTGATAGGTGCCTTGCGCTGCAGCGGGAAGAGAAGCGAGGAGGCTACAGGAGAGAATGAAAAGAGAGGATAAAGCCTTTTTCATGTGATGTTTATGTTTTTGTGTTGTTGGTTGGAGTATGGGCGAACGATGGGGGCGAAGTCTCCTGACTTCGCAGGGGCGAAATATGGAGTTTACTTAAGCGTTTTTGCGAGCTCGGGAGAGCTCGCCTCCATCGTTCGCTCCATGGAGGGCGCAAGCCGTGTAGAGCGCGAAGTCAGGAGACTTCGCCCCCATAGAGGGTTCGCTCCCATCGTTAGTTTAGAAGAGGTAGTTGAAGCCGATGGTGCCGTAGATGGGGTAGAGTGCGAAGGTTACGCTCTGCATGTCGGAGGGGAAGATGCCGTTGAGGCCCCAGGAGAGGTTGGCGGAGACGCTGAGGTGTTTGTAGGCCTTGAACTCGCCGCCGAGCTGGATGCCCCACTGGAAGCGGCGCAGGTCTTTGGAGAAATCGTAGGAGGCGGAGGTCACTTCCGTCTTCGTGCCTGTGGGGTCGAGGTCGCGGATGTAGCTGTCGCCTTCCGCGCATTCCTTGCCGTGTGGGTCGTAGGCTTCGCCCGTGAACGAACCGTTGAGGAGGTAGGAGAAATAGGGACCCGCCTTCACCATCCAACGGTCGTTGAACGTGTAGGTGGCGAGCACGGGGAAGGTGAGGTAACGGTTGTTCACCTCCGTCTTCACGCGGCCAGTATAGGCGCCCACCACGGTACCCGAACCGTCGTTGTTGACGGCTTCCATGTGGTAGTTCTTCACGCGGGCGTCCGTCTTCATGCCTTTGTTTTCAAAGCGCACACCAATCATGGTGCCCCAATGGGTGGTGAACTGGCGTTGTACGGCGCCTTCGATGTGGAAGCAGAGCGTGGGGTTGTAGCTCTCTATGCTGCGTATTTCTGCAGGAAGGGGGAGGGGCGAAGTGCCGCCGAGCGAGAGTCCTGCGCCTACGCGCACGTGCCAGCCGCGGAGTGCGGCCTTGATGAGGTTGTCCTTCGTTTCCTTGGCGGGCGTTACGTCGCGCTGGGCGTAGGCGCCGAAGGTGGTGAGAAGTAGGAGTATGAGGAGTGTGGTACGTTTCATGTAAAGTGTGTACGTTGTTGAGAGTTAGCCGAAAATGTCGGCATGCGAGCCCGTATTGGTAAGCAGAAGTACGAGTTCGTCTTCGTATTCTTCCCATACAAGAAGCCAATCGGCCTTGATGTGGCATTCCCAACAACCCTCAAAGTTGCCGGAAAGCTTGTGTTGGCGGTATTTGGGAGGTAGGTGGTTGTCTTTAATCAACAAATCGATGACAATTTGCAGTTCCTTCATAGGCAGACCACGTTTCTCGCAACGTTTCAAGTCCTTCTTGAACTGTTTGGCGTAAGAAACTTTATACATTGACTCCTAATGATTTGAAAAGTTCTTCAGAAGAAGAAAAAGAATCAGATACTCTTCCTGCCTTAACGTCATCAAGAGCTTCTTTTATACCTGCTTTCTTGCGTTTGCCAACATTCCAACCGAACTTTTTTGCTATTTGCTTGAAAATTCTCACTTCGCGGTCGGGAACTGTGATTGAAAAGGTGGCGTTGTCTATTGTGGTGTCCATGTGAAATGCAATTTTGTTTGTAGTTGGATTGAAAATCTTATTTGTCTCCCTCCCAAACGACTTTGAATTCATCGATCCAGAGGGTGGAACCT
>CAVCAV010000284.1:0-2825 GCA_963600165.1 Christensenella sp. UBA1685 | reverse complement strand
GTGCGCCGCCCTTTGCGGGGAGAGGCTATTTCACCCTGCGGTTGCGCTGGTTGTTTGCCTTTTCCGGGCGCGACTTCCCTACGCGTTTGCCCGAGTTCTTCTTCTTTCTCCCGCCCTCAGCCTTGAAGGCAAACGGATTGTGCTGTTGTTTCCTTGCTTTGAGTACCATGCCGCAAAGTTCGCAAATTATTGCTGTCTGGTAAACCCCTTTCAGCGGCTACTCCCTGCCTAAATGGCGAAAGTCTCCTTTTGAAAAGGAAATAAACGGGTGATTCTTTCCTTTTTAGAAGGAAACTTCTACCTTTGCGATATCACATTGAGCCATTAGAAACACGTCTTCCCCATGGATTTACGTCGTACATTTCAGTCTGTCATTGCTTTGCACCAAGAAGAGCTTCCCCTGAATTTGCAGGGGCGAAGCACCCGCCTGCCGTTGGACGGCAACCGCATTGTCACCGTGACCGGCATACGCCGCTGCGGCAAGTCGTCGTTGCTGGGACTCACTATAAACCGTCTGCTCGAGAGCGGAGTGCCCAAAGAGCGCATTCTCTACGTAGGCTTTGACGACGAGCGTTTTCTGTCCGTTGCTCCCGAGAATCTTGATGATTTGCTTCAAGCTTACCGCGAAATGTATCCCGACATACCGCTAAGGGACGTGTATATGTTCTTCGACGAAATACAGCTCATTGACGGGTGGGAACTGTTTGTGCTGCGCGTGTACAAGAGCTATTGCAAGCACATATTTGTAACGGGTAGCACGGCCAAGATGTTGTCCGAGGAGATGGCATCTGCCCTGCGTGGTTGGCCCGACGAATATCGCGAATACCCTCTGAACTTTGAGGAGTACCAGTCGTTTAAGGGCATCAAGGCAAACCGTTTCAGCGAGGAGGGTAGGGCACAGCTCGCAGCTGCTTTCCGTGCGTACTGTCAGGAGGGGGGCTTTCCCGAGGTTGTGCTTGAACCGACACGGGCTGGGAAGGTTAAAATCTTGCAGTCGTACTTCAACACCATGCTCTTTCGCGACATGATTGAGCACTATCGCATTGGGGCGATGCCCTCCGTAGTGCGCTATTTCTTGAAGCGCGTGATGAACAACCTCACAAAGCCGACCAGCGTGAACAACATCTACAACGACTTGAAGTCGCAAGGGCTGAAAGTGTCAAAGGATTCTCTCTATCAATGGCTCGATTATGCTTGCAACATATTTCTGTTTGGCAAGGTCGAGAAGTACGATCGCTCTATGGTTAGGCAACGTTCCACTCCGGCTAAGTACTATGTGGCCGACACCGCCCTCTGCAACGCCGTGCTGCTGTCTGAGAGCGAGGACTCCGGCAAGTCGCTTGAAAACATCGTTTACCTGAACCTCGTGCGGACGCTTGGCGAGGAAGACCGCGTGTGCTACTTCAACGAGACAAAGGAGTGTGACTTCGTGGTACAAAGGGGCGACCGAATCGCCGAACTCGTGCAAGTATGCTGGACGCTGAACGATGACAACCTAAGCCGTGAGCTCGGCGGACTGTTAGCGGCGTCGGCCACCACGGGTTGCCGCAACTGCCGCATCATTACGTTCTCACAAAGGCAAAGTCTGGAACGCGACGGAATAACCGTGGAGGTGTTGCCAGCGTGGGAAATGGCGTGACAATGTGTGCGGAGAGGGCTACTTGCGCCCACGGATCGAATGGTGTGGAGTAGCTTTTCTCGCCAAAAAGCTATTGCATTTTCCCAGTAGCCAACTCGTTTTTTAGGAAATCGTATACGTAGCGTGGACTTTGATAGTAGAGGGCAGCTTTGTCGTCTATGGCCTTTTGGTAGGTTTCGGAGTTGATGACTGTCCAAATGGCCTCCGACATGGTTTTAGCTTTGCCGTCTTCTGTAAGCAGTATGGCAAGTTTCGTTACCATGTCGTTTTTCATGAGTTCCTTTTCGTTAATCATCTTTTTACGCATTTAAGGAGTGACAATGCTTTTGCTGTGCCGAAGAAATACTGAATGGTCATACCTTTCATGTATTTGAGTTTGCTTACAAGTGTAGGCAGGTCAATCAGCTGGTTCTCGTATTTCCATAGTTGCAGGCCTACACGGTCGTTTGCTATCGGACCGATAACTATGTCGTAGTTGTGTATGGGCTTTCCTGTGCTATTGTTCCGATTAGCTAAGATGAACTCCGCCCATTCTTCGCTGTAGTTTTCAAATCGAAGTAGGTGGAGAGTCTCCATTGCAGCCTTGTCGATTTCATACTCCATGACCACAGGGGAACCCTGTTGTTGCTCCACTTTGATGTGCGCCATGTTGAGGGCTTGGTCGTAGTCGGGCGATAGGTAGAAGCCTTTCCCGAAGTCTTTGTTCGGCTTTGACTTTTGCAGGTCTATTGTGTCGAATGCTTGGTTAGTTCCGTGGTAAAGTTTCATTGTATCCCTCCTCCCATTTTGCTGCAATATTCTGTCATGTCGTCTACTACCGACGTGAACGACTGTGTATGCAGGTAGTCGTAGTGTCGCTCAATGAAGTTGATGCCTTTGTAGCGAAACAGGTAGTTGAACGCTTGCTTGAGCGTTAGTCCGTGGCGTTTTCCAAACTCGTAAAGGAAAACCACCGTCCATTCTATTTTGTCTTTTACGCTGTACTCCATACCTGTTGTCAGGGGCTTGTTAGTGCCTCCTGCTGCAAAGGTAGCGTTTTTGCGCCATTACACCCTCTTCCGCCCATAACGGCGCAAGTCCGAGCCTTGCCGTAAGTAGCAAAGCCCGGACTTGGACGTTATAGAGTGGGAGGGGAGTTATGCCTCCACCTTTTGGTAGTAGCGGCGACTGGCCTCCTTTTGACGGT
>CAVCAV010000283.1:0-2831 GCA_963600165.1 Christensenella sp. UBA1685 | reverse complement strand
TTAACCCAGGGTGTCGCTTCGCTTGCCCTGGGCTATGTTGTGCTGGCCTTTCAGGCCGTTCGTTGCACATTATTCCCTGCAGAAAACTGCGAAACTTATATTCTTCACTTATTACCCAGTCCGCATCGCTGACGTGAGAATCCGTTAGAACTCCTGGCCGATGATGAAGTGGAACTGTGAGCCGCCGGCTTTGACGCCGTTGATGTACTTCTGGAAACCGTAGGCCCAGTCGACACCCATAAGTCCTACCATGGGGAGGAGGATGCGCACGCCAACACCGGCGGAGCGCTTCATGTGGAAGGGGTTGAAGTCCTTGATGTTCTCCCATGCGTTACCGCCTTCCACGAAGGCGAGGGCGTACATGGAGGTGGAGGTTTCGAGCATGAGCGGATAGCGGAGCTCGAGGGTCATGCGGCTGTAGGCGTAGGCGTCGCCCGTTGTGTTGCCGGCGAGCGAACCGTTGTCGTAACCGCGGAGACCGATGGTCTCGGTGGCGTAGCCGGTGGAGTAGCCCGACATGCCGTCGCCGCCCACGTAGAAGGTTTCGAAGGGCGACTTCTTGTATTTGCTGTAGCTACCGAGGATGCCGAACTCGAAGCGGGTCATGAGCACGGGGGCCTTGACGGCGCTGGTGAGTGCGGTGAAGTTGCGGAACTTGAATTTCCACTTGTTGTATTCAATCCAGCGGTACTTCTCCTGCGCCTCGCGCTGGTAGGTGGAGCTGCGGTAGTTGGTGGCGAGGTTCTTGTAGTTGCGGCCGTCCCAAAGGGAGTAGGGAGGCGTGGCGGTGACGGAGAAGAGGAATTCCGAACCGCGGCGGGGATAGAAGGGATGGTCGGTGGAATTGCGCTGAAGCGAGAGGGTGAGGTTGATGTTGTTGCAGTTACCGTCGGTGATGAGGAAGTACTGCCACGACTTCAGCATGTAGCGCGTGTAGGAGAGTTCGGCCATGAAGGTGAAGTAGTCGTCGGGCCAACGGAGGCGCTTTCCGAAACCGAGGCTCACGCCGAGCATCTTCACGTATTTGTCGGGGTCGTAGTAGTTGGAGTAGTTGTAGTAGCTCGAGTTGCTGCCATAGCCGTACATGAGGTTGTACATGCTGTTGTAGTAACTTGAGTTGTAGTAGTTGGAGTTGATGTCGCTCTGCTTGCTGTAGTAGATGGAGAAGCTGAGCTGGTTGGGTCGCTTGCCGCCGAGCCAGGGTTCGAGGAAGGAGAGGGAGTAGTTCTGGTAGTAGGTACCGTTGGTTGACACCTGGAGGGAGAGGGTCTGTCCGTCGCCCTGGGGGATGAAGCCTGCGCGCTTCTGTCCCTTGTTGAAGAGGCTCTGCACGGAGAAGTTGGTGAACTTGAGACCCACGCGGCCCACGATACCCGTCTGTCCCCAACCTGCGGAGAGCTCAATCTGGTCGCCGCCCTTGGTGGTGAGGGGATAGGTCATGTCGACGGTTCCGCTGGCCTGGTCGGGCTTGATGTTCTGGAAGAGCTGGCTCTGGAGGGCCTCGGGGTCGAACTGGTTCATCTGTGCGAGGTCTTGCACGGAACGCTTGATGGCGTCCATGGAGAAGAGGTCGCCGGGCTTGGTGCGGAGTTCGCGGCGCACTACGTTTTCATACACGCGGTCGTTGCCGGCAATGCGGATGTGGTTGAAGGTGGCCTGGCGTCCTTCGCTGATGCGCATTTCAAGGTCGATGGAGTCGCCGTCTACGTTGATTTCCACTGGGTCGAGGTTGTAGAACACGTAACCGTTGTTGTAGTAGAGGTTACCTATGGCGTCGTCGTCCTCGCGGAGTCGCTTGTTGAGGAGTTTCTGGTTGTAGACGTCGCCGTTCTTCATCTGCAGCACGCGCTCGAGAATGTCGGAGTTGTAGACGGTGTTGCCCACCCACGAGACGTTGCGGAGGTAGTATTTCTGTCCCTGGTTGAGGTTGAGGTGTACGTTGACGTGCTTTTCGTCGATAGTCTCCACGCTGTCGCTGAGCACGAGGGCGTCGCGGTAGCCCCATGAGTTGAGTTTTTCTACGAGGAGGTCTTTGTCCTCGGCGTATTTTTCGGGGAGGAACTTTTTGGAACGGAACATGTTGACGAAACTCTTCTCGTGGGTCTTCTTCATGGCCTTCTTGAGTTTGCGCACATATTTCTGGTCGACGCCGGTGAAGAAGATTTTCTGCACTTTGATCTTCTCGTTCTTGTTGATGTTGACGTCGAGGATTACGCGGTTGTCGCCGGTGACGTCTTCGCGCTGCACGATGTCTACTTCGCAGTTTTTGAAACCTTTGTCCTCGAAGTGTTTCTTTATGAAGTGCTTGGCACGGTCGGCCACGTCGGTGTTGATCTGGTTGCCGACCTGGAGTCCGGCAATCTTCTCGCAGTCTTCACGTTCTGACTTCTTCACGCCGCTGTAGTTGATGCTGGAGATGCGGGGCTGCGGTGTGAGGTGGATGTGGAGATATATTTTGTTGTCGACAATGCTGTCGGCGGTGATTTCCACGTTGGAGAAGAGCTTCTGTGCCCAGTAGCGGCGCACGGCTTCAGCTATCTGCGCACCGGGCACCTCGTAGGTTTCGCCTACGGTGAGTCCGGAGATGTTGGCCAACATTTCCTCGTCGAAGTTTTTTGCGCCTTCGACCACGAGTCCTCCGAGCTCGTAGCGCGGATGGGAAGCCGTGTAGGTGATGTCGGGGTTGACCACCTTGTGTGAGTTCGTTTGTGCCGTGGCTGCCGCTGCCGTGAGGGCAAGGAGCAGCATGAGCATGAAGCGTGCGGGATGTTTCATATTTTGTAATGTGCAAATGAGCGCTTCGCGAATGTGCAAATGTGCAGATGTGCAAA
>CAVCAV010000282.1:0-2871 GCA_963600165.1 Christensenella sp. UBA1685 | reverse complement strand
CCTCTATGGAGGCGACGTTTGAAACGTCGCGCTCTACACGGCAAGTGTAATTTTTCAAATCGTGTAGAAAGCGACGTTTCAAACGTCGCCCCCATAGAGGGCTGAAGCGCCGTGTAGAGCGCGAAGTCAGGAGACTTCGCCCCCATGCGCTTGCGCCCCCATTGTTCGTTAACACACCAAAGCACCCCGTACAAATTCCAAAGCATCCCGTAAAAATTCCAAGCCTCCCCAACGCGTTGGGGTCGCAGAAAGTTTTTTGCATTAGTTGACAAAACGTGCCGCCCTACCCTTTTTCGCCACGGAAACCGTCCGCAAATACGCGCAATCGGCACAAATTTTGGGCGAGTGTGCAGATTTTCTGCCGTTTTCGGCACAAAAGTTTGTTTATCTTGAGATTATGCACTACTTTTGCAGCCGGATAAATGAATTTGCCAAAGCGAATCTAAAGTAATAACAACAATAAAACAGAAAATCATGTCTGAAATTGAAGCAAAAGTAAAAGCTATCATCGTTGACAAGCTCAGCGTTGACGAAGCAGACGTTAAGAACGAAGCAAGCTTCGCTAACGACCTTGGCGCTGACTCCCTCGACACCGTAGAACTCATCATGGAATTCGAGAAGGAATTCGGCATCACCATTCCCGATGACAAGTCTGAGAAGATCGCCACTGTAGGTGACGCTATCGCTTACATCGAGGAGAACACCAAGTAATCTTGGACAACGAATCTCCATCTGCATTTAACGTTTAACGTTCAGTGGCGGCTTTGCGGCTTCGTCGTAAGGCTCGGCAACTGTACGTTAAGCGTTAAATCGTTTTTGGGGAATGCACCGACTTTTCCTCCATCAAAGCCCCATCGTTTTTTGTCCTTACTCCCTCCCGTAGGAATGCGTTGCGCACAGGAAATTCCGGTCTGGAAGTTTACCGTACGAAATAGTAGAAGATTAGCGGGATTCAACACCCGTACAAGGTTTCCGAACCTGTTAATCTTCTATTGACGGCAACACGCTACGGACACCGTTGCGCAGACAATTCCCGGAAAAGGAGCCGGACGAAAACGGGGCGACCATCATTCACCCCCAACAACCAACAGCTCAACAATGGAACTCAAAAGAGTAGTAGTTACGGGCCTCGGCGCCCTCACCCCCGTCGGCAACAACGTGGCCGAAACCTGGGAAAACATAAAGAACGGCGTTAGCGGCGCCGGCCCCATCACCCACTTCGACGCCTCCAAGTTCAAGACGCAGTTTGCTTGCGAAGTGAAGGGCTTCAAAGCCACCGACTTCATTGACCGCAAGGAAGCCCGCAAGATGGACCTCTACGAGCAGTACGCTCTCGTGGCTGCCATGGAAGCCATCAAGGACTGCGGATGGGACCTCGAGACCATCGACAAGAACCGCATCGGCGTAATCCTCGGCGTAGGCATCGGCGGTATCCACACCTTCGAAGAAGAAGCCGGCTACTATGCACAGAACAAGGAGAACGGCCCCAAGTTCAACCCCTTCTTCATCCCCAAGATGATTGCCGACATCGCCGCCGGACAGATTTCCATCCAGTACGGTTTCCACGGCCCCAACTACACCACCACTTCGGCCTGTGCCTCCTCCACCAACGCGCTCGCTGACGCCTTCAACCTCATCCGCCTTGGCAAGGCCGACGCCATAGTCACCGGCGGTGCCGAAGCTGCCATCTGGCCCTGCGGCGTGGGCGGCTTCAACGCCATGCACGCCCTATCCACCCGCAACGACGACCCCACCCACGCTTCACGTCCCTTCAGCGCAAGCCGCGACGGATTCATCATGGGCGAAGGTGCAGGCATCCTCGTGCTTGAAGAACTCGAACACGCCAAGGCACGCGGTGCGAAGATCTACTGCGAAGTGGCAGGTGCCGGCATGTCGGCCGACGCTCACCACATCACCGCCTCCCACCCCGAAGGCCTCGGTGCCAACCTCGTGATGAAGGCCGCCCTCGAAGACGCCGAGATGAAGCCCGAGGACATCGACTACATCAACGTTCACGGAACGTCGACCCCCGTAGGCGACATCTCAGAAGTGAAGGCCATCACGAAGCTCTTCGGCGAACACGCCTACAAGCTCAACATCTCTTCCACCAAGAGCATGACGGGTCACCTCCTCGGTGCCGCTGGTGCTGTGGAAGCACTCATCTGCTGCCTCTCCGTGCAGAACGACATCGTGCCCCCCACCATCAACCACGAGGACGACGACCGCGACGAAAACATCGACTACAATCTCAACTTCACCTTCAACAAGGCACAGCACCGCACCGTACGCGCAGCTCTCAGCAACACGTTCGGCTTCGGCGGCCACAACGCCTGCTGCATCGTGAAGAAATATCAGTAAGGCAACGCGCTACTGAAATGGAAGAACAGGCTACCATAAACATCTTTGTGCCAAAGCCCTGTTCTTCCATTTTGGTTAATGTGCGGAGGATGGCACGGCAAAAAAGCAAGGCGTTTTTTCCCATTAATGGGTGAAGAAAAAGGATGAGAAAACTCAGCCAGTAACATGTAAAAAAACATGTTGCTCACATTTCGGCAATAGATTTTGCGCTGCGAGCGGCCTGAATTGAAAATCGGCGGCCGAAGGGAAAGCCAAAGGCCACCACTCGTAAGCCCAGGTCACGGAACGAAGTGACGCGGCCTGGGTATATGCAAGCGGAATTGTCGCGGGCTGAAAGCCCACCACATCAACCGCAACAACATTTGTCATGGCGCATGTGGTGGCCTTACAGGCCGCGGAGGCAGGGTGGCCGTTTAACCCAGGCCGCGTCACTTCGTTCCGTGACCTGGGCTTACGAGTGTTGGCCTTTGGCTTTCCCTTCGGCCGCCGATTTTCAATTCAGGCCGCTCGCCG
>CAVCAV010000281.1:0-2874 GCA_963600165.1 Christensenella sp. UBA1685 | reverse complement strand
AGACAAGCGACATCAAAACTCGAAGAATGAGAGTTTGCCCACCGCAGGGTGTTTTAACGGTTTTTGTTTACAAATCACGCACGAGCATTCAGCAGCAATACATCCCATCGGTGTCCGTATCGAAAAAACCGCTTCGCCTTGCTACGTAGACATTCTTTTGCTCTTACAGAGCGCATTGCTAAAACGCATCATCAACCCAGGGTGCCGCTTCGCTTGCCCTGGGCTATGTGCTTGCTGGGCCTTCAGCCCGCTTTCCGTTGTTGCCGATTCCTTCCCAACTGTTCGGAATTTCCGAACCATTCACAAAGGAATGACCTCAAGACAGTACCTTCACGGCGCAGCGGTTTTTGCCGAAGGCCGGTTTATCGCCCTGCGGTGGGCAAAGTGCCGGCACGGCACTGATGGCGGTTGTCTGCGCAGCGCGTCGAGAGCTTGCTCTCGTAAGCACTGCACAGACAAGCGACATCAAAACTCGAAGAATGAGAGTTTGCCCACCACAGGGTGTTTTTACGGTTTTTGTTATACACCGGCAGCCGCCACGAGCCACGCCTTGAGCTTCTCCCTGTCAAAGCCGTGCCTTCTTTTTATTTCATAAATCTTCGCATCCACGAGGAAGCGGTACCAGAAGCCTTGCAGCACATACCAGACGAAGCCCTCCTTGCCGTCCATGAACCCTCGCTTCACCACGTAGCGTACGAGGAAATAGAGCAGCGGACGCAGGAAGAGCGGCATGCGCGCATAGCGCACCTTCAGCCAGCGTTTCCGCTCCGCCTCCGTGCCGAAAAACTTCGGCCTCACGCCCTCCGCGTCGGCGTCCATCTCATACTGCATCAGCAGCATGTTCACCGCCTCGCGCGAGGCATACTTGTTGTGCTTGTCGCTCCACCACGTCAGGTCGTTGAGGTTCTCGTCGGTCTGGTCGCCGTCCACGCTCACCGTGCGTCCCGAGGTAACGATGAGGTGCTCGTCCATCACCTTGTTCTCGCTCTCGCCATAGCCCTTGCGGACGACCTTGATCTGCGGGGCGGGATACCATCCGCCGTGCTTCAGCCGCCGGCCCATGAACACGATGGCCTTGTTCACGTAGATGCCGTTCACGTCGTCGGCACACGTGGCGATGGTCTCCTCCACCTTCCGTCCGCAGTCCTCCGAGATATACTCGTCGGCATCCACGCGCCATATCCAGTCGCCCTGGATGTCGCAGTGGCGGATGGCCCAGTTGAACTGCTGCGCCTGGTTCTCAAACGGGTGTTTCACCGTTCGAGCGCCAAGCCCCTCGGCTATCTCCACCGTTCGGTCGGTGGAAAACGAGTCCACCACCCACACTTCCTCGGCAAACGGCATGAGCGACCTGATGCACCGCTCTATATGCTTCTCCTCGTTGTAGGTCAGCACCACGAAAGATATCCCGGACTTACGCTGCATAAGCCCTCCTTTCTTCCTTGGCCTTTTCGTCCGCTGAACTTATACGGAACTTAAACTGCTTTTTTCCGTCTACATTCCGTTTAAGTTCAGCGGATAAATATTTATGATAATTTATGGACGATTCATGGTCATTCGTGTTAGAAACCCCATTCGTGTAATTGACTTTCCCTTCGGCCGTCGAACGTTGTTTCGTGTTATTCGTGTTCGAACCCCATTCGCCTTTATGGTGAGAGTATACAACGACGAGGCAATGAGATTCTTCACTCTTACCTCTTCGTTCTTCACTCCATTTTACCCCCCCCATTTTGTTCCCGTCCATGTAAGTATCTATGAGATACTGCTTTATCTTCTCTTTGTCAAACCCGAAGCGTTTCTTCAGTTCGAAGACTTTGGCATCGGCCAACGAGCGGTACCAGAAACCTTGCAGGAAATGCCAGAGAAAACCTTCCTTGCCGTCGAGAAATCCTAAACGGAAGAAATAGCGGTAAACGAAAAAGGCAAAGGCTCGCCAAAAGAGCGGAAGCTTCGTATATTTCAATTTCTTCGCTCTCACGCTCGCCGTGTGTGCCCCCGAAGCTGCAGTAGCTTTTGTGTCGATGCCCACACCATATTCCGTGCAAAGCAAGTCGGCAGCTTCGCGCGTGGCATAGCCGTTGTGTTTCTGCGTCCATTCGGTAAGCGTCATGAGGCTGTCGTCGAAAAACGCATTCTTCAGTCCTTTCACGCTACCCTCAGTCACCTGCATGTGCTCGTCCATCATCTTGTTTTCCACTCTTGCACATCGGGTGCGCACCAAGCGAAGCAGGATGAGGGGCACAATGCCGTGTTTGATATACCTTCCCATAAACTTGCGCAAGCAAGGAGCGGTATATCCGCCCACCGAATCGTCCGTCTTCGGCAACGTCTGCTCTATCTCGTCAATCAATTCATCGGTGAGATATTCGTCGGCGTCCTGTCGCCATATCCATTCCGTGCGCAGCGGCAGATTCTTCAGCGCCCATGCCAACTGTTTAGAGTAGTTTTCCCATTCGTGCCGGTAGACGTGGGCACCCATTTCCTCAGCTATCTCGCAAGTGCGGTCGGTGCTGAAACAGTCCAC
Source organism: Christensenella sp. UBA1685 (assembly GCA_963600165.1). GTDB lineage: Bacteria > Bacteroidota > Bacteroidia > Bacteroidales > Bacteroidaceae > Alloprevotella. Next base: position 350 of record CAVCAV010000281.1, on the reverse strand, counting down.
CACGAAGATGTCCTTGGCAAACTTGCGGGCATTGGTAAGCGCACGACGTATGTGGCGTTCTTCATTGAACGTCAGCATGATTACACTAATGTCTTGCATAATTCTTCTTATCTAAAAAATTGTATTGATTCTTTTGCCCCTTCAGGGCGTATAGCAAAAAATGCATCCCCAACCCAGGGTGTCGCTTCGCTTGCCCTGGGCTATGTGCTTACTGCCCTTTTAGGGCGTGCCTACTCGCTTATGGCGTTAGCCTTTATTTCGTGGTTTCGTTTCGGGCTGCTACCGGTTTGCTCTTGCAGCGAGGGCGGGCTGAAGGCCCAATGTGCTCATAGCCCAGGGCAAGCGAAGCG
>CAVCAV010000280.1:1475-3006 GCA_963600165.1 Christensenella sp. UBA1685 | reverse complement strand
ATAGAGGGCGCAAGCCGTGTAGAACGCGAAGTCAGGAGACTTCGCCCCCATCGTTCGCCCCCATCGTTTACTCTTCTTTCGTCCTCCAGTTCACGAGATACACCCGTTCGGTGGTGCGCGTGAAGGCGGTGTAGAGCCAGCGGAGGTAGTTCGCTCCCGTTTCGTCTTCGGGGATGAACCCCTGGTCGATATACACCCGCGGCCACTGTCCGCCCTGTGCCTTGTGGCACGTCACGGCGTAGGCATATTTCAGTTGGATGGCGTTGTAGTAGGGGTCCTGTCGCAAGGCTTTCATGCGTTCTTTTTTGGAAGGAATGTGCATGTAGTCCTCCAGCACTTGCTGGAAGAGCCGTTCGCTCTCTTCGGAAGTGAGCGACGGCGACTCGCTCTGCAGGGTGGAAAGGAGCACGCGGCACGAGAGTTCGTAGTCGTCGTAGTCGGGGAAACGCAGTGTGGCGTCGGCGAAGCGAAATCCGTACTGCTCGTGCACGTTGCGTATGCTCACCACCTCTGCCGCATCGCCGTTTGCCACGAAGGTCATCTGCGCCTTCGCTTCGGGCGGAAGGCTCTTGGCGGCCTGTGCCGTCCAGAAGTAGTTGTTCTTCACGGCCATCACGAGGTCGCCGCGGGTGAGTTCTTCTTCGCGGTCGAACACGCGGCTGCGTATGCCGTTGTTGTAGATGTTGGCGCGCTTGTTGGAACGTGTGATGACAATCACGCCCGACGTGCCGTATTCCCTGTAGTCGCCCACGAGACTTTCTATGAGTTCGTCGCCGGGCAAAGCCCGCACTTCGCCTTTTGGGTCGGTGTGGATGGGGGGAATGCCTACGAAACCTTCGTTGAGAAGCCGGCGCAGCATGGTGGCTTCGTGGAGCACGTCGCTGTCGTGGCTTTGGCGCACCACTTCCGTGAGGTCGGCGCTGCCCACGATGAAGCCGAACTGCGTCATGGCATCGTTGCGCAGCGCCAGACTCTCGTCTTCGCCCACAGGCGGCAACTGCGCGTTGTCGCCCACAATGAGCAGTCGGCAGCGGTTGCCCTGATAGACGAAGGTGGTGAGGTCGTCCATGAGGGCGCCCGCACCGAAAATGCTTCGTCCCATGTTTCCCGCTCCGCTGGCTATCATGGAGGCTTCGTCCACGATGAAGAGCACGTCGTGCATCTTGCGGTAGGCCAGGTTGAAGTGGGTGGACTCGCCTTCAAACGTTTCCTGGCGGTAAATGGCGCGGTGTATGGTGCTGGCGGGCGAACCTGCCAGGTGGGCAAACACCTTCGCGGCGCGCCCGGTGGGAGCGAGGAGTTCCACGTCGCGGCCCAGACTTTTCATGGCGCGGACGAGGGCACCCACCAGCGTTGTCTTGCCCGTGCCGGCGTAGCCGCGCAGTATGCACATCACGTTCTGCTGCGGTGTGGCCACAAAATGCGACAGCAACACGGCGGCCTGCTGCTGCGAGGGGGTGAACTCCATTTGGAATTCTTTCTTCAGCAGGTCGTATACTTCGGTGTGCGACGGCATTGGCATGGCGGGTGG
>CAVCAV010000280.1:0-1278 GCA_963600165.1 Christensenella sp. UBA1685 | reverse complement strand
TCCCTGAATCTGTGCAAAGATGCTTATGCCTTCTTTGCGAACGCTGCCACCACCACGAAGCAGACGAGGGGAATGGCGAAGGCAATGCTCATGGAGGCGTGGTCGGCAATGAGGCCCATGCCCACGGGGGCAATGGCGCCGCCCACGATGCTCATGATGAGGAACGACGAGGCACGCTTCGTGTGCGGACCTACGTTGCGCAGCGCGAGGGAGAAGATGGTGGGGAACATGATGCTCTCGCAAAGGTAGCAGAGGAAGAAGGCGGCAATGCCGAGCTTACCGGCTCCCGTAAGAAGGACGGCCATGGCCACGATGGCGCCAACGGCACAGCAGAACAGCACCGTTTGCGGACGCACCACCGTCATGAGCGCCGAACCGCCCATGCGGCCGAGCATGAAGAGGCCCATTCCGCCGAAGGAGAGCAGCAGTGCGGCGTCGGCAGAGGAGATGTGGGCAAACTCCGTGACGTAGTTGATGAAGAAACTGTTGATGCCGGTCTGTGCGGCCACATACATGAAGAGGGCCACAAGGCCGAACACGAATTGCGGGCGCGCCCAAAGGCCCTGCTCGTTGGCAGAAGCTTTTGCAGCGTCAGTTTCCTCGCCGGCATTCACTTCGGGAAGCTTCACGAAACTGAACACAACGGCCACTAGGAGTACCACCACACCGATGATGGCATAGGGGGTGGAAATGTCTTGCGCACCGTGGTAGAGGTACCAGCTTCCCACAAGCGGACCGCATATCCAGCCCAGGCCGTTGAACGACTGGCTGAGGTTGATGCGGCTTTCGCTCTTTTCGGGCGAACCGAGTTCGGTGACGTAGGGGTTGGCCGACGTTTCAAGGCACGTCAGTCCGCAACCGATGATGAAAAGGCAAAGGAGGAAAAACGGAAAACTCTTGAACTCCGCACCGGGAATGAACAGCAGTGCGCCGGTGCCGTAAAGCAGCAGTCCGGTGAGCACGCCCGTGCGGTAGCCGTAGCGCTTGATGATGCTGCCGGCGGGAAGGGCCATGAGGAAATAGCCGCCGTAGACTACAGCCTGCACGAAGGCCGACTCGGCTTTGCTGACGTCCATGGTCTCCTGAAAATGCTTGTTGAGCACGTCGAGAATGCTGTGGGCAAAGCCCCAAAGGAAAAACAGCGACGTGACAAGCACAAACGGCACGATATAGTTTTTTCCGTCCTTAGTCTCTACTAGTTTCAATTTTCTGTGTGTCATACTTTTTCTAAAGTTGCTATTTGGATGCAAATTTAAGCCAAATATGTTGAATGGACAA
>CAVCAV010000279.1:0-3007 GCA_963600165.1 Christensenella sp. UBA1685 | reverse complement strand
CGCCCCATGAGCGAAAATGAGCCGTGTAGAGCGCGACGTTTTAAACGTCGCCTCCATAGAGGGCGCATTTGCGCGCAGCTCATTTGCACATTCGCTCATTTGCACATTCGCGTAGTGTCGCCCCCAATCATTTGCTGCCTTTCGCAAAGAAAAACCCACGGCTTTTCTTTACTCTTCTCTCGCCTTGCACTAACTTTGCACCTACAAACCGTTACGTATCCTTCCGTATGCAACAGAAAATCATCATTCTCGATTTCGGTTCGCAAACCACGCAGCTCATCGGCCGCCGTTTGCGCGAACTCGACACGTTTTGCGAAATCCTTCCCTACAACAAGTTTCCCCACGACGACCCGTCGGTAATCGGCGTCATCCTCTCCGGTTCGCCCTACAGCGTTTACGACCCGGAAGCCTTCAAGGTGGACCTGAGCGCCATTCGCGGCAAGTACCCCATCCTCGGCATCTGCTACGGTGCGCAGTACATGGCCCAGCTCTACGGCGGAAAGGTGGAACCGGCTGGCAGCCGCGAGTATGGCCGTGCCAACCTCGAACATTTCGATACGGCCAATCCGCTCTTCAACGGCTTCGAGGCCAACTCGCAGGTGTGGATGAGCCACGGCGACACCATCACGGCCATTCCCGAAGGTTTCCACTGCATCGCTTCCACTTCAAAAGTGAAATTTGCCGCTTACCAGGCCGACAACGAACCGCTTTGGGGCGTGCAGTTCCATCCCGAAGTGTTCCATTCCCTTCAGGGAACGCAGCTTCTGCGCAACTTCGTGGTAGACATTTGCGGTAGCCGTCAGGACTGGAGTCCGGCATCGTTCGTCGACACCACGGTGGCTGAACTCAAGGCTCAGCTCGGCGACGACAAGGTGATTCTCGGTCTTTCGGGAGGTGTGGACAGTTCGGTTGCCGCCGTACTTCTCCACCGTGCCATCGGCGACCGCCTGACGTGTATCTTCGTGGACCACGGCATGCTGCGCAAAAATGAGTTCACCGATGTGATGAACGACTATAAGTGTCTTGGTCTGAACGTGATTGGTGTAGACGCCAGCGAAAAGTTCTTCACCGACCTCAAGGGCGTGACCGACCCCGAAGAGAAGCGCAAGATTATTGGCCGCGACTTCGTGGAAGTGTTCAACGCCGAAGCCAAAAAACAGACCGGTGCCAAGTGGCTCGCACAGGGAACCATCTATCCCGACCGCATAGAAAGTCTCAACATCACGGGCAAGGTCATCAAGAGCCACCACAACGTGGGCGGCCTTCCCAAGGAAATGAACCTCCAGCTCTGCGAGCCTTTGAAGTGGCTCTTTAAGGACGAGGTGCGCCGCGTGGGCCGTTCGTTGGGCATGCCCGAACATCTCATCACGCGCCATCCTTTCCCCGGTCCCGGTCTGGCAGTGCGCATTCTTGGCGACATCACTCCCGAGAAGGTTCGCATACTGCAGGACGCCGACGACATCTACATCCGTGGCTTGCGCAACTATAAGGTGAAACTCTCCGGCGAAGAAGCTCGCCGCGTGTTGGCAGCCGGTGTGCCCGCCGACATGAAGAACGGCGAGATAGAAGTAAGTCTTTACGACCAGATTTGGCAGGCCGGCACCGTGTTGCTTTCCACCGTTCGCAGCGTGGGCGTGATGGGCGACGAACGCACCTACGAGCATCCCGTAGCCTTGCGTGCCGTGACCAGCACCGACGCCATGACGGCCGACTGGGCGCACCTTCCCTACGACTTTATGGCCAAGGTGTCCAACGACATCATCAACCATGTGAAGGGTGTGAACCGCGTTTGCTACGACATCTCCTCCAAACCGCCTTCAACCATTGAGTGGGAGTAACATTCTCCAGTTCCCCTTTTTCATAATTGCGAAAACTCCTCAGGAGTCCGCCGCTTGGCGGACCTCTTGGGGAGTTTTTTGTGAAGTAGTATCCCAAAATAACTTGCGCATTTTGGCAGACAAGCCTACATTTTATGTCCAATAATTAGTTGCGCCATTTCGTTTGGTGCGCAATTTTACGGTTTGTTTTTTTACATGTTACCAAGGAATTCGGGCACCTCAACGGGTGCGCCGTTCGCTTGTGCGGAAAGGCGGGTAAGCTCTGCAAGGCACGACCATTCGGCAGCGTCGTATACGTCAATGTCGAGGGGAAGGCCGTGTGTGAGGCAATGGATGAGACGCGCGTCCATGGCATAGTTCATGGCATTGGGCACTTGCATCCGTTCGCCCTCGAGCCAACGGAGGGCACCTTCCGATGTGGCGTATTGCGCAAGGTGATGTTCGGCTTCGTCGCCCGAGAGTGTACGTGCTTCGTTCTGGAACGTGGCGACGGGATATTTCTGTGCAAAAGCCTTTGAGCCGCAAATCGTTTGCAGACGGCTGTAGGGGCGGTGGGTCACCACGTCGAGCTGCAGCATGACGGTCGCTCCGCTCTCCGTTTGGATGAGCGTAGTGTTTATTCGTCCGATAGGGCTTCCTCCTTGGTTTTCGTTTCCGGAAGTGAGACTCACCAGGCTTGTCATGCGGTCCGTGCGGTGGAAACCCAGCAGTTGGGCAATGGGACCGATGCCGTGGGTGGGGTAGGGGTTGCCGCCGTGGAGCGTGCACGAACGTTCAATCCAACTGTTGGCGGAACTCGTGGGTTGTGCATTGACCGCTTCGGGTGTAAGGTCGTGGATGTAGGCCCCTTCGCAGTGGTTGATGCGTCCGAAGAGGCCACGGCGGTGCATCTCGAGGGTGCAAAGGTGGAAAATGTCGTAGCAGCAGTTTTCCGTCATGAAGCAGTGGCGCTTTGTCTCTTCTGCAGTGCGTACAAGCTCGCGGCACTCTTCGAGCGTGGTAGCTGCCGGCACTTCCACGGCCACGTGCTTTCCGCAACGCATGGCGCGTATGGCCATCTCGGCGTGCGTGTGCCATTCGGTGCAGATGTACACAAGGTCCACGTCCGTTTTCTCGCAAGCTGTCTTCCAAGCCTCTTCGCCTTCAAGAACTGTGGCCGTGGGGCGCCC
>CAVCAV010000278.1:0-3009 GCA_963600165.1 Christensenella sp. UBA1685 | reverse complement strand
ACCCAGGGTGTCGCTTCGCTTGCCCTGGGCTATGTTGTGCTGGGCTTTCAGCCCGTCGTTACCCAATTTCGATATGGCAATTATTTTTCTAGCTTTTTACAGCACGCTCTCTCCCTCAATGAAGTTCTCCATATACATATGAACGCCGTCGAATACGGCATAGGAGAACTGCGAAATCCAGTCGCCGAGGATGAGCACGCGGCTTTCGCGCGTAATCATAAGGTCGAGCTCAATATGGCGGTGTCCGAACACGAAGAAGTTGATGTCGGGGTGCGTCTGCAGATATTGTTTGGCAAACTTCACAAGCACCTCCTTGTCCTCTCCCTGATAGGGCGGTTCGGCGCCGTTCTCGCGTTTCATGCGCGAATGGCGTGCCCAGTCGAGTCCGAAAGCCATGCCCCAGCGCGGATGGATGGCGGCAAAGAGCTTTTGGCAAAAGGCATTGTGGAAAATGGAACGGAGCACCTTGAACTTCTTGTCGTCCATGTCGAGTCCGTCGCCGTGGGCGAGATAAAACGTCTTGTCGCCTATCTCCACCACTTCGTTGTGGGGATGGAGCGTCATGCCGCATTCCTTTTCGAAGTAGTCGCCCTGCCAAAGGTCGTGGTTGCCGAAGAAGTAGTGTACCTCCACGCCCATGTCCGTAAGCTCGCTGATTTTCCCGAGCAGACGCGTGTAGCCTTTCGGCACCACCGTTTTGTATTCGTGCCAAAAGTCGAAGATGTCTCCGAGCAGGTATACGGCCTTAGCCTTATGCTTGATGCCGTCGAGGAAGTTCACGAGGCGGCGCTCCTGCATGCGCGGGTGTTCAATGGCAAGGCTGCCCAGGTGGGCGTCGGAGAGGAAATATATGTTCTGGCGCTTCGTTTCGCTGTCCGTGCCTGATGGCGTGGAGGAAACGGCTGCCGTGGTTTGGGGTAGGGGAGTGGTGTTCATAGTCGGTGGCTTTGTGACGGTTCGGCGGTGTATGTAAACGGGACTTCTCTTATGAGAAAATAAAACATTTAAAACGAAGAAAACGAGGCTGCGCCTTTAACTTAAAGAAACTTGCAAAACAAAAGGCTGCGCCTTTGTCGCCGCATAAAGGCGTAGCCCCGTTTTGTTTGTTTTGAATGTTTTGTTCCCCAAAACGGGCCTCGTTTTTTTATTGGCTTACATAAAACCCAGTTCGAGTTTGGCTTCTTCGCTCATCATGTCCTTGTCCCATTCGGGTTCGAACACGAGCTTTACGTGGGCGTCCTTTATGCCTTCAATGCCGTCGAGCTTGATGCGCACGTCCTCCACAATGAAGTCTGCGGCGGGGCAGTTGGGGGCGGTGAGCGTCATGTCCACGTCGAGCGTGGCGTCGTCGTGAAGTTCTATGCGGTAGATGAGGCCGAGGTTGTAGATGTCTACGGGAATTTCGGGGTCGTAGACCGTTTTGAGCACTTCTACGACCTTCTCTTCTATCTTGAATTTTTCTTCGGGTGTCATTATTATATAGGGGTGTGTGGTGATGTCTTTATAACCGGCCTTCGTCCTGGTAACTGTAATATCCGTTGTCGGTGACGATGAGGTGGTCGATGAGCGTGATGTCCACCGTCTTTGCCGCATTGCGCAGCCGTTCGGTGAGTTTGTCGTCGTCGCGGCTGGGGCGCAGGGCGCCCGAGGGATGGTTGTGGCAGAGGGCGATGTGAGTGGCGTTGCACTGCAGCGCTTCTTTCAGCACCATGCGGATGTCCACCACCGTGCCGGTGATGCCGCCGCGGCTGATGACCCTCGTGCCGAGCACCTTCAGGCTATGGTTGAGCAGCAGCACGTGGCTTTCTTCGTGGGCGAGGTCGCGCATCTTGCCGCGGAAGAGCGCGTAGATGTCGGCCGAGGAGGTGATGCGCATGCGTGAGGGCGCCTCGCTCATGCGCCGGTTGGTCAGTTCGCAGGCGGCAAGAATGGTGATAGCCTTTGCCGGACCGATGCCCTTGTAGTGGCAGAGGTCGCTGACCGTCATGCGCCCCAGTTGGCCGAGGTTGCCGTCGCAGTCGTTCATAAGGCGCTGCATGAGTTGCACGGCATTTTCGTCCACGTTGCCCGAGCCGATGAGAATGGCAAGGAGTTCGGCTTTTGTAAGACTCGCCCCTCCGTTTGCCTCGAACTTCTCGCGCGGACGGTCCTCGCTGCCGAGTTCCTGAATGGTCAGTTTGCTCATGTTGTGGAACGGAGGGCTTATTTGTAGAAATTCTTTTTGAAAGCTTCAAACTCGCCGCATCCCAGCACGCAGCGTTGCCACCACGAGCGTACGAAGCCCGAGCCGTAGCCCCAGAGCTGAATGTACGATGCAGCCACGGCGCGCAGTCCTACGCCCATGCTCTTCTCGCGCAGCGAAGCGTCGGTGAAGATGATAAGGGCAAAGAGCACAAAGGGCAAGAGCATCACCCACCAGTGCGGGCAGCCGAGCACGAGAGCCAACACTGCGAGCACCACGAGCAGTGCGCAGCCGAGCGTAAACACGGCGGGCAGCAGATGCACCAGCTTGAGCGTGCCGGGGTGGCGCTTCATCAGGTTGATGCGGGCAATGCCCGAGTTGTGTACCTGTTTGAAAAACTTCTTCAGGTCCGTACGCCGTTTGTGCCACACCCAGGCTTCGGGGAAGAGCCGGCAGCGGCATCCCGCCTTGAAGATGCGTGTGGAAAAGTCGATGTCCTCGCCAAAGCGCATCTTGCTGAAGCCGCCGAGACGGTTGTACGTGGCACGTTCCACGCCCATGTTGAACGAACGGGGGTAGAACTTGTCCATCTTCTTTTTCCCTCCGCGTATTCCTCCGGTGGTGAAGAAGGAGGTCATGGCATAGTTGATGGCCTTTTGCATCGGGGTGAACGATGCGTGCGCGCGGTCAGGTCCGCCGAAAGCTTCGCACGGCGAGGCCGTCAGTTCGGCGTCGACCGCAGCGAGATAGCCCTCGGGCACAACCACGTCGGAGTCGAGGATGAGCACGTAGTCGCCCTGGGCACGCTCCACGCCGTAGTTGCGCGT
>CAVCAV010000277.1:0-3043 GCA_963600165.1 Christensenella sp. UBA1685 | reverse complement strand
ATGCAAATATACGTCATATTCCCCGCCGCGCAAAACCGCTACATGACGAATGGCGGCCTTCGGCAAAAAAAAGTCCGGCGAACATCCTCGCTGGAGGTGGTGTTCGCCGGACTCGGTGAATTATGCGTATGTTTATGGTGTCGGGTGGAGTGGCATTACATCATGCCGCCCATGCCGGGGTTGCCCATAGGCATTTCGGCCTTCTCTTCCTTCTTGTCGCAGATGACGCATTCGGTGGTGAGGAACATGCCTGCTACGGAAGCGGCGTTCTCGAGGGCCACACGCGTTACCTTGGCGGGGTCTACCACACCTGCAGCGCGGAGGTCGCCGAATTCTTCGGTCTTGGCGTTGTAGCCGAAGTTGCCTTCGCCTTCACGCACCTTGTTGACGATGACGGCTCCTTCTACGCCGGCGTTGCGGCAAATCTGACGGAGGGGTTCTTCAATGGCGCGGCGCACGATGGCGATACCGGTTGTTTCGTCGGCATTGTCGCCCTTGAGGCCGTCGAGTGCTTTCTGGGCGCGGATGTAGGCCACGCCACCGCCGGTGACGATACCTTCTTCCACGGCTGCGCGGGTGGCGCAGAGTGCGTCGTCGCAGCGGTCCTTCTTCTCCTTCTGTTCAGTTTCGCTTGCAGCACCCACTTCGAGCACGCAAACGCCGCCGGAAAGCTTGGCAAGGCGTTCCTGGAGTTTCTCCTTGTCGTAAGAACTAGTGGTGTTGGCCATCTCGTTCTTGATCTGGCCGATGCGCTCCTGGATGTTCTCCTTGGCGCCCTTGCCGTTGACAATGGTGGTGTTCTCCTTGGTGATGGTGACCTTCTCGGCCGAACCGAGCATGTCGATGGTAGCCTGTTCAAGCTTCAAGCCCTTGTCTTCGCTGATGACTACGCCGCCGGTGAGCACTGCGATGTCTTCGAGCATGGCCTTGCGACGGTCGCCGAAGCCGGGAGCCTTCACGGCGCAAATCTTGAGCTGCGTGCGCAGACGGTTAACCACGAGGGTGGTGAGTGCTTCGCTGTCTACGTCCTCGGCAATGACGAGGAGAGGACGGCCGCTCTGCACGGCGGGTTCGAGGATGGGGAGGAAGTCCTTGATGTTGCTGATCTTCTTGTCGTAGATGAGGATGTAGGGATTCTCCATCACGCACTGCATCTTCTCGGCATCGGTTACGAAGTAAGCGGAGAGGTAACCGCGGTCGAACTGCATGCCTTCTACGGTCTTGAGCACGGTGTCGCGGCCTTTGGCATCTTCAATGGTGATTACGCCGTTCACGCTTACGGCACGCATACCGTCGGCAATGAGCTTACCGATTTCGGCGTCGTTGTTGGCGGAGATGGTGGCTACCTGTTCAATCTTGTCGTAGCTTTCGCCAACCTGTTCGCTCTGAGCCTTGATTTGCTCCACTACGGCTGAAACGGCCTTGTCGATACCGCGTTTCACGTCAAGCGGATTGGCACCGGCTGCCACGTTCTTCATGCCTTCGGTGAGGATGGCCTGGGTGAGCACGGTGGCGGTGGTGGTACCGTCGCCGGCATCGTCGCCGGTCTTGGAGGCTACGCTCTTCACGAGCTGGGCGCCTGCGTTTTGGAAAGCGTCTTCAAGTTCTATTTCCTTGGCTACGCTCACGCCGTCCTTGGTGATGCGGGGTGCGCCGAACTTTTTGTCGATGACCACGTTGCGGCCTTTGGGGCCGAGGGTTACTTTCACTGCGTTGGCAAGTGCGTCTGCACCTTCACGAAGACGTTCGCGGGCGTCTACGTCATATACTATTTCTTTAGCCATGATGTTGCTGTAGTTTTTGAATGGGATTGTGTGATATGTATATATAATAATGGGTGTGCCTCACTGCGGGGCTTCCCATCGGCGGCGTGCGGGCTTATGCCAATACGGCGAGCACGTCGCTCTGACGCATGATGAGGTATTTCTCTCCGTCGAGTTCCACTTCGGTGCCGGAATATTTTCCGTAGAGCACCTTGTCACCGGCTTTGAGTACCATTTCTTCGTCTTTTGTGCCGTTGCCTGCGGCGAGCACTTCGCCCTGAAGGGGCTTCTCCTTGGCGGTGTCGGGAATGATGATGCCACCTGCGGTTTTCTCTTCTGCGGGAGCGGGCTTTACAAGCACGCGGTCTGCTAACGGTTTGATGTTCATGATTGATCTATGATTTTTAGTTGTTTTGTTTCTTTGTTTCTCGAACTTCCTCAGGGTTGTGCCTTCGGGGTTCGACCATCGCGTTTGCCAAAAGCGTGCCAAAAACGGATATTGCAAGGGATTATTTTTTCGGGAAAACGGCACGCGTGACAGCTTTGTCAGTTGTTGCGCCACAATGTCAGATGTTTTATGAAAAGGGAAAAGGAGGGAACTTACGTCCTTGGCGGGTTTCACCGGAAGCAAAACGGTTGCAATTGGCATGAGAAGAGAATAAAACCTTCTAAACAAACAAAACAGCTGCGCCTAAGGAGAGGGAAAAAGACAAACGAAACGGCTGCGAAGTTCAAGCGAGGCCGTTCGCAAACAATACGCCTTTCAGAACAATGACGAGGTAAAATATTTTGACAAACACAAAGTTGGAAATAGCCATGACATCGGCGATATTTTCTCTTTCCTAGCACGCTTCTGCCACTCCAAAGCATGCCGTAAAAATTCCAAGGCTTGGAATTTTTACAGGATGCCTTTCCGTTTTTCTTTCCTCCCAACCCGAAATAACAACAACGGCGCAAATTATGCGCATAATCGCTGCATATTCACAAAAGCGAGCGCAAAAGCACGCAGCGAACGCATAATTATGCGACGCATGGCTGGCATATTTGCCCACCGATTGATAAACGAACAAAAACAAACGATTCTCGCGGAGTTGTTTTGAATGACATAAAAAATCCGAACCGAAGAAAATGCCAACCGGAAGGTTGCGCCGCATTTCACGAACAATGAAAGCGAGCGATGGAAGCTAACGATGGGGGCGAAGTCTCCTGACTTCGCGCTCTACACGGCCTTTCCTTCTATGGAGGCGACGTTTGAAACGTCGCGCTCTACACTATATATC
>CAVCAV010000276.1:0-3090 GCA_963600165.1 Christensenella sp. UBA1685 | reverse complement strand
ACCCAGGGTGTCGCTTCGCTTGCCCTGGGCTATGTTGTATTGGCCTTTCAGGCCGCTCGCCGCACAAAACCCACCGCCAAAAATCGGTCAACTCATACTCTGCATTTTACTGAAACTTTTTTTCACTCCAAACACCCCCGACCCACATAACCCCATATATATCCACAAAAGATGAAAGTAGAAATCACCCAAGAAGGAAGCGCACTCTGCGCACACATCGAAGGACGACTCGACACGGCAAGTGCCTCAGAATGCGAAATGGCATTCAAGCCGCTCAACGACAACGCCGACAAAGAAATCACCCTCGACTGCAGCAAGATGGAATACATCAGCAGCAGCGGCCTCCGCCTATTCCTCGCCCTCCGCAAGGAAGTGCAGGAGAGAGGCGGCAAACTCGTCGTGGCACACATCAACGACGACATCCGCAACGTGTTCACCATCACGGGATTCTTCAAACTCTTCGACATCCGCCTGTGAAACGACTCTTCAAATCGTTCTCCGCACGGCTCACCTTCTACATCCTCACGCTCACCACGCTCATCTTCGTGGGCATCGGCATCGTGTTCAGCACCTACAGCCAACAGCGTGAGGAGAAGCAGGCCGTGCAGTACACCGCTGCCTTACAGCAAAACGTGATCCTCAAAGTGGACCACGACCTGGCAATGGTGGAGGCCGCCATGAGCCTCATACAAGGGCAGACCGAGCAGGAACTCAGCCACCCCGAGTCCATGGCGTCCATTCTGGAACGTGCACTGCAAACAAACCCGCTCCTCAAGGGAGTGGGCATCGCCTTCCGCCCCGGCTTCTACGGTCAGGGCGAAAGGCGTTTGCTCTTTGTATACGTCTACCGCAATGCGGGCACAGGCGCGATAGAGCGCATCAACGTGCCGCAGGTCTACGGCGACTACACCCAGCGCAAATGGTTCAAAAACGCCATGAGCAACGGACAGCGACTGTGGACAGACCCCTACATCGACTACAACAACAAGCGCGACATGATGACCTCCTACGTGCTGCCCAGCTGCGACAGCGAAGGACACATCTATGCCGCACTGCTGGCCGACGTGCAACTCACCGACCTCACCGACGAGCTGAACAAACTGCAGCCCTACAACGGGTGCTACTCGTTCATCCTCTCCAAACAGGGACAGTACGTGGCGCACCCCGACACCGCTCTGCTGCTCAACGACAACGTGTTCCAGCACGCGCGTGAAATAAAGAACGACGAACTCGCCGTGTGTGCCCGCAAGATGATGGCGGGCGAAGAGGGGGCCGTCAGGACTTCCATCGAGGACCACGACGCCCTGCTCTGCTATGCGCCCATGCCCCGCGCCGGATGGTCCATAGCCAGCGTAGTGCCCTACCGCAGCATCATGCACGACCTCGGGTCCACCACGCTGACGGTGCTCGCACTGCTCGTGGGCGGACTGCTCGTGCTGCTCCTCTGCATCCGGCTGCTCGTGACGCACCTCACCCGCCCCATCAAGCAGCTCACAGGAGCGGCATACGTCATTGCAAAGGGTAACTTCGACGTGCCGCTGCCGCAGGTGGACACGAAGGACGAACTGCTGCAGCTCCACGACGCTTTCGACCACATGCAGCACTCGCTAAACACCTACATCCACGAACTCGAAACCACCACGCGAAACAAGGAGCGCATTGAAAGCGAACTCCACATTGCGCGGAGCATTCAGATGAGTCTGGTGCCGAAGATCTTCTCGCCCTTCCCCAACTGCGAAGAGCTCGAACTCTTCGCTTCGCTCAAACCCGCCAAAGAGGTGGGCGGCGACTTCTTCGACTTCTTCCTACGCGACGGACAGCTGAAGTTCGTCATAGGCGACGTGTCGGGCAAAGGCATTCCCGCCTCGCTCGTCATGGCCATCACGCGCACGCTCTTCCGCATCGTTTCCAACTCCACCGATTCGCCGGCGGAGATCGTCACGCAACTCAACGATGCACTGGCGAAGGACAACGACGCCTGCATGTTCGTAACCTTCTACTGCGGCAACCTCAACCTCTCCACGGGCCGTCTGACCTTCTGCAACGCGGGCCACAACGCACCGCTCATCGTCACACCCGACGGCAAAGCAGTGTACCAACAACGGGAGGACAACCTTCCGCTCGGCGTGATAGACGGATTTGAATTCAAAAACGAAGAAACGACACTGCCGAAAGGCACTGCCATGTTGCTCTACACCGACGGACTCACCGAAGCAGAGAACGACCGAAAGGAACTCTTCGGCGAAGACCGCACACTGGCCGTTGCGGAAGAGTTTGCCCACGAGGAAGCGCACCACGTGATTGAAGGCATCACGGCCAAACTCAGCGAGTTTGTAGGCGACGCCGAACAAAGCGACGACCTCACGCTGCTCTGTTTCCGCCTCAACGACAAACCCAAGGCCACCCACACGGAAAAACGCCTCGACATCACCAACACGTTGGAAGAGTCGAAGAAACTTCCGGCATTCATAGAAGAACTCTCTTCGGAATACGGTCTCTCCCCCACCCTTTCCAACACGCTCAACCTCGCCCTCGAGGAAGCGCTGGTGAACGTCATCCAATACGCCTACCCTGCTGGCACCACGGGCGCCATCTCCCTCACGGCGTCTGTCTCGACCGACACCAAGGTGCTCACCTTCACGCTTCGCGACAAGGGCATAGCCTTCAATCCGCTCGAAGCCTCAGCACCCGACATCACCCTCGGTGTGGAAGACCGCCCCATCGGCGGTCTCGGCATCTTCCTCGTAAAACAACTCATGGACTCCGTCAGCTACCAACGCCTCGGCGACGAAAACGTGCTCACCATGGGCAAGAGCATCGGATAGAGATATGGGCGAACGATGGGGGCGAACGTTGGGAGCGAACGATGGGGGCGAACGATGGGGGCGACGTCTCCCGACGTCGCTTCGCCGCCATAGAGGGCGCACAGACTCACACACCATGCGCGCCGCAACACCGCCCTCTATGGAGGCGACGTTTGAAACGTCGCGCTCTACACGGCTATAACACGATGGATAAGGCGCAGCGTATGGGGGCGAAGCGCATGGGTATGAACGATGGGGGCGACGTCTCCCGACGTCGCTTCGCCGC
>CAVCAV010000275.1:0-3090 GCA_963600165.1 Christensenella sp. UBA1685 | reverse complement strand
GATTTGCACACTGGTGCTGCTCTGCCTGTTCCATGTGCCTTACATCGCTGCCGACGGAAGCGTCAGCTGGAACGGCGTGTTCGAGTCGGTTTCCATCATCGTCGTCTTCCCCGTCCTCGTATGGCTCGCTGCGTCGGGCAACACCACCGACCGCCTGTCGACACGCGTGTGCAAGTTTCTCGGCGACATTTCCTTCCCGCTCTACATTGTGCACTATCCGCTCATGTATGCCTTCTACCTCTGGCTTATCAAGACGGAGCAGTACACGCTCGGCGAAACTTGGCCCGTAGCGCTGCTCACCATTGTCTGCAGCGTGGCGCTTGCCTGGCTGTGCATGCGCTTCTATGACATTCCGGTAAGAAAATGGCTGAGGAAGAAGTGTGGGTAACTGCGCTGCAAAGGTGCAGCTCATTTGCACATTTGCACATCTGCATATTTGCACATTAATAAAAACGTCCGCTCCGCATGCGTTTCGCAACGCTACGGAGCGGACATCGTTTTTTTCAGACAATGGGTCTGCTACAAATGTTTATTTTTTAGATGGTGATTTTGTTCTTTGGTGAGGAGCCTTGTAGACGCTGCGGTGCGTGGTGCTGTCGGTGGCAGCTGCGGCAGGCGCTGCAGTGGCCGGTGCCTGCACGGGAATGAGTTTCACGCTGCGTATGCTGAACCTGCTCGTGGCGCGCCCCGTGGGTGTCGTATGGGTTGCAAACTCCGGACAGTTGGTGAAGCCCACCTTCAGGGTGCCGCCCTTGTGGTAAAACACGCCGCTTTCGGCATAGCTCCACGAGTCGACGAGGCGTTTGAGCCCTTGCTCGTCGTAACGCTGCGCACTGTCGGTGAGCAAACCGAGGCTTGCCAGTTCTTCGGCGCTCTTGTCGCGCAGGTTTCCGTGCTTGCCCTCCGTGTAGGCGGGGACGGGAACGGTGGTGTAGTTCACGTCGTCGGCGGTGGCATAGGCAATGGTCTGGTCGCCGTTCGTGCGGCCCACCACGGCCAGTTTGTAGAAGCCGGCGGGCTTGTTGCAGACGGAGTTGAAGTGCACCTTCATCGGCTTCGGGTCTTTGGCGTCGTGCTCGAAGAAGAGAGCGTGCGTCTGTGAGGGCGAAGCGTCGTCATAGTCGTAGTCGTCATCGTCGTCATCGTCTGCCGAGTCGGAGTTGCGGCTGTTGCGGGCCGTCCAGCTGTCGGTGTCTCCCACACACCATCCGTTGGGGTTGCAGTGCTCGTAAGTGAGAATGTTCCACCCGTCTTCTTCAATGGTGTCGCGGTCGCTGTTCCAAAGGAAATATCCGCCCGTTGAGTTCTCCTTGATGCGGTAGGCATCGCTCTCCTGCTTCAGGCGTACCCCCGTGGCAATGGAGCACGACATGGCAGCCACGAACGAAACGATGGCGAGAATGAGGAGCGTGAGCCGGCGCGTGGTGCTGATGGGCGTGCAGCGGTCGTGCTTGAGCATCCAGCGCAGAACGGCGTAGATGAGGATGCAAAGGAAAGCGGAGGCAAAGGCCACGGCGCCCCAAATGCCCCATTGCACGGCGGGCACTATCTGCATGAACTTTATCCAGTCGGCGTTGTCGGGGTCGGGTGTTGCGCACATGGCGTAGACGATGAAGGCCGCAAAGGTGAGTATGCCGATGAGTGTGGCGGTGCACACGGCGAGAAGTACAAGCTGCAGGAGAAACACCACGATGCGCACCATCGTGTCTACAACGCCGTGGGCATGGCGCTGAAACTGTGGCGACGACATGTAGTTGCGTGCCGCCTCGGCCTGCTTCATTATTTCTTCGTTGAGCGTGGAGGGGTTGACGGGCCGTCCCTGCATGCGCAGGCGCTCTTCGGCGGTGTCGGCTTGGGGAATGATGGCCCATGCCACAAGGTAGACAATGCCCATGGTGGAGAAACTGGCCAGACAGAGCAACAGGAAGATGATGCGCCAGGGCAGCGGGTCGTTGCCTCCGAAATATTTGCATAGGCCGCTCATCACGCCGCCCAGGATTTTGTCGTCGGGGTCGCGGTAGAGTTTGCGGTCGGCAAAGCGCTCCTTGCGGCGCTTCTTCTCGTCGGCTGCGGGCGGAGCGGGAGGTTCGGGCGCAGCCCCGTCGTGCGCTTCGCCGCTTTGCGCTTCATCGGGTTGCGGAGCGTCGGGTGCGGCTTCGTCCATCTGTTCGGGATTGCCTATGCGGCGTATGATGTCCTGCACGTGTTCTATGCTGATGGCCTCCGTGCCTTCCGCCTTGAGGTCGGACAGGATTTCC
The DNA here is from genome assembly GCA_963600165.1 of Christensenella sp. UBA1685. Taxonomy (GTDB): domain Bacteria; phylum Bacteroidota; class Bacteroidia; order Bacteroidales; family Bacteroidaceae; genus Alloprevotella. Next base: position 832 of record CAVCAV010000275.1, on the reverse strand, counting down.
GCCACGCGGTGTTCTATGTCGTCGGCAATCTCGTCGCCGCCTTCGCGCTTGGCGAAGTAGGCCTTCATGTTGTCGAGATATTTTTCCAGAAGCTGGCACGCGTCCTCGTCAATGGCGTAGAGGCTTCCGAAAAGGTTGATGGTGATATTTTTCTTCATGACATGTTTCGTTTTTGGGGAAAATTTACTGCGGAGAAAAACGGTGTGCGCCGTTCAGCACTGCGTCTCGGGCGCATTTTCTTCAGCAGCGTCTGCCGACGGTTCCGAAGGGAGAGGGGGCGGCACGGCTGCCGTGTTGCTCTTGAGCACGCCCACGGTGTAGGCCAGTTCGTTCCAAGCGTTGTCGAGTTCGCGGAGGAAGGCGCGTCCGTCGTCGGTCAGCGTGTAGTATTTCCGTGGCGGCCCTTGGGTGGACTCCTGCCATTCGTAGGAAAGCAGTCCGTCTTTCTTCAGACGGGTGAGCAACGGGTAGAGCGTGCCTTCGACCACAATCAGTTCGGCCTGCTTGAGCTTCGTGATGATGTCTATGGCGTAGCTTGCCTGTCGGCTCAGCAAGAGCAGTATGCAGTACTCGAGCATGCCCTTGCGCATCTGCGATTTTGCATTGTCTACGTTCATAAGCGATGACTTTTTTTCGGGTAATGCGGATGCTTGGCTACGGCCGTTTGCCAAACCCGCACTGCAAATGTATGCAAAACATAAGTACATTGCATTGCAAGGTACTAAGAAAAATGTGTGATTTAGTATTTGTTAAGGATAAGGGATGCGATCGATGGGTGCGAACGATGGGGGCGAACGATGGGGGCGAAGTCTCCTGACTTCGCGCTCTACAC
>CAVCAV010000274.1:0-3094 GCA_963600165.1 Christensenella sp. UBA1685 | reverse complement strand
GAAACGCCACACGCCGTGTAGAGCGCGAAGTCAGGAGACTTCGCCCCCATACGCTTGCGCCCCAAAGCTTCGCCCAAACGCCGTGTAGAACGCGACGTTTCAAACGTCGCCTCCATAGAGGGCGCAAAGCACTCCACATTTGCACATTTGCACATTCGCGAAGCGACACATTTGCTGAGCGAAGCGAAGCGCCACACCCCCGTTTTCCCCATTTTAAGCCCGCCTAAGGAACTCTCCCCTTCCCGTCTCGCCCCAAATTTCCCCTCCTCAAATCACCCCAAAACGCGAAAATGGGCCTTAAAATGCCCTTCTCGCGCTTTTCGGCACACAAAACCGCCCCATTCCGCAAAGAAAACGTACCTTTGCTCCAAAGTTGCGCGGAAAACACCCCGCACGGCAACACACAAAGACAACCTCTTGTATAAATGATAACAGACGAAGACAGAATCATCAAAGTCAATATTGAGGAGGAAATGAAAAGCTCCTATATTGACTACTCCATGTCGGTCATCGTGGCACGCGCACTGCCCGACGTGAGAGACGGTTTCAAGCCCGTACACCGCCGCATTCTCTACGGCATGCTCGGACTCGGCAACACACACGACAAACCCACACGTAAGTCCGCACGTATCGTCGGCGACGTGCTCGGTAAATACCACCCACACGGCGACAGCTCCGTCTACGGAGCACTCGTGCGCATGGCACAGAACTGGAACATGCGCTACCCCCTCGTCGACGGACAGGGCAACTTCGGTTCGGTCGACGGCGACTCTGCAGCCGCCATGCGTTACACCGAAGCCCGACTCTCCCTCGCCGGAGAAGCCATGATGCAGGACCTTGAGAAGGAAACCGTCGACATGACGCCCAACTTCGACAACACCCTGCTCGAACCCACCGTCATGCCGACACGCATCCCCAACTTCCTCGTCAACGGCGCAAGCGGCATTGCCGTAGGTATGGCCACCAACGTGCCCACCCACAACCTCAATGAGGTCATCGACGGATGCGTTGCCTACATCGACAACCCCGACATCACCACCGACGAACTCATGCAGTACGTCAAAGCTCCCGACTTCCCCACCGGCGGCTACATCATGGGCATGCAAGGCGTGAAGAGCGCCTACGAAACCGGACGAGGAAGAGTGGTAATGCGCGCGCGTACCGAAATAGAGTCCGGTCCCCAGCACGACACCATCGTCGTATCCGAAATTCCCTACGGTGTGAACAAGGCCGAGCTCATCAAGACCATTGCCGAGCTCGTCAACACCAAACGCATCGACGGCATCTCCAACGTCAACGACGAAAGCGACCGTGAGGGTATGCGCATCGTAGTCGACGTCAAGCGCGACGCCAACGCCAACGTGGTGCTCAACAAGCTCTTCAAGATGACGGCTCTCCAGACCTCCTTCGCCGTCAACTGCATCGCACTCGTGCACGGACGTCCCCGTCTGCTCACGCTCAAGGACTGCATCAAGTACTTCGTAGAGCACCGCCACGAAGTGACCATCCGCCGCACACAGTACGACCTCCGCAAGGCACAGGAGCGCGCACACATCCTCGAAGGTCTCATCATCGCCTCCGACAACATTGACGAGGTCATCGCCATCATCAAGTCGTCAAAGAATCCGCAGGCTGCCATGGAAGGACTCATGAACCGCTTCGGACTCGACGACCTCCAGGCCAAAGCCATCGTGGAAATGCGTCTCGGACAGCTCACCAACATACAGCAGGACAAGCTCCACCAGGAGTACGACGAACTCGAACGCCGCATCGCCTACTTCGAGCAGATTCTCTCCGACGACGAGCTCTGCCACAAGGTGATGAAGGACGAACTCATCGAAGTGAAGGAAAAGTTCGGCGACGACCGCCGCACCGAAATCTGCCTCTCCAGCGAAGAGTTCAACCCCGAAGACTTCTACTCCGACGACGAAGTGGTCATCACCATCTCACACCTCGGATACATCAAGCGCACTCCCCTCGCAGAGTTCCGCGCACAAAGCCGCGGAGGCGTGGGAGCCAAAGGCGGATCGGCACGCGACACCGACTTCATAGAGTACATCTACCCCGCCACCATGCACAACACCATGCTCTTCTTCACAGCAAAGGGACGATGCTTCTGGCTCAAGGTGTACGAAATTCCCGAAGGCGCAAAGAACGCCAAAGGACGCGCCATACAGAACATGCTCAACATTGAGCCCGACGACTCCGTCAACGCCTGCCTCCACATACGCAAGCTCGCCGACGCCGACTTCTGCCAAAGCCACTTCGTGGTGTTCTGCACCAAAAACGGCATCGTAAAGAAGACCTGCCTCTCCGACTACTCGCGTCCCCGCGCCAACGGCGTCAACGCCATCAACATCCGCGAAGACGACCGCGTGGTCAGCGTTGCCCTCACCAACGGCTCCGACGAAATTGTCATTGCCAACAGAAACGGCCGCGCCATCCGCTTCAACGAAGACACCGTTCGCACCATGGGACGTACCGCCACCGGCGTACGCGGCTTCCAGCTCGACCACGACGACGAAGCCGACGAAGTGGTAGGAATGGTCTGCGTCAACGACCCCGAAAACGAAACCGTCATGGTAGTCAGCGAAAAGGGCTACGGCAAACGTTCCGCCGTGGGCGACTACCGCAAGACCAACCGTGGCGGAAAGGGCGTGAAGACACTCGACATCACCGACAAGACCGGCAAGGTGGTGGCCATCAAGTCCGTCACCGACGACGACGACCTCATGATCATCAACAAGAGCGGCATCACCATCCGTCTCCGTCTCGCCGACTTCCGCATTCAGGGACGCGCCACACAAGGCGTCAAGCTCATCGACCTCAAGAAGCGCAACGACGTCATCTCCAGCGTCTGCAAAGTGCCCACCGAAACGGAAGAGGAAGGTGAAGAAATCGCCGAACCCGCCGAAGCCGAAGGCGCACCCGTAGCCGACACGGCCAACGCAGAGAACAACGCACCCGCAACCGACACCACCGAAGCCACGTCTGCCGACGACAACGCCGCCGACGGTAACGGCTCCGAAGCCTAACACAAGGCGTTTCCGTTAGGAATGGCAAACCACCGTTCCTGACGGAAACACCTTCCGCA
>CAVCAV010000273.1:0-3107 GCA_963600165.1 Christensenella sp. UBA1685 | reverse complement strand
CATGCGTCTACTCAAACTCACCCTGTTCTTTCTCCTCTCGCTCGTGCTCTCCGAAGCCGACCGGCTGGCGTTCATCGCGCTCCATGCGGGCGGAAAGGAACTGCCCGCCGGATACCTGCTGTCCACGTGGTGGCACGGGCTTCCGCTCGACATCACCACCGCCGGATACGTCACCGCACCCCTCTGGCTCTTGCTGGGCGTGAGCGTGTGGGTGAACATACCGCGCCTGCGGACCGTCTGCACCGCCTATGCCGCCGTGCTCGGCACGTTGCTCAGCATCATATGGGTGAGCGACGCCTGCCTCTACGGCTTTTGGGGCATTCGCCTCGACGGCACGGTGTGGAACTACCTCGACCAGCCACAAGGCGCCGTGGCCAGCGTGAGCACCGAATATATGCTCGGCGCAATAGTTGCCGTCGGCCTCTCAGCCACCGTGGCGATATGGGCCATGCGCCGTGTGCTGCCCCGCACGCTCCCCGCGAGCAAGCACCGTGCGGCGGAAAGCGCACTGTGGGTGGTGGCCGGCGGACTCCTCTTCCTCGGCATCCGCGGCGGCGTGGGCAAGAGCACCGCCAACGTGGGACGCGCCTACTACTCCGACGTGCAGTTTCTGAACCATGCCGCGGTGAACCCCGTGTTCAGCATAGCCTCGTCGCTGAAACGCACGCGCAACTATGCCGACGAATGCAATTTCTTCAAAGAAGACGAACGGCAGCGCCTCTTCGCCCAGCTCGCCTACAACACGCAGAGCGTGGGCACCGACTCGCTCCTCTGCCAGGCCAGGCCCAACGTACTCCTTATATTAATGGAGGGTTGCGGCGGCGTGTTTGTCCATGCCGTCGACTCGCTTGCCGACGCCAACGTGACGCCCAACCTCAACCGGCTGGCCAACGAGGGCGTGGTGTTTACCCAGTGTTACGCCAACTCGTTCCGCACCGACCGCGGCACGCTCTGCACGCTTAGCGGTTACCCGTCGTTTCCCGACGTGAGCGTGATGAAGCTCCCCTCCAAGTGCACCCGTCTGCCGAGCATCGCCTCGGCGCTCCGCAAGGCCGGCTACACCACAGAGTTTCTCTACGGCGGCGACATCAACTTCACCAACACCAACGGCTACCTGCTCGGCACCGGCTACGAACGCACCTACAGCGAGACGTCGTTTCCCTCGTCCGTGAGGAAGACGCACGACTGGGGCGTGACGGACCGCATAGTTTTCGACAGTCTCTACTCGCGCATCATGCGCTACCCTACCGACCGCCCGTGGCACCTCGGTGTGCTCACCCTTGCCAGCCACGAACCGTGGGGCGTGCCCTACAACCGCATCAAAGGCGACAAGGTGGCCAACACGATGGCTTACCTCGACGACTGCATTGGCCGCTTCATAAAGCGCTTCCGCAAAACGCCGCAATGGAACAACACGCTCATCGTGTTCCTCCCCGACCACGGCATCAACTACCCCGAAGGCATCAGCGACGCCGACGAACGCCGTTCGCACATTCCCCTCATCTTCAGCGGAGGAGCCGTGCGCAAGCCGCGCCGCATCGACGTGCTTTGCAACCAGACCGACCTCGCAGCCACCCTCCTCGCCCAGCTCCGCCTGCCGCACGGGGAGTTTCGCTACAGCCGCGACGTGCTGAGCCGCACCTACACCCATCCGTCGGCCGTACATTCGTGGAGCGAAGGCATATACTATAAGGACCGCAGCGGCATCAGCGTGCTCAACGTGCTCGCCAAGCCCGTCAGCGTGGTCCGTTCCGCCCCCGCACCCTCCGCCTTCCGCGAAGAAGCCGCAAAGGCGTTCTGGCAAACGGCGTATGACGACCTCGGAGGGCTTTGAGAGAAACTAAAACTTCATGGTTTCAGAGAATAAAACATTCAAAACAAACAAAACGGGGCTACGCCATTCATTGCTCCCCTGTTTTACTTCTCAAAACCTTGATTCGTTTTCCATAAAGAACCACCCATTATTATATATAATGCGTATACTCATCACCGGAGCCTCCGGTTTCATAGGCAGCTACATGGTGGAACGTGCCCTCAGCGAGGGCATGGAAGTGTGGGCGGCAGTGCGCGCCACAAGCAGCCGGGCTTACCTTAAGGACGGACGCATACACTTCATAGAACTCGACCTCGGCCACGACGGACGGTTGGAAGAGCAACTCCGCAACTTCCGCAACGGCAGCGAACCTTTCGACGCCGTGATTCATGCCGCAGGCGCCACCAAATGCCGCAAGGCAGAGGACTTCTTCCGCATCAACGCCGAAGGCACACAGCGTCTGGCCCGCACACTCGTTTCAACGGGTGCACTCCGACCGGGCGGACGCTTCGTGTTCATCAGTTCGCTCAGCGTGTACGGTCCCATCCACGAAACCGACAACGCACCCATCACGGCCTCCGACATGCCCCGCCCCAACACCGCCTACGGATGTTCGAAACTCCAGGCAGAGTCCATGCTCTACGACGTGGACGGACTCGACTACGTGGTGCTGCGTCCTACGGGAGTGTACGGCCCGCGCGAGAAGGACTACTTCATGATGGCGCAGAGCATTTGCCGCCACGTCGACTTCGCCGTAGGCTACAAGTCCCAGGTGCTGACGTTCATCTACGTGGACGACCTTGTGCAGGCCGCCTTCCTCGCCCTCTCGCACGGCAAAAGCCGCAGCGCCTACAACCTCACCGACGGCGGCGAATATTCCAGCCGTGCCTTCAGCGACTTGCTGCAGGAGAACATCGGCGTGAGCCACGTGCTGCACATTGTTTCCCCACTGTGGTTTCTCCGCATCGTGAGCTGGGCGGCCGAACGGCTGGCGCGCCTGGCAGGAAAGACCTCCACGCTCAACGGCGACAAATACCGCATCATGAAGCAGCGCAACTGGAAATGCGACATCAGCTCGGCAGAAGCCGAACTCGGCTACGCTCCCCAATGGCCGCTCGAGCGCGGCGTGAAAGCCGCCGTGGAGTGGTACAAGAGAGAGGGGTGGATTTGATGCTCCGCAAATGTGCGAATGTGCAAATGTGCGAATGTGCAAATGAGCTGCGCCTAAGGCGAACGATGGAGCGAACGATGGGGGCGAAGTCTCCTGACTTCGCGCTCTACACGGCTTCGCCCT
>CAVCAV010000272.1:0-3153 GCA_963600165.1 Christensenella sp. UBA1685 | reverse complement strand
AGGAGCATAGCGGGCTATGCGACTGAGCGAACAAGCAATTTGAGCGGAAAAGAGCACGAAAGATGACAAAACGCAATTTGAGCGAATTTGTCCATTATACGGTGGTAATTTATAGAACCACCCTAAAGCGAATGCCACGACCGTGCCGCAACCTATGCAGCCATGCACTTGCTGCAGACAGGCTTCAAGCGGCATACGCCCAATACCTACACAACCCCTAATCAATAATGGCAAACTTAACGAAAGAACAACTGCTCGACATGAACGAAGCAGAACTGATTGCTGTTGCTGAAAAGCTAGACAAAAATCTTTCCCCCGATATGTCAAAGGACGATATGGTCTACGCCATTCTCGATGCACAAGCCGAAGCCGGCTCGGCAGAAGCCGCAGCGCCCAAAAAGCGCACGCGCATCATCAAGAAGGACGCCGACCACATCTTCACCTCCAATTTGAAACCTTCAACGGCACAACATACCCCCTCCGCCGACACGGCTGCCGCCTCTGCCGCCAATGCCGACAACGGCGCCGCACAGCCCTCTGCAGCCGCGCCCTCGCTCTCCGACATTTTCGCCGCTCCCGAAGCAGCGCCCGTAAAGCGTCGTCGCGGACGTCCCACAAAAGCGGAAGTGGCAGCACGAGAAGCGCTGCGGAAAGCCGAAGAGGAACGGCTCAACATGATAAAACTCGCCGAGCAGGCTGCAAACAACCCGCTCGCCAACGTTCAGGAAACGCCGACGGACAACGAGCCCGCCGAACTGCCCGATTTTCTTACCGAACAAATCAACGCGCAGAAGAGCGACACGCCTACGAGCAACGACGTGCTCGACATGGACGAGGTGAAGCGCACGCTTGAAAACCGCACCACCACGCCCGCCGTGGCTCCCGTAGCCGACGACACGCTCGCCCGACGTATCAGCGAGAACCCCAACAACACGGACGACTTCATCATTGTAAAAGACATACCCGTCATCTTCGAGGGCGCAGAGCTCAACGTGCCGCAGATAGACACGCCGCGCTACGCCGACCAAAACGCTCCCGAAGAGCAACCACAGCGCGTGAAGTTCCACCGCTTCCGCGACGACCCCGCCATGCAGGCCCGCTTCCAGCAAAACGCCGCAGCGCCTGCAGCGCCCGCAGCCAAAGCCGCTCCCGCTGCCGCAGCACAGAAAACGCAGGCTCCCCTGCCCTCTCCGCAGGACCACTTGCTCGAAGGACGCGGCGTGCTGGAAATAGTGCCCGAAGGCTTCGGCTTCCTCCGCTCCTCCGACTACAACTACCTCGCCTCGCCCGACGACATCTACGTCTCGCCCACACAAATCCGCCAGTACGGACTCAAGCCCGGCGACGTGGTACAGGGCAAGGTGAAGATTCCCCGCGAAGGCGAAAAGTTCTTCGCACTCATCGAGATAGACCTCATCAACGGACTCACGCCCAACCAGGTGCGCGACCGCGTCTCCTTCGAGCACCTCACGCCGCTCTTCCCTAACGAGAAATTCCAGCTCTGCTCCAACAACGGACACGACACGCTCTCGCGCCGCGTGGTCGACCTCGTAAGCCCCATCGGCAAAGGACAGCGCGCCCTCATCGTGGCACAGCCCAAAACGGGTAAGACCATGCTCATGAAGGACATCGCCAACGCCATTGCAGAGCACCACCCCGACACCTACCTCATGATGCTCCTCATCGACGAGCGCCCCGAAGAAGTGACGGACATGATGCGTACCGTAAAGGCCGAAGTCATCGCTTCCACCTTCGACGAACCCGCTGCGCGCCACGTGAAAATAGCCGGCATCGTGCTCGACAAGGCCAAGCGAATGGTAGAATGCGGACACGACGTGGTCATCTTCCTCGACTCCATCACCCGTCTGGCACGTGCCTACAACACCGTGGCACCCACCTCCGGAAAAATCCTCTCCGGCGGTGTCGACGCCAATGCACTCCAGAAGCCCAAGCGCTTCTTCGGTGCCGCACGCAACATCGAGGGCGGAGGTTCGCTCACCATCATCGCCACCGCACTCATCGACACGGGCTCGAAGATGGACGAAGTAATCTTCGAAGAGTTCAAGGGTACGGGCAACATGGAACTCCAGCTCGACCGCTCCATCGCCAACAAGCGCATATTCCCCGCCGTCAACGTAGCCGCATCGTCCACACGCCGCGACGACCTCCTGCTCGACGAAATGACGCTCAAGCGCATGTGGGTATACCGCAGCTTCATCTCCGAAATGACACCCGTGGAAGCCATGTCCTCCATGCGCTCGCAACTCGAAAAGACCAAAAACAACGCCGAGTTCATCGCCTCCATGAACGGATAAAGTGCCCGCAGCCAACAAAAGGCATATCACCAACGCCAACCAACAACCCATCACAACGCATTCAGGCCAACCTGAGTTTCGCCGTAACCTTTTACAGCAACTCAAGTTGGCCTGAATTGTATTTTAGAGGGCGAACAATGGGGGCGAAAGCGTATGGAGGCGAAGTCTCCCGACTTCGCGCTCTACACGGCATTCGCCCTCTATGGAGGCGACGTTTAAAACGTCGCGCTCTACACGGCTTACCCCTCCATGGAAGCGACGTTTGAAACGTCGCGCTCTACACGGCTTACCCCTCTATGGAAGCGACGTTTGAAACGTCGCGCTCTACACGGCTTACCCCCCTATGGAAGCGACGTTTGAAACGTCGCGCTCTACACGTATTCACATACCCATCCCCAACCGCCCCCACACAAAAAGGCCACGCTCCATCACTGAAGCGTGGCCTTTATCCATAAGTCTTTATCTAAAGCCTGTTCTTAGCAGAGCTTGCGGGCACCGTCGCCGATAACCACGTCAATCACGATAGGCTCCTTGCCGAACTTCTCCTTGTAAGCCTGCTTGGCCGTAGAGATGAAGTTGTCGTAGAGGTCGTCGGACACGAGGTTGATGGTGCAGCCGCCGAAGCCACCGCCCATGATACGTGAACCCGTCACGCCGCAGCTGTGAGCCACGTCGTTGAGGAAGTCGAGTTCGGGGCAGGAAACTTCATATTCCTTGCTCAAGCCGTAGTGGGTCTCGTACATCTTCTTGCCCACTTCTTCGTAGTCGCCCTCTTCGAGAGCCACGCATACTTCAAGCACGCGGTACTTCTCGCCGATGACATACTTGGCGCGGAGTG
>CAVCAV010000271.1:0-3154 GCA_963600165.1 Christensenella sp. UBA1685 | reverse complement strand
CGTGTAGAGCGCGAAGTCAGGAGACTTCGCCCCCATCGTTCGCTTCATCGTTCGCCCCCCATACGCTATTTATCTTCTTCTTCCTCCTGTGCGCTGAAGAGGTCGAGCACCACGGGGGCTTCGTCGGCGTAGGGACGTGCTGCGGGCGCTTCTTCTGCGGGCGCTTCTTCTGCGGGAGCATCGTCGCCGTCGGTTTCTTCCTTCTTTTCGGGGAAACGGACGGGGGGAAGTTCTTCAATCGATTCCACGGCGAGCGTGGTGATGCGCTTGCCTTTGGCTTTGAAACCCTTCACGGCGATGAACTGCTCCACGTCGATGTCCAGCGGGTCGCGGAAACTTTCCCCTCCGCCGTAGGTGACGCGGATGAGGGGGTACACCTCGGAGGTGAGGAGCACGAAGCGCGAGGCTTTGTTTTCGCCGATGAACGAGGCGGGACGTGCCTGCGGTGCGCGCTCGAAGCAGAAGCGCTTCACGTAGGGGAAGCCTTGCTGGTCGGCGTCGAAGAGCACGGCGCTCCACACCTTGTGTTCGTCGAACTTCTCAATGCGGATAATGCCGGTGGACTCGTAGTGGTTGTTCACGTCGAAGGAGGTGGTGTAGAACGTGCCGTTGTTGAGCACCACGAGCACGAGGTCGTTGGAGTGGAACTCGCCGAGATATTCTCCGCGCCCGTCGTAGTTGAGGCGCTGCACGTCGTGGTCGAACCACACCTTGCGTCCGCCGAGCGTGGAGGCTCCGTGGGCTTTGAGGGTGATGCGGTGTACGTCGAGGCGGGTGAGGAGGTTGCCGCGGCACTGGCGTCCCTTCACGAGCAGTTCGCCGAAGTCCTTGTCGAAACTGATGCGCTTGAGCTTCGGGTTGGGCTTGAGCGTGGTCTTTATCACCTCTGCCTCGCCGTTGGGGTTGGCGGTGAAGTAGAGAATGCGGCTGCCGGGCGTGCCGAGCGTCACGTCGTACTCGCGGTCGTGGGTGATGGACGTCACGTTGAAGCGCTTGATGTAGCACGAGTTTGTGGCGCCGTCGAGGTACACCACATTATATATGGTGCGGCTGTCGCCTTTCTTGAACACGGCGATGTGGATGATTTCGGCCTTCTTTTTGCGCTTCTCCTGCTTCATGCGCTCCGTTTCGCCGATGAACACCTTGTCCTGTACGCGCGTCACCTTGTAGGTGCCGTCGCGGTAGAAGATGATGACGTCGTCGATGGGCGAACAGTTGCCCACAAACTCGTCTTTCTTCAGGCTCGTGCCCATGAAGCCGTCTTCGCGGTTGATGTAGAGTTTCTCGTTGGCTTCAATCACCTTGGTGGCTTCGATGTTGTCGAACGAGCGTATTTCGGTGAGGCGCGGATGCTCGCCGGCATATTTGTCGCGGATGAGGCGGAACCAGTTGGCGGTCACTTCCACCATGTTCTGCAGGTCCTTGTCGATGCGTGCCACTTCGTCCTCCATGCGGGCGATGAGTTCGTCGGCCTTGTCCTTGTTGAACTTGAGGATGCGTCCCATCTTTATTTCCATGAGACGGAGAATGTCCTCGCGCTTCACTTCACGGTAGAAGCGGGGCATGAAGGGCTCGAGGCGCGAGTCGATGTGGGCCACGGCGGCGTCCATGTCCTTGGCCTGCTCAAACTGTCGGTCCTTGTAGATGCGTTCTTCTATGAAAATGCGTTCGAGCGAGGCGAAGTGCAGACTTTCCATGAGTTCGCCGCGGCGTATGCGGAGTTCCTGCTCGAGCAAGTAGCGCGTGGTGTCGACGGAGCGGCGGAGCACGTCGCTCACGGTGAGGAACTTGGGCTTCTTCTCGTCGATGACGCAGCAGTTGGGGGAGATGCTCGTTTCGCAGTCGGTGAAGGCGTAGAGGGCGTCGATGGCCTTGTCCGAACTTACGCCGGGGGTGAGGTGGACGAGAATCTCCACTTCGGCGGCGGTGTTGTCGTCGACCTTGCGGATTTTTATCTTTCCCTTCTCGTTGGCTTTGAGGATGGACTCGATGAGCTTCGAGGTGGTCTTGCCGTAAGGAATCTCGCGGATGGCGAGCGTTTTGTTGTCTATTTTCTCAATTTTGGCGCGCACCTTCACGCTGCCGCCGCGCTGTCCGTCGTTGTAGCGGCTCACGTCGATGGAGCCGCCCGTCTGGAAGTCGGGGTAGAGTTTGAAGGGTTCGCCGTGGAGGTAACTGATGGCGGCGTCGCAGAGCTCGCCGAAGTTGTGTGGGAGAATTTTGGCGGAAAGACCTACGGCAATGCCCTCCGCGCCCTGGGCGAGGAGGAGGGGAAACTTCACGGGCAGGCTCACCGGCTCTTTGTTGCGTCCGTCGTAGGAGAGTTTCCATTCGGTGGTCTTGGGGTTGAAGAGCACGTCGAGGGCAAATTTTGACAGACGTGCTTCGATGTAACGCGGGGCGGCTGCCGAGTCGCCCGTAAGGATGTTGCCCCAGTTTCCCTGGCAGTCCACGAGAAGTCCCATCTGTCCGAGCTGCACGAGTGCGCCGCCGATGGAGGCGTCGCCGTGGGGGTGGAACTGCATGGTGTGTCCCACAATGTTGGCCACCTTGTTGTAGCGTCCGTCGTCGAGCCGCTTCATGGAGTGGAGAATGCGGCGCTGCACGGGTTTGAGTCCGTCGCCGAGGTGCGGCACGGCTCGCTCGAGAATGACGTAGGAGGCATAGTCGAGAAACCAGTTCTGGTACATTCCCGTGAGTTGGAGGTTGCCGTCCTTGTCCTTCACGTCGGCCGGCTTGTAGTCGGAGTGCGCTTCTGCGCCGTTGTCGGCTGTGGCCACGTTTTCCGTGCCTTCTTCCGTGTTGGACAATTGTTCGGAGTCTTTCGGGTCTTTCGTTTCGTCGCTCATCGTGTGGTGTGGGATATGGAGGGAAGTATTAGGTGCACATTCCGTGCATTTTGCAAAATTACAAAATTAGGGAAAGTTCAAAAAATTACGCCGTCGGAATTTGCACTATGGGGGCGTAGCGTATGGAACGAACGATGGGGGTGAAGTCTCCTGACTTCGCTTAGCGCGGCGTCACGGACGGTTTTACGTACTGCGCTTAGTGTTGTGAAAATAAAACGTTCAAAACTCATAAAACAGGCTGCGCCTTTGAGGGCGCTAACTGTTGTGAACTTTCAAAACGAAAGACTGCGCCTTTTAGCCGCTTG
>CAVCAV010000270.1:0-3176 GCA_963600165.1 Christensenella sp. UBA1685 | reverse complement strand
CAACATTTGGTGGAAAGCATTCCTCAAGAAGATACGTTGGAAAGAACAGATTGAGTTCCCCGGTGTAATGGAGTGCATAAAGGACAATTTGCAGAGATACTGGAATGCAGAATTCCTATCATAGCACGCCTGTTAAATAAATGGGGAAGATACGATTCGCAGAATCCTAAATAGCCTTTGCGTTCTCCAAGACAAAGCCTGGAATGGTTTCCTGCATACCCCAAACCACATTGATGGGGCATTCGCCATACGAAGAAACGTAGTCCATTAATCCAAGGCAGTAGTAACCGTTTGTATTTCCGAATTCGTCTGTTTTGGAATCACGCACAAACAATACATACTTCCATCCGTTGGAACGCTGCTCTACAATACGTTGCCCCTGTTTGCTGTCCTTTCGCACTCGATTCTGCGACTGCCAGTGAAACTGTGTCGGCGAAATGGCATAATCTTCATAGAGAGTTGTCGGAGAATAGTCCTTGTCAGATTTGTTGAGTGTAACGAACACCATGGCAAATTTGTGTTGTTCATTAAACTGCGTACCAAGCACCTGCCATCGCCCTGGTTTGTCCTCAAGCAGCAAATGTATTTCGTCTGCCGAATAGCATCCGTAGAGTTCTATCTCAAGTCCGGCCTCAGGAACCACTTCTATCCACTTTGTAGTTCTGTTAAGTTGCGAAAGGCGCATATCTACAAGGCAAGATAGTTCTTCCTTAAACCATACTAATGCGTTCAGACTAAGAACCGCGTCTTTCATGTCTTTAAAGGAAGTTCCATAAAGTCCGTTCAGCTTTTCCAATGGATGTTGCCACACCGTGTAATAGAAAAGCTTCAGAAACTTTCCTTGCCTTGCGGACAAAGGAAACTTCAGATTGAAATCGTCGTTGATAAGTTCACGAATGAAGCAAAGGTATTCGTAGCTGTTGGTATGATAAAGTCTGGGAAGCGCACCTTCGAGTAGTTTCGTATACTTGCCATCGGCTATAAAACTTGGCACAGCCACTCCCGATTCCAATTTCAAACGAGCCCACGACCCAAAAGTTTTGTAGACCGAACGCCAATCAAGAGAAAAGTTGTCAAGGAAATTTTCAAGAGTCAATTGCCGGCCTGTTTCTCCAAAGTGCTTCACTTCTTCTTTGAAACGCCGTTTGTTGAAAATGGCCTCCTTGATATTTTTGAGGATATATTCCTGTGCCTGGCGTTCCAACGTAATGGTACATCCACGCGGCAAGAACACGAAGCCGTCTTCAATTTCGCTTACAATGCTGCGCGTGCTCCGGCCGACAAGTGCACGGAAACGACGTTCATAGTTGTAGTTCTTATTGGCTTGTGCCACAAAATCGAGAACTGTCAGACATGTCTTGCCGTCGGCCAAACGAAGTCCTCTTCCGAGCTGCTGAAGGAATATGGTAAGCGACTCTGTAGGACGAAGGAATAGGATGGTATCTATTTCTGGAATGTCGACACCTTCGTTGAGCATGTCCGCCACACATAGATAGTTGATGTCGCCACGGGCCAATAGGGCCGAAGCTTCATCGACATCTTTGGAAGAACGTGAGGTTACAGCCAGGGCGCGATAGCCGCTCCCATTGAACATACGCTCCATATATTCGGCGTGTTCAATGGAACAGCAGAAACATACCGCCTTGCAATGGTGCGGGTCTGTAACATAGGCGTCAAGTGCGCGCTGGATGAGGCCAAAGCGTTCCTTATTGCCGTTATAATATTGGTTGAGCTGTGCCCTGTCGTATACGTCACCGCGACATATTATCTTTCTAAGATCAACGGTGGTGTCCGTCACGCAAAAGTAGTCGAACGGTGCAAGAAGTTGTTGGTCGAGAGCTTCCTGAAGACGTATTTCTGCCGCAAACCGGTTATTGAAGTCAGGTTTTATTTCCTGGCCGTCCATACGTTCTGGGGTGGCAGTAAGACCTACTATGATTTGAGGACGAAGGCGGGTGAATATTTCACGGTAACTGCCGGCTGCACTGTGGTGCACTTCGTCGATAACCACATAATCGTAGTAGTCCTGTCCTTGCCGTAAAATGACGTCCCAATGGTTGTTGAGCGTTTCTACGGTAACGAACAAATGGTCTATATTGCCCATGGAGGACGGACGAATGTTTCCGGTCCATATTTCCCCGAAATTACCGTCAACCATCACGCTGCGGAAAGTGGCGCGTGCTTGCTTCAATATTTTCTCCCGATGCACAATGAAGAGCAGACGGGCCTTGCGCCCCTTCTCTTTTTTACACTGAAGATTGAAATCCTTGAAGTCAAAAGCTGATATTGCCGTTTTGCCAGTACCTGTAGCGGCAATGATGAGGTTCTTGTAGCTGTGTACGACGTTTCGTTCGTATTGCAACTTTTCAAGAACCTTTATCTGATGTACCTTGCGTTCAAAACGAGTCACATATTCTGTGCTCGAGCCAAAATCTTCTACATGCCTTTCGCGGTTTATCGCATCGGCAAAACGCTGCAGCGCCTCCTCGCTGTCAATGGGCTCAAAATCATCGCTGTTCCAATAATTGTCGAACGTGGCAAGCGTCTTCTTTATGATGTGACGGTTTTCAACCGAGGTGATGCGCATGTTCCATTCCAAGCCTTTAGTCAAAGCAGAACGGCTTATATTGCTCGACCCAATGTATGCTGTGTCGAAACCGTTGTTGCGGCAAAAAATGTAAGACTTGGCGTGCAGACGTTCTTGCTTTGTGTTGTAAGAAGCGCGTATTTCCACATCGCCAAAGTTTCGCAGTTCATAAAGTTGACGAATAGCCTTGGGGTCTGTAGCTCCCATGTAAGTGGTGGTTATTACACGAAGTCGCGCCCCTTTATGACCCAAGAAGTCCTTCAAATGGTCTAAGAGAAGACGAAGCCCTTCAAACTTAATGAACGATACAATAAGGTAAATGCTGTCTGCCGTCTGAATGTCGCGCTTTACCTCGTCATCCATGGAAACGTCTTTTCCACCCGTAAAAAGACTGCTCACACGATAACCGCTAATCGGGTGATTGTGTGATTTTTGGAGTATTTGTTCGTCTGTGTACCCGACCTTATTGTAAATGCCGCGCAAAAACTGCAGCTTCGACTCTTCGCTGAGTTGTTCCGGGTTTGTTTCAATGCCGTTGGCCAGCCATTCGTTTTCGATAAAGCGCAATATCCTGTTCACCACGTCTACC
>CAVCAV010000269.1:0-3179 GCA_963600165.1 Christensenella sp. UBA1685 | reverse complement strand
CCGCGCTTTTGCAGCTTGCGGCGGAGGTGAGCGCTGCGGCAAGCAGCAGCGTGTGGCAAGTGAGGTAAAATGCGGTTTTCATTGTGCGGGTTGCTGTTTTGTTTTTTAGAAATCAAAGACTGGCGGCAAAGATACGCCATTGGCTTGGAACGGGGAAAGGGAAAGGAGGAATAATGTGCTTCGCAATGTGCGAATGTGCAAATGTGCAGATGTGCAAATGTAGAGTGCTTGATGGGCGAACGCTTGCGCCCCCATCGTTCACACCAAAGCACGCCGTAAAAAATGCAAGGCACGCCGTGTGAATTTCCCCTAGCCCCAACGCGTTGGGGTCGCAGAAAGTTTTTTGCAAACGTTTGCATTTTTATTCGGCAACACTGCTCCGTCAGAAACGCTTGCTCGCCCGCACGCGTACGCGCGCATTACACCGAAGTTTGTGCAAGTTGCTGTCAGCCTTCAGCGCACGATGGGGGCGACGTTTGGAACGTCGCGCTCTATATGGCGTTCAAGTGAAGTTTGGGGGGCGCAAGCGCATGGGGGCGAAGTCTCCCGACTTCACGTTCTACACGGCGTTTCGCCTTCTATGGAGGCGACGTTTGGAACGTCGCGTTCTACACGGCAAAAGTTACTCATGCGGCGAAGCGAAGTCAGGAGACTTCGCCCCCATGCGCTTTCGCCCTCAAAACTTCACTTGAACGCCGTATAGAACGCGACGTTTCAAACGTCGCCTCCATAGAGGGTGCAAACATCGCCCACAAAGCGCGTGTAAGGGCCGCGCAAGCGAAGTCTGGAGACTTCGCCCCCATCGTTCGCCCCCATCGTTTGTGAGCTCACCACACGAAGTCGAGCACGAGCGGTAGGTGGTCGCTGAAGCCATGCTGGTAATAGGTGCCGAGAAACGAGCGGAAAGGGCGCGGACCCGCTTCGGAGTCGAAAGCCGTGAGCAGAAAGTCGAAGTCAGCAATGCGGCAGAAGTCCGCTTGCGTGTGGAAGGAACTGGAAGAAGAAAGCAATGCGCCGTTTACGATGAAGTTGTCCAGCTGGTTCCATTCGCCGGCATATTTGTACGTGCCCGTGATGCCGTGGCGTGCTTTGAGGCCGGAAGAAAGCAGATAAAGCGAACGGTCGTCGGCATGGCCGTTCGGCAAAAGAAGCCCGAGGTGCTCCATGAGGCACGGTTCGGGACAGTAAGCGTTGAAGTCGCCCGTGACGAGCAGTAGCGGACGCCGGCGCACGCTCGTCAGGCTGTCGGCAAACGCGCGCAGCGAGCGTGCCACGCGGTTGCGGAACTCTTCGGCCGGCGCGCCGCCGCGTTTGCTCGGCCAGTGGCACACCACCACGTCGAGCGTGTCGCCCGTGGGCAGGAGGCCCGCCACATGGAGCATGTCGCGCGTGGGTCGCAGTTTGGGCGAAGCGGGCGTCACGCGCAGCGTGTCCTTGCAGACGGGGCGGAAGAGGGCGGGCTGGTAAAGGAGCGCCACGTTGATGCCGCGCACGTCGGGCGAATGCGTCACAAAGAATTCGTAGCCCATTTGCGCAAGTTTCGTGCGGCGCGTGAGGTGGGCGAGCACAC
Organism: Christensenella sp. UBA1685; assembly: GCA_963600165.1. Classification (GTDB taxonomy): domain Bacteria; phylum Bacteroidota; class Bacteroidia; order Bacteroidales; family Bacteroidaceae; genus Alloprevotella. Next base: position 1,609 of record CAVCAV010000269.1, on the reverse strand, counting down.
TGTCGTTCTCCACTTCCACGAGCGCCACGAGGGCGGGTGCGGCGTCCTCGCCCGCAGCAGCCACCACGCGGCTCACGCGCGAGAGCTTCGCCCAGTAGCGTGCAGAGGTCCAGCGGTAGGCGCCGCAGGGGGTGAAGTCGGCATCCTGTGTGGTGTGGGACGGTATGGTGTCGAAGAGGTTCTCCACGTTGTATTCCACCACGCGGAACGTGCGGTGCTGCGCCAGTGCCGTGGCGGCAACCATTAAGGCGGAGAGCAAAAAGACGAGTGCTGCGGCGGTTCTATTCATGGTGGTAGGGTTCGCCGCGCAGGATGGTCATGGCGCGGTACACTTGTTCCACAAAGAAGAGGCGCACCATCTGGTGCGAGAACGTCATCTTCGAGAGCGACACCTTCTCGCGCGCCAGGGCGTAGATGGCTGGCGAGAAACCGTAGGGGCCGCCTACGACGAACACCAGGCGGCGGGCTGCCACGCTCTGTTTCTTCTGCAGATAGTCGGCAAACTCCACGGAGCGGAATTCGCGGCCGCCTTCGTCGAGGAGCACCACGTAGTCGCCCTCGCGCAGTTGTTTTTGCAGAAGTTCGCCTTCGCGTTCCTTCTGCTGTTCGGCAGAGAGCGCCTTGGTGTTTTTGAGTTCGGGAATGACTTCCATGTCGAAGGGCACGTAGTGTTTCACGCGCTGCACATAGTCGTCGATGAGGGTCGTGAGGCGTTTTTCCACCGTGCGGCCTATTACGAGAAAAAGGAGTTTCATATTTTTTTGGGGTTGGGGCGATTGGATAGGGTGGGGGAGAGTGTTGGAACAAAGATAAAGCGAAAAATGCAGTTGGGCAAATCGTGGGCGAGGCAGAAGTGCAAAAACGGGCAGTTGCATTGCGGATTGCGCGTATGCGCGCGTATACACCGGAGTTTGTGCAAACTGCTGTCAGCCTTCAGCGCGAGCTATGGGGGCGAAGTCTCCTGACTTCGCTTCGCCGCATGAGTAACTTTTGCCGTGTAGAACGCGACGTTCCAAACGTCGCCTCCATAGAAGGCGAAACGCCGTGTAGAACGTGAAGTCGGGAGACTTCGCCCCCATGCGCTTGCGCCCCCCAAACTTCACTTGAACGCCATATAGAGCGCGACGTTCCAAACGTCGCCCCCATCGTGCGCTGAAGGCTGACAGCAACTTGCACAAACTTCGGTGTAATGCGCGCGTACGCGTGCGGGCGAGCAAGCGTTTCTGACGGAGCAGTGTTGCCGAATAAAAATGCAAACGTTTGCAAAAAACTTTCTGCGACCCCAACGCGTTGGGGCTAGGGGAAATTCACACGGCGTGCCTTGCATTTTTTACGGCGTGCTTTGGTGTGAACGATGGGGGCGCAAGCGTTCGCCCATCAAGCACTCTACATTTGCACATCTGCACATTTGCACATTCGCACATTGCGAAGCACATTATTCCTCCTTTCCCTTTCCCCGTTCCAAGCCAATGGCGTATCTTTGCCGCCAGTCTTTGATTTCTAAAAAACAAAACAGCAACCCGCACAATGAAAACCGCATTTTACCTCACTTGCCACACGCTGCTGCTTGCCGCAGCGCTCACCTCCGCCGCAAGCTGCAAAAGCGCGG
>CAVCAV010000268.1:0-3238 GCA_963600165.1 Christensenella sp. UBA1685 | reverse complement strand
GGTGCTTGCCTTCGGGTATGTCGAACCGAGAGCAGAGGTAGTCGAGGGTGTTGCAGCCGAAGTCGTAGTTGTGGCGGGCGGCACGGAGGGAGCAGTAGTAGTCTGCTTCGGGCTTTTCGAGGCCGTAAAGTTCCAGCGACTTGCGGATGCACGAAATGTCGAAGGCGGCGTTGTGGGCCACCAAAACGGGTGTATCGTCAAGATACGCCGTTATCTCGGCCCATACCTCGGGAAACTCCGGGGCATGGGCGGTGTCCTTGGGCTGGATGCCGTGTATCTGAATGTTCCAATAGGAATAGGCATTGTCCTCGGGGCGCACGAGCCACGACTTGGTTTCCACTACCTTTCCGTCCTTCACCACGCAGATGCCGGCCTCGCAGATGGAGGCACGCTTGGCCGTGGCGGTCTCAAAGTCGATTGCTATAAAGTTCAGTCCTTTCATGGGGGGTGGGGATATATGAAATAAAATCGATCATGCGAAGTCGGGAGACTTCGCCTCCATGCGCTTGCGCCCCCAGCGTTCGCGCCTTCAAACGGCGAAGGAGGCCGTGTAGAACGCGACGTTTCAAACGTCGCCTCCATAGAGGGGTGGAAAGCGTATGTGAAGTCGCGCAAGCGAAGTCAGGAGACTTCGCCCCCATCGTTCGCCCCCATCGTTCGCGCCATCGTTCGCGCCATCGTTCGCCGGGAGGGCTATTTGTAGAGCATCACGATGCTTCCGGCGGTGATGAGGAGTGCGCCGAGGAGGGTTTTCAGGCTTACGGGTTCTTTGAGGAAAAGGAAGGCGAGACAGATGGTGATGACCACGCTGAGCTTGTCGATGGGAGCCACGCGGCTTACGTCGCCGAGCTGGATGGCCTTGAAGTAGAAGAGCCACGAAAGGCCTGTGGCGCAACCCGAGAGGAGAAGAAAGAGCCATGTGCGGCCTGCAATGGCCCTCACTTCCGTCTCATGGTTGCCGAGGAGCACTATGCCCCAGGTGATGAAGAGGATAATGGTGGTTCTGATGGCGGTGGCCAAATCGGAATTGACGTCTTTCACCCCTATCTTGGCGAAGATTGCCGTGAGTGCGGCAAAGAATGCTGAAAGCAGTGCATAGTACTTCCACATGGTTTTATATCAGCCCATTATAGGGCTACCTTTTGTCCGTTTTGGTTGTAGTTGCCGCCTCCGAGCGAGGGGTGGTTGCAGTACCAGCGGATGTCGACCACGACGTATTCCCAACCGTATTGGGTGAGTTTGTTGTCGACGAGATTGTGTGCGTTCTGCATCACTTCCTTTTCGGTAACGGAGGAGTAGTAGCAGTCCCACGAGTTCCATCCCATGGGCGGAGTGAGCGCCCATTTGCGGAAGGTGGCGGTGTCGGCATCCTGTGCCGCAGCGTTTCCTACCGAGAGGAAACAGGCAAGCAGCGAAACGAGTAATTTTTTTATGGTAGTCCTTTGATTGTTGGGAAACTTATGATGTTTGTTAATTTACGACAAAGGTAACCATAAAAACGGAAGTTTGACACAACTTGTAACATTTGTGCAGCAGAAAACGGCACTGCCCGCTCTTTACATCTTGCCATAAAACGTATATTTGCAGAAAATAAGAAACAAGGATATGGCAGACACTAACATAAGGAAGTTGCCGGTTGGCATCCAGTCGTTCAAAAAAATCAGGGAAGAGAACTATCTCTATGTCGACAAGAGCGACATCATTTGGAAGCTGGCAAACAGCGGCAAGCAGTACAATTACCTGAGCCGCCCCCGCCGCTTCGGCAAGTCGCTCCTTGTGGACACACTGGAGATGTACCTCTCGGGAAGAAAAGACCTTTTCGAGGGACTGAAAATCATGCAGCTGGAAAAAGACTGGAAGCAACATCCTGTCATACGCCTCGACATGAGCCGCGGGGGAGCCAGTTCCGAAACGTTGCGTTCCTATCTCAACTTGCGCTTTAAGGAATATGAGAAGAAATACCGCATCACTCCTGACCCGACAGCGCAACTTGCCGACCGTTTTGACGGCATCATCACTGCCGCATATGCCCAAACCGGTCTGAAAGTAGCCGTTCTTATAGACGAATACGACGCTCCGCTCCAGCATTCCTGGAAGACTCCCGAGCACGACGGCTGCACGGAAGTGTACCGTGAGGTGTTTGCCATTTTGAAAGCCGACGACGAGTACGAGCGGCTCGTATTCATCACAGGCATTACCAAGTTCACCCAGATTTCCTTGTTTTCCGTTTTAAACAACCTGACCAACATCAGTTTCTTGCCGGAATACGCCGCCATATGTGGCATCACAGAGGAAGAAATCGGCGAAAACTTCAAACCGGAACTGGAGAAGATGGCAATCCGCAACAAATGGACAGCGCAGGATACGCACAACCGTTTAAAAAGCTATTACGACGGATACCATTTCAGCGCGGACAACATGGTGGACATCTACAATCCGTTCAGCCTCATCAACGCCCTCGACCTGTCGAAACTCAGCAACTTCTGGGCTGCTTCGGGAGCCACATCCCTGCTGCCGAAATTTGTCGACGACCTTGACGTGTCGCTTGAACATTTCGCCCACTGCTATATCGACAGCACTACGCTGGAAACATGCGACGTCTGCGACGGCGGTGCGGAACTGTTTCTCTACCAGTCGGGCTATCTTACCGTCAAGGAGTTGGAGGACGGCGTGTATACGCTTGGCTTTCCAAACGAAGAGGTGAAACAAGCGCTCTACAAGCTTGTAGTTCCCGCCTTGACGCTCCGTACCCAATCGCAGGTGATTTCCACCCAAAGCCTGTTGCTAAAAATGATTCAGAATGCCGACATCGACGAGTCCATGAAGGCACTGAAAGCACTCATCGCCGATGTGCCCTACAGCAACAAGAAACTTGCATCGATGGATATGGAGGAACGTTATCGCCTCATCATCAGCACCATATTCAATGCAATCGGCTTGAAAGTGGAAGTGGAAAAGATGATTTCCACAGGCAGAATAGACATGACAGTGCAAACTTCACGCTACATCTATGTGTTGGAACTGAAACTGAGAAACAACGGTGGGAAAGAAGCCGCCACCCGGCAGATTCTCAACCGCCAATACATGGAGCCTTTCAAGGCCGACAAGCGCAAGGTCATCGGGTTGGGCCTGGAACTCGACGAAGAAGGGAAAGGACTTTTGGAGTGGGAACAGGTTGAATGAAAATTGCTTGAATCACATATGAAAAGAACCATACTTGCCGCTCTGGCGGCCACAC
>CAVCAV010000267.1:0-3240 GCA_963600165.1 Christensenella sp. UBA1685 | reverse complement strand
ACCCAGGGTGTCGCTTCGCTTGCCCTGGGCTATGTTGTTTTGGGCTTTCAGCCCGCTCGCTTCGCACATCAGAAACTTGAAACTAAACTCACACCTTCTATGAAGATATCCAGCCAAGCCAAAGGCCACGCCGCCATGCTCACCGCCAATGCGTCGTGGGGACTCATGTCGCCTTTGGCAAAAATCGTGATGGGCACAGGACTCGTCACACCCATCGTTCTCACCGACCTTCGCCTCTTCGGCGCCATGGTGCTCTTCTGGCTCGTTTCGTTTCTGCAAAAACCCGAACACGTGCCACACCGCGACCTCGCACGGCTTTTCGTAGCCTCAATGCTCGCCATCGTGCTCAACCAGGGAAGTTTCATCTTCGGCGTGTCGCTCTCCTCCCCCGCCGACGCTTCCATCATCACCACCAGCATGCCCCTCTGGGCCATGGTGCTCGCCGCATTCTACCTTAAAGAGCCCATCACGGGAAAGAAGGTGCTCGGCATCGCATCCGGCGCTCTCGGCGCCCTACTCCTCATCATGGCCGGAGCCAACTTCAATGCGGGAAGCACAGACGGACTTTCCGCACGCTCCATCTGCGGCGACCTGCTCGTGCTCTTCGCCCAGCTGAGCTACGCCAGCTACCTCGTCTTCTTCAAGCACTTCGCCGAACGCTATTCGCTCGTGACCATCATGAAATGGATGTTCACCTACGCCTTCATCTGCACGCTCCCCGTGTCGTACCACGGACTTGCCACCACGCAATGGAGCGCGTTCACACCGGAAATGTGGAGCAGCATTGCCTTCATCGTATGCATTGCCACGTTTGTCAGCTACATGCTCATCGTGGTCGGACAGAAAGGGCTGCGTCCCACAGTGGCGGGCATGTACAACTATGTGCAGCCCATCGTGGCGTGCATCGTCACCATCAGTCTCGGCATGGACCGCATCACACCGCTCAAGTGCGTGGCCGTGCTGCTCATCTTCGGCGGCGTATATCTCGTAAGCATCAGCCGAAACCGCAAGCAAGTGGAAGACTACGAGAAGAGCAAAGCCACAACAAGCGAGCAAGCGTAAACGCAGCCCAAGCGCGTCCTCAATGGGGGCGAACTCTCCCGAGCTCGCTTCGCCGCTCAAGCGACAACCTTGCTTATGCCTCGCTTTTCAGCCGTTTTTCTCGGCATTCAGAAAGCCCCATTACAAGCTCCACGCTGCGGCTTGACAGCGTCAAGCTTTCTTGAAATTCTTTCTTTTCAAGACTGACAAAGAATTCTCCAATTCTCTAATTCTTGACATAAAACACAACCGTACATATTCCCTCCCCACATCTTGACGGCAGCCCTTGACCCCAATCAAAGGCTGCCTTCATTCTTTTGAAACATCCCCGTCATACCTTTGCACGTACACACTTCCAACTGCAAACGTTTTTCACACAAAACAAACACAGACCGATTATGAAAATTCGACTGCATTTTCTACTGCTCGCCCTCTTCTGCCTGCCGACCACCGCCGCGCTGGCACTGGCACAGCCCTCACGCCCCAAACTCGTGGTGGGACTCGTTGTGGACCAAATGCGATGGGACTATCTCTACCGCTACCTTCCGCGCTACGGCGAAGGCGGATTCAAACGCTTGCTCAACGAGGGCTATAGTTTCGAGAACACACGCATCCCCTACGTGCCCTCCGTCACGGCCATCGGCCACACCTGCATCTATACGGGCAGCGTGCCCAGCATACACGGCATTGCCGGAAACAACTTTGTGAAAGACGGAAAGAAAGTCTACTGCACCGACGACGCCTCGGTGAGTCCCGTAGGCACAAGCAGCCAAGCCGGACTCATGTCGCCCCGGAACCTATGGGTCACCACCGTGGGCGACGAACTACGCATAGCCACCAACGACGCGGCCAAAGTAGTGGGCGTGGCACTCAAGGACCGCTCGTCCATCCTCCCCGCCGGACACCACCCCAATGGGGCTTACTGGTTCGACGACGAGACGGGACGTTTCATCACCAGTTCCTACTACTGCTCCCGCCTTCCCCGATGGGTGGAGAAGTTCAATGCGCAAAAATTTCCGCTGAAACATCTGTCGTCCCCCTGGGCCACGCTCTACGACGCGGCAACCTACACGCAGAGCACGCCTGACAATTCGCCCTACGAGAACGGCATCAAACCCGGCGTCAGCCCCACCCTTCCGCTCGACCTTCCCGCGCTCTACAAGCAATACGGCTACAACATCATACGCAACACACCGTTCGGCAACTCGCTCACCCTCGACATGGCAAAGGCTGCCGTGGAGGGCGAAGCGCTCGGCGCAGACAGCGTCACCGACTTTCTCGCCGTGAGCTGCTCAAGCACCGACTACATCGGACACCAGCTCGGACCGAACGCCCTTGAGATTGAAGACACTTATCTGCGGCTCGACCGCGACATCGCTTCGTTCCTCTCCTTTCTCGACCAAAAAGTGGGCCGTGGCAACTACCTCATCTTCCTTTCTGCCGACCACGGGGCCATGAACAACTCACTCTTCCTTGCCGACCGCCACATCCCGTCGGGCAGCTGGAGCGAAAGCGCAGCCCGCGACTCTCTCAACCAGGCGCTCAACGCCTCGCTCCACCCCGCCTCGCAGCTCGTCACCCACGTGATGAACAACCAAGTGTTCTTCGACCGAAAAGCCATCAGCGCACAGCACCTCGACTTTTCACGCATCAAGGCCATCGTGGCCGAACGCCTCCAGCAGGACACGGCCGTGCTCTATGCTGTGGACATGGCGCAGGTGGAAACGGCCACCATTCCCCACGACGTGAAGGAACGCATCGTTAACGGCTACAACCGCGAGCGGAGCGGCGATGTGCAGATAATACTGAAACCGGGCTTCTATCCCCACGCCCCGAAAGGCACCGACCACGGTGCATGGAACCCCTACGACACCCACATCCCCCTCGTCTTTGCCGGCTGGGGCATTCAACACGGCAGTTCCACGCGCGAAGTGTTCATGACCGACATTGCACCCACCGTTGCGGCCCTGCTCCACATCCAGGCCCCAAGCGGCTGCGTCGGCCACCCGCTGTTCTGACACAGAAACGCAACGTTTGCGCCATCTATCGGGGGCAGGCTCTCTATGGGGGCGAGCTCTCCCGAGCTCGCTTGCGGTTAGATGCAAAGCGAAGTTGTTTTCCCACCCCCAAACCACCGTATACAAACAAGGAGTGCAACCCCTCGCCACGAAAGGTTGCACTCCTTATTATATATAGCGC
>CAVCAV010000266.1:0-3335 GCA_963600165.1 Christensenella sp. UBA1685 | reverse complement strand
CTGCTGCGCATAGCCGAGAAGTACGACGTAAAATACATCTGCAGCAACGACTCCCACTTTGTGGACGAAGAAAACGCCGAAGCCCACGACCGCCTCATCTGCCTCTCCACCGGCCGCGACCTCGACGACCCCAAGCGCATGCTCTACACCAAACAGGAATGGTTCAAGACGCGTGCCGAGATGAACGAAGTGTTTGCCGACCTGCCCGATGCGCTCTCCACCACTTGCGAAATATGCGACAAGGTGGAGACCTACTCCATTGACCACGCCCCCATCATGCCCAACTTCGCCATCCCCGAGGAGTTCGGCACGGAAGAGGAATACCGCAAACGGCTTACCGAAGAAGACCTCTTCAACGAGTTTACGCGCGACGAGAACGGCAACGTCGTGATGAGCGAAGAAGAAGGACTGAAAAAGATAAAGAAACTCGGAGGCTACGACAAGCTCTACCGCATCAAGCTCGAAGCCGACTACTTGGCCAAGTTGGCCTACGAAGGCGCACGCAAACGCTACGGCGACCCGCTCGACGAGGAAACTGCAGAGCGCATCAAGTTTGAACTCCACATCATGAAGACGATGGGTTTCCCCGGCTACTTCCTCATTGTGCAGGACTACATCCGTGCAGCCCGCGAAGAACTCGGCGTTAGCGTGGGTCCGGGACGTGGTTCGGCTGCCGGTAGCGCCGTGGCCTACTGCCTCGGCATTACGCAGGTCGACCCCATCAAGTACGACCTCCTGTTCGAACGTTTCCTCAACCCCGACCGTATCTCCCTCCCCGATATCGACGTGGACTTCGACGACGACGGACGCGGACGCGTGCTCAACTGGGTGACTCAGAAATACGGTGCCGACAACGTGGCCCACATCATCACCTACGGCACCATGGCCACCAAACTCGCCATCAAGGACGTGGCTCGCGTGCAGAAACTCCCGCTCGACATCAGCAACCGGCTCTGCAAGCTCATCCCCGACAAACTTCCCGAAGGTCCCGACGGCAAGACGCCCAAGATGAACCTTCCCAACGCCATTGCCGCCATTCCCGAACTGCGCGAGGCCGAAACCTCGCCCGACCCTCTCTTGCGCGACACCATTCGCTACGCCAAAATGTTAGAAGGGAACGTGCGCAACACGGGTGTGCACGCCTGCGGTTTCATCATCTGCCGCGACAACATATCCGACTGGGTACCCGTTTCCACGGCCAAAGACAAGGAAACGAACGAAGAACTGCACTGCACGCAATACGAGGGTAAAGTCATAGAGGAGACCGGACTTATCAAGATGGACTTCCTCGGACTGAAAACGCTGTCCATCATCAAGGAAGCCCTTGAGAACATCAAGCTCTCGCTGGGCATCGACCTCAACATCGACGAAATAAGCATAGAAGACCCCGCCACCTACCAGCTCTACTGCGACGGACGCACCATCGGCACGTTCCAGTTTGAATCGCCGGGCATGCAGAAATACCTGCGCGAGCTTCAGCCCTCCACCTTCGAGGACCTCATCGCCATGAACGCCCTCTACCGTCCGGGACCTATGCAGTACATCCCGTCGTTCATTGCCCGAAAGCACGGCGACGAACCCATCACGTACGACCTTCCGTGTATGGAGAAATACCTGAAGGACACTTACGGCATCACCGTGTACCAGGAACAGGTCATGCTTCTCTCGCGCGAAATTGCCGACTTCACCCGTGGCGAGAGCGATGCGCTCCGTAAAGCCATGGGTAAGAAGCTCATTGAGAAGCTGAACCACATGTACCCCAAGTTCATCAAAGGCGGTACGGCCAACGGTCACGACCCGAAAAAGCTGGAAAAGATTTGGGAAGACTGGCGCGCTTTCGCCTCGTACGCCTTCAACAAAAGCCACGCCACGTGCTATTCGTGGGTGGCTTACCAGACGGCATACCTCAAGGCCAACTATCCTTCGCAGTACATGGCCGGCGTGATGAGCCGAAGCCTGGCGGACATCTCCACCGTGTCGAAACTCATGGACGAATGCAAGTCGATGGGCATCCGCACGCTGGGTCCCGACATCAACGAAAGTTTGCTCAAGTTCAGCGTCAACCACACGGGCGACATCCGCTTCGGCATGGGAGCCATCAAAGGTGTGGGCGAAGGTGCCGTGCAGGAGATTCTCCGCGAGCGCAACGCCAACGGCCCCTTCAAGTCTGCCTACGACCTTGTGGAACGCATCAACCTCTCTGCCTGCAACAAGAAGAACCTTGAAAACCTTGCCCTTGCCGGTGCTTTCGACAGTTTCGGCACATTCACACGCGAGCAATTCGTTGTGCCTACGGGCGACAAGAAGGAGACCTTCATTGATGCGCTTGTACGCTACGGACTGCGCTACCAAATGGACAAGGCAAACAGTGTGGCCTCGCTCTTCGGTCCTGAGGACATGGTGGAAATAGCCAAGCCCCAGCCCCCCAGCGACTGCGAACGTTGGAGCGACCTTGAGCGGCTCAACCGCGAACGCGACCTCATAGGCATCTACATTTCCGGCCACCCGCTCGACGAGTACCGCATCATTCTTGAAAACGTGTGCAGCACGCAAACCACCCAACTTGCGGAACTCGAGCCGATGGCAAACCAGGAAATCACGTTCGGCGGCATTGTCTCCTCCATCAAGGAAGGACAAACGCGTACGGGAAAGCCCTACGGCATAGTAAAACTGGAAGACTACAGCGGAGCGGGCGAACTTCCGCTCTTCGGCGACGACTGGGCACGCATGCGTGGCTACTTCCAAGTGGGCAATTCGCTTTTCATCAATGCAAAAGTGGAACAGCGCAAATACAAGGAAGGACTCTACGACCTCAAGATTGGCAAGGTAAACTTCCTGCAGGACATCAAGGACGACAAGATAAAGACCATCACCATCAACATCAACCTTGAGACCCTCAACGAGCAAACCGCAGCCGAACTCTGTACTATCATGAAGAACAACAGCGGCCCAACGCAAGTTTTCTTCAGCGTATACGACACCGAAAAGCGCATGCACGTCATGCTCCAAAGCCCCCAATGCCACCTCAATGTCAGCACGGAGCTGCTCCATTACCTCAAGACTAACAAGGCTCTGAGTTTCAAGATTAACTGACGAAAGACCGGACGACGCAATTTTGTGGTAAGTAATGTTCAAAAAACAAGTTGCTCGAATTCGTTATGAGCGGCGAGCGGCCCTTCAGGCCGCTCGCCGCGCTTGTCTTTAAAGACTATTGACAAGCCATATCGGCAACCCGAAGCAATCGGTTGTAATCTACGTCTCCGTAGTCAACACTTACCAACAAATGCTCTACTTGACATCAACAATTTCCTTAAAGTCTTGCGTAGCATTTTCTA
>CAVCAV010000265.1:0-3345 GCA_963600165.1 Christensenella sp. UBA1685 | reverse complement strand
CGTCACTTCGTTCCGTGACCTGGGCTTACGAGTGGTGGCCTTTCAGGCCGCTCGCTTACGGGTGCTCAATCTATGATTTTGCTCAATGTATGGTGGTTTATTGTGCCTGATTTCTCAAAGTGGCAGTCCGTAATGCACTCAATGATTGCTATTGCGCCGTTGTCGTTTCTGTTTCGCCTTTTGTGCCTGCCTTTCTGAAGAAGGAGAAGTTCACGCTGCCGTAGCTGCGGTGTTCGAGGAAGTCGGGGCGTTGGCTGAAGTCGTAGTCCTTTCCGTGTTCGAGCACGAAGAGGGCGCTTTCGGCGAGGAGCGACGAGTTCATCACGCGGTCGGGAAGTTCGGAAAGTTCGGGAAGGGCGTAGGGAGGGTCGGCAAACACGAGGTCGAACGTTTCGCGGCCGCGCTCCACGAAGCGCAGCACGTCGCCGCAGAGGGGCATCCAGGCTTCGTCGGCGAGGGCTTTCTGGCATTGGGCGATGAAGGCGAAGTGGCGGCGGTCCTTTTCCACCGTCACCACGCGCGTGCATCCTCGCGACAGGAGTTCAAGCGAGATGCTTCCCGTGCCGCCGAAGAGGTCGAGTGCACGCGTGTCTTCGAAGTCGAGATAGGCGCGTAGCACGTTGAAGAGGTTTTCTTTGGCAAAGTCCGTTGTGGGACGTGCCTTGAACGAGCGGGGCACCTCGAAGTGGCGCCCTTTGTATTTTCCGGTGATGATTCTCATGGGTCGTTTCTTATCCTTTTGCCAGCATGTGTACGCTCATGTCGTAGGGAATGCCGGCGGTGGTGGCGGCGATGTGGCGGTTGAAGTCGGCTGCGGGGTTGATGGCGAACACTTGGCTGGCATATTTCTGCAGTTCTTCCACCACGGGTGTGCGGAGCAGTTCTTCGCCGGCCACATAGATGGGTTCGGTTTGCGGTGCGAAGCCGAGATGGCGTGCCAGGTTGAACGTGTAGTAGGCCACGTCGGTGAGTGTACGCACGTTGTAGGAGTTGAACATGAGCAGACGTGTGTCGTCGAACACTGCCACGTCTATCAGTCCTTCGTGGGTGTAGACGAAGAGGCGGCGGCGGTGGGTGCCTGTTCCGAGGGCTTTGGTGGCCAGATGCTGGAGCAGGGCGGTGCGCGAGGAGGCAAAGCGCACGTCGCCGAAGGCTTCTTCTATGGCATGGCAAACGTTTTCGCCGAGTCCGAAGAGCAGCACGGCGTTGGCGGCGGGAATGGTGTCGTAGAACACGCGGTGCTTCGTTTCTTCCGTGAAGCAGTAGTCGTAGAGCGTGTCGCAGTCTTCTTCCTGGAAGTCGGCGAGCGGCACGGGCGTGACGGGCGTGTTGACGAGCACTTCCACGCGGCCTTGGTATCCGTGGAGCAGGTCCACGCTTTCCATTGCGTTGCGCAGGTTCATGGTGAGTGAAATTTGCGGACGCAGGTGATAGGTGGTGAAATGGAACGCTTTGCCGTCGTTGTTGTCGAAGCGTGCGAAGTGTATGTCGGTGTCGGAAAGGCGGATGTAGAGTGCCAAGTTGGGGGAGGGTTTATGTGAGGGTTATTTCCACTTGTGGAAGTAGGAGTAGACGGCCCATGCCATAGCCGAAGCGGCGCATACGCCGAGCGAGTTGGCGAGGAAGTCCATCCAGTCGCCGGTGCGGTAGGTGGTGAGGTAGGCCTGAGCCAGTTCCACCAGTCCTCCCATGGCTATGGGGCAAACTATGGCGGCCATGGCGGCACGGCTGCGCTGCGTCTTGGGGTGTGCTCTCCAGTGTTCAAACCATACGAGCGAACTGATGGCTCCGTACATGCAGAAATGCACGAGTTTGTCGAACCACGAGAAAAGTTCAACAGGAGGCGGCTGCACGCGGTACATGCTCAGGTACCATACTGCGGCCACGCAGATAAGGGTGAGCGGATAGCGGGTGATGTAGTGGAACATGAATTTTTGATGTGCAAATGTGCAAATATGCAAATGTGCAAATGAAGGATGCTTTGAGCGTGATGTGTGCTTACTATGCGTCCTTACCAAAACTTGTTTTGCTGCTCGTTGTATTCAAATCCGGCTTCGGCGAGTTTGGTTTCTATTTGCTCTTTCTCTACGTCCATGCCTTTGCAGAGGGCGTCGAGTGAGGGATACTCGTCGCGGAGTTTCATGTTGATCACGCTGAAGAGCATCATGGGGTCGTTGGGGAGACTCATTGTTATGGTTTCTGTTTATGTAGTTGTCTGCAAAGTTACGAAACTTCCGTTTTAAAGTGCCGCAAGGTTGTCCTTGAGTTGTTCAAGCCGGCTTACGCCAACTATTACGCTGGTGACTTCTTCGTGGCTGAGCACCCAGCGGAGGGCGTATTGCGCCAGCGAGCGGCCTTCGGCGGAGGCTTCATCGTTCCACGTGCGGAGCTGCTGCAGGAGTTCGGGCGTAAGTTGCGACTCCTTGAGCGTGACGTCCGTTCTCATGCGCGAGTCGGCGGGGATGCCGTTGAGGTAGCGGTTGGTGAGCAGACCTTGTGCGAGGGGGGAGAACGAAACGAAGCCGCAGCCCGCTTTGCGCACCTCGTCGAGCACGCCGTCTTGCTCCACGGCGCGGTCAATCAGGTTGTAGCGGCCTTGGTAGGTGAGGACGTCGACGTGCTGTTCCTTCAGGTATTTTACGGCATAGGCAAATGCATCAGCCGGCCAACGCGAGATGCCTACGTAGAGCGCTTTGCCTTGCTTCACAATGTCGGCCAGGGCCTGCAGCGTTTCGTCGAGCGGCGTGAGCGGGTCGTAGCGGTGGGAGTAGAAGAGGTCTACGTAGTCGAGCTTCATGCGCTTGAGGCTCTGCTCGAGACTTGCGAAGAGATATTTGCGCGAACCCCAGTTGCCGTAGGGACCGGGCCACATGTCGTAGCCGGCTTTTGTGGAAATGAAGAGTTCGTCGCGGTAGGGGCGGAACGAACTTTCCATGACGCGTCCGAAGGTTTCTTCGGCCGATCCGTAGGGAGGCCCGTAGTTGTTGGCGAGGTCGAAGTGGGTGATGCCGTTGTCGAAGGCGTAGTGGAGCATTTCGCGGCTTTCGCCTATGGGGCGGTTTGCCCCGAACCCTTTCCAGAGTCCGAGGGAAATGCGCGGAAGCAGTATGCCGCTTTTACCGCAGCGTTTGTAGAGCGTGTCGGCGTGCGCATAGCGGTCGTCGGCAGCGCGGTAAGGGAGATGGTCGTTCATGTTATAATGTGCGAATGTGTCGCTTCGCGAATGTGCGAATGTGCAAATGTGCAAATGTGCAAATGTAGGATGCTTTGAGCGTGGTGTGTATTCCTCTATAGAGGGCGCAAGCCGTGTAGAACGCGAAGTCAGGAGACTTCGCCCCCATCGTT
>CAVCAV010000264.1:0-3378 GCA_963600165.1 Christensenella sp. UBA1685 | reverse complement strand
AGAGCACAACCTTGCCAAGGTTGGGGTCGCGAGTTCGAGTCTCGTTTTCCGCTCAAAGTCGCTCGAATGGTGGAATGGTAGACACGAAGGACTTAAAATCCTTTGGGCAGAAATGTCCGTGCGAGTTCGAGTCTCGCTTCGAGCACCAAAAGTTTAACGCCCGCTACTCTGAAAAGAGTGGCGGGCGTAATTTATTATTCCTGCATGACAACACCCAACAACACCCCTACCCTCTCCGACGCAGAAAAGGCTGCGCGCTACGCCGAAGTGCTCCCCCAACTGACATCGCTCCTCGAAGGCGAAACCGACACCGTGGCCTGCCTCGCAAACTTCTGCGCACTGCTCCACGAAGCGTTCCGCTGGTGGTGGACGGGATTCTACCGCGTCAGCGGCGGCGAACTCGTGCTGGCGCCCTTCCAAGGTCCGGTAGCATGCACGCGAATAAAGAAAGGCCGCGGCGTGTGCGGCACGGCGTGGGAACGCGAAAGCACCATTGTAGTAGACGACGTGGAAAAGTTTCCCGGCCACATTGCCTGCTCCGCCGCCTCGCGCAGTGAGATTGTAGTGCCCGTGCGCAATGCCGAAGGGCACATCTGGGGTGTGCTCGACATCGACAGCCAATATCTATCCACCTTCAACGACATCGACCGCCAATGGCTCGAACGCGCCGTAACGCTTTTGGCAGACAAACTGTAAGCAACATTGATTATACAACTATAAACTTCATCATGGCAAAGGTTATCATACACACCACCGAAGGCGACATCAGCGTTCGCCTCTACGACGAAACTCCGCTCCACCGCGACAATTTTCTCAAACTCGCAAAAGAAGGTTTCTTCGACGGCACGCTCTTCCACCGTGTCATCAAAGACTTCATGATCCAGGGCGGCGACCCCGATAGCAAAAACGCTCCCGCCGGCAAGCAACTCGGCATGGGAGGTCCGGGTTACACCGTGCCGGCAGAGTTCGTTTACCCCCAATATTTCCACAAACGCGGAGCGCTCAGCGCTGCCCGCCAGGCTGACGAGGTGAACCCCGAACGCGAAAGCAGCGGCAGCCAGTTCTACATCGTTTGGGGCAAGGTCTACAAACCGCAGGAACTCAAGCAGCTCGAAAAGCAGATGTTCATGCAGCAGGTGCAGCAAACGTTCAACGCACTGGCGAAGGACCACAAGGCGGAAGTGATGGACCTCCGCCGCAACCGCGACCGCGAAGGTCTCATGGCGCTTCAGGAAAAACTCGTTGAAGAGGCCAAGAGCATCTGCAAGGAATCGGCATCGGCTTCCTTCACGCCCGAGCAGACGGAGGCTTACACCACCCTCGGTGGCACGCCCTTCCTCGACGGCCAGTACACCGTGTTCGGCGAAGTGGAAAGCGGCCTCGACGTAGTGGAGAAAATACAGCTCGCCGAAACGCTCCGCGGCGACCGCCCGAAGAAGGATGTCAGCATGACGTTCGAAGTGGTGGAAGAATAAACGCTCTATGGGGGCGTAGCGTATGAGGGCGAACGATGGGGGCGAAGTCTCCTGACTTCGCCCCCATCGTTCGCCCCAAGCCCCCAAAAGAAAGATTTTCTACAAGTCAAAGACTATCGCCGCGCAATCAGTAGCTATTTTCTTTCAACTACAACCCGCATAGTGGTTTTATCCAAGTTTTAATCACGTCTTGGTCACATCTTCCACGTTGCATAACTTTGCAAGCAGAAACGGAGTGTTCGATGGCAACAGCCGAAGCGCTCCGCAAGACATCCGATTAATCACACAAAAACACCACTATATATTATGGCAGACAAGAAACTCCACTTCGAGACCCTTCAGCTCCATGTAGGCCAGGAACAGCCCGACCCCGCAACCGACGCACGCGCCGTGCCCATTTACCAGACCACGTCGTACGTGTTCCGCAACTCGCAGCACGCAGCCGACCGTTTTGCGCTCCGCGACCCGGGAAACATCTACGGCCGTCTTACCAATTCCACCCAAGGTGTGTTTGAGGACCGCGTTGCTGCCCTTGAAGGCGGTGTGGCCGGACTTGCCGTGGCAAGCGGTGCCGCCGCAGTAACCTATGCGCTGCAGAACATTCTGCAAAACGGCGACCATGTGGTTGCGGCCGACAACATGTACGGCGGTTCGTTCAACCTCATCACCCACACGCTGACCACGATGGGCGTGACGAACACCATTGTGAACGTCAACGACCTCGAAGCCCTCGAAGCTGCCATCCAGCCCAACACGAAGTGCGTCTACGCCGAAACGTTCGGCAACCCCAACTCCGACGTGACCGACCTTGAAGCCGTTGCCGCAGTGGCCCACCGCCACGGCATCCCCTTCATTGTGGACAACACGTTCGGCACGCCCTTCCTCATCCGCCCCATCGAGCACGGAGCCGACGTGGTGGTACATTCCGCCACGAAGTTTATCGGCGGCCACGGTTCAAGTCTCGGCGGTGTGATCGTTGACGGCGGCACCTTCGACTGGAAAGCCTATGCCGACAAGTTCCCCACCCTTGCCAAGCCCGACCCCTCCTACCATGGTGCAGTGTTTGCCGACGTGGCAGGCAAGGCAGCCTTCGTCACGCGCATTCGTGCCGTGATTCTGCGCGACACGGGCGCTGCCATTTCGCCCTTCAACGCCTGGATTCTGCTTCAGGGCCTTGAAACGCTCTCGCTGCGTGTGGAACGCCACGTGGAGAACGCGCTGAAGGTGGTGGACTACCTTGCCCACCATCCGAAGGTGGAAAAGGTGAACCATCCCTCGCTCCCCTCCCACCCCGACCATGCGCTCTACGAAAAATACTACCCCAACGGCGGCGGCAGCATTTTCACCTTCGAGATTAAAGGCGGCGAGAAAGCGGCATGGACGTTCATCGACTCGCTGGAGATATTCTCCCTCCTCGCCAACGTGGCCGACGTGAAGAGTCTTGCCATCCATCCTGCCACGACGACCCACTCGCAGATGTCGCCCGAAGAACTCGAGCAGCAGCACATCACGCCGTCGACCATCCGTCTTAGCATCGGCATTGAGCACATCGACGACATCATTGCCGACATGGAACAGGCTTTTGCGAAGATTTAGTTACATGTAAAAATAAGTTGCCCAATTTTCAGCAGATGGTTTTGCGCGAGGACGGGCTGAATTGAAAATCGGCGGCCGAAGGGAAAGCCAAAGCCCAGCACAACATAGCCCAGGGCAAGCGAAGCGACACCCTGGGTAAATGCACCCACCCTGATTATGCGCCCTGAAAGGGCAACACAATGGCTACACATGCGCTGCAATTTGTCCGAAACAGACATTATGCTGCCCTTTCAGGGCGCATGGTCATTATGGACATCCTAACCCAGGGTGTCGCTTCGCTTGCCCTGGGCTATGTTGTGCTGGGCTT
>CAVCAV010000263.1:0-3412 GCA_963600165.1 Christensenella sp. UBA1685 | reverse complement strand
TCGAGTTGGAACATGCGGTTCTTGCGGTCGGAGGCGTAGAAGTAACGGCCGTCGAAGGCAAGGTCGTTCACGGCATAGTACATTCCGGGCACGGAGAATTCTTCCACGAAATGGCCGCTGCGGTCGTACTTGTAGAACTTGCCGAGGAAGAAGTGGGAGGAGGTGTAGAAGTTTTCGCCGTCGAAGGCTACGCAACTCTGTATGTCGCCCGAGGCGTCGAACGACTGGCTCACTTCCCAGCGGTGGGCCGTGGTGCCGCTACCGGCAACGGGACTGGGCACGAGGTCGAAGTGGACATCGCCGTCGCCGGTGTTTTCTACGGTAAGGGTGTGCGTGGTGATGCTTTCCAATGCCGTTTCCTCGCTGACGTTCTGCTCGGAGAAAGCAAGCACGGGGCGGGTGAGGTTTGCGGTGAACGTTGAAGGTCCGTCGGCAGTGAGTGCCCATTGGGTGCTGAAGTAGTTGCAGCCTTCAGCTTGGGCGGTGACACTGTATATGCCTTCTTCCATACGGGGAAGGCTGGCGTTGCCTGAAGCGTCGGTCGTAACGGAATAGACGGCTCCATTGTCGGCCTCAAGTGTCAGTTCGCAACCGGCCACGGGCTTGCCGCCCTGAAGGCTGCGGAGCGTGACGGCATGGGTTTGGGGATTCCAAATCTTCACGTCGTCCACGAACCAATAGTTGATGTAGCGCGAGTCGCTGCCGTAGGCACGGAAACGCACTTTGAAGAAATTGTTGCCGTGGAGATAGGGAGCCAGGCTGAACTCATAGGTGCGCCAGTCGTAGGTTCCCTCGTCGGTAAGGAGCGAGTCTATCTTCTGCCAAGTGGCGCCGTTGTCGGCGGAAATTTCTGCGAGAAGTACGCCACCCTTGTATTTGTTGCTGTTGTCGAGACGCACCTGGTAGCGGAGGTAGGTGTTGTCGGGGGTGAGGGTGCGCAGTTCGCGGGTGACAAGGCTTTGCGAGTATGCTCCAAGACTGGAATAGGGATAACAGGCCGAGAAGTCAACGAGACCGTAGGCGTAGTAGTCGGTTTTCCATTTGTTCTCCTCACCGGCAGCCTCAACGGGGCGCGACCAACGGGTAGAGTCGATGGAATTGTCGTCGAAATCGTCGAAGAAGGGAAGCAGACGCACGTCGGGCACGTCCACAGTGAGCGGAGCGGAGAGTTCGCCCAGGCTTTGGTCGGTCATCACGCTCTGCACCGTGTAGGTATAGGTGCCGTAGTCGGCCACGGTGTCGGTGGCGTAAACGCTGGTGATGAGACGGGAGTTTACCTTCACGCCGTCGCGAAGGAGATTGAATCCGGCCAGTTTGGCTTCGTCGTTGCTGCGTGCTGCCACACGGGGACGAACGTTGTTGGTGCCGATGAAAATGTCGTCGAGCAAGAACATGAAGGCTTCGTGCGACACACAGTTGATGCAAACGTACTTGGCTTCCTTGGGGATGGTGTATTCGTAGAGCGTCCAGGCGGTAGGGGCTTCTTCGTAGTCGCCCTTCTGCACGAAGGTGAAGTCGGACGGACGGGTGCCGGTGGTGGAATAGCCCACCTTGAAGCGCTCCTTGCCCCAAGTGTCCTTGTAGCTCTTGGCACGGAAACTGAGTTTGAAGTCTTCCGCAAAACTGAGTGCGGGGGAGATGAGGTAGTCGTTGTTGCCGCCGTCCACGGTGAAGTCCACGAGCATTTTATTGCCGGAGAAAGGCATCACATCGGGGTAGGTGCCGGTGGAAGGTGACGTCTTGGAGGGATTGAACACGATGAAGGCCATTTTCTGTCCCTGGTTGGGGAAGGAAGTGGCGGTCCAGGTGTAGGTGGAGGCGTTGTCGGCGTCGATATATTGCCAGCCCACGGTGCCGGGGGAGTTGATGGCGAAATCGGCGTGGTCCTCGAAGTCGTCGAAGATGCCGTCGATGGGTTCGGGATTGTTCCAGCGCAGCGTCACGGCCTTGTCGTTCACGGAAGTGAGACTGGGAACAATCTTGGCAAGCGCTGCCGCCTTGGCTTCGCTGCGAACGGAAGCAGCCTGCGCAGCAGATGCCGTCTTCGCTGCGGCAAGAGCCGTTGCCTGTGGCTTCACTTTCTCCGCTTGCTGCGCAAAGAGGGGCGCAGCAAGGAGGGTGAATATGCCGAGGAGTATATGTTTCATTGGTTTCTGTTTTGGAATGATACGGACGTTTCTACTTGGCAGTCTCTTTTACGATTACGATGCCATCACCTTCGCCGACCTTCACGGCTGCACGCGTGGAGGTGGGCACAAAACGGAGCAGTTGGCGACCGTCGAGGGCATAGAGCGTCACCATGCGGCCGGGCACAAGACCGGCAAGCGTCACGATGCCGTTTTGGCAAAGCACGCGGCGCGGAGCGGCCTGCTGCGGTGAACGTGCGGCGGTTTCGTCGATGCCGCTGGCGGAATACTGGTAGAAAGCCGGGGCCGAGGTGTCGTAGTAAAGCAGTCCGTCGCCGGCAGTGACCTGAAGGCGGAAGCGTCCGCTGTTGAATTCGCCTGCGGTGGTGGGATTGATGGTGACGGAAGTGGCCTTGCCGCCGTTGCCTGCCACACCGGCGGCAAGGGTGTCGAGGCGAACGCCGTCGTTGTAGGTCAGACTGAAGTTGCTGATGTTCACCATGCGTCCGCCGAAGTTGCACGTCATGCGCAGACGGCGGTAGCTCTTTCCCTTCATGTGGGTGGAGAGGTCAACGGACGAACCGTCGGAGTCGACGGAACTGATGCGCTGAAGCTCGCCGATGCGGGTCCAGGTGGCGCCGTCATCGTTGCTGCCTTCCACACTGAAGGTTGAAGTGCCGCGCGGACCGCCCGAACGGAGCACGTACTGCACGTTGGTAATGCCTTCGGGGAAGTCGGCAGTGGTAACGGTGCCGCTTCCGGTGAAGCGCAGCACACCGGTGCCGAGCGTCACGTCGCCCACGGCATCGGTGACGTCGCTTTCGGGAAGATATTTGGCGCTCACGACGGGTTCGTCGGTTTCCTTGAAGAATTCCAAATAGTATTTCGAAGCGTTCTTCACGCTGGTCCATTCGGCGCAGAGGACGTCGCCTTCGCGGTCGAAACGGGTGATGGAGGGGGTCTCAAGACGTTGGGTGAGTATCACGCCCCAAAGCCACAGAGCGTTTTGCATGCGTTCGGAGGTGCACACGAGGGCTACGTAGACATTTTTTCCGGCATAGTCGGAAAGGTCCACTTCGTCGACGGCCATCGTGCCGAACTGGTCGGCAAGGGAGAACTGCTTCACGAGGTGGAAATCTTCCACGTTGCGCGAACGGGTGGAGACGTACACGTCGAGTTTTTCCACATACGACGGGTCGGTCACACCGCGCATCACGTAGATGGCGCCGCGCTCGGGAATGGTCATTTTTTCGGAGATGAGCCAGTCGTTGGCATTGTTCCAGTAG
>CAVCAV010000262.1:0-3430 GCA_963600165.1 Christensenella sp. UBA1685 | reverse complement strand
TATACACCGAAGTTTGTGCAAACTGCTGTCAGCCTTCAGCGAACGATGGGGGGCGAAGTCTCCTGACTTCGCTTCACCGCAAGAGTAACTTATTTCGTATAGAACGCGACGTTTCAAACGTCGCCTCCATAGAGTGCGCAAAGCGTGTAGAACGCGAATTCGGGAGACTTCGCCCCATGCGCTTGCGCCCCCATAGTTCGCTCAAGGCATCCTTCATTTGCACATTTGCACATTCGCGAAGCGTGTCCGCTGAAGGCTGACAGCAGTTTGCACAAACTTCGGTGTACACGCGCGCGTGCGCGAGAAGAGTGGCAATAAATGACGAACAGCCCCACCCTTCCCTTCTCTGCCAACAAATGCAAAAAACTTTCTGCGAGCCCAACGCGTTGGGTGGGCAGAAAGGGCGAAATGTAAAGCCAAAAGTTTGCCGGCGCAGCCCAAACACGTGCGCTGCAAGCACCGAAAGCGCAATATCCCGCAGCGAAGAAGAAAGTAATTTGGGAAAGCGAGCAAAAAAAAGTAATTTTGCTGCAAACTACAAATCTTGTGCAAACAGGCTGAAGGCAGACTAACCAACGGCCTGCGAACCGCACAAGAGCTTATGTGGAACAACAACAATAAATGGATACTACTTTTCACTACGACGTGGTGGTGATCGGTGCAGGCCACGCCGGCTGCGAAGCCGCTTCGGCCGCCGCAAGAATGGGTGCCCACACCGTGCTCATCACCATGGACATGAACAAGATTGCGCAGATGAGCTGCAACCCTGCCGTGGGCGGCATTGCCAAAGGACAGATTGTACGCGAAATAGACGCACTCGGCGGAAAAATGGGCGAAGTGACCGACGCTTGCGCCATTCAGTTCCGCATGCTCAACCGCTCGAAAGGACCCGCCATGTGGAGTCCGCGCGCACAGTGCGACCGCCGACGCTTCATCCACGAATGGAGACACATCCTCGAAAACACCGACAACCTCGACATCTGGCAAGACGAGGTGGCCGAGGTCATCGCCGACGAGGGACAGGTGAAGGGCGTTCGCACCGTATGGGGCGCCACGTTTATGGCCAAGGCCGTAGTGGTGACCGCCGGCACATTTCTCCGCGGGCTTATGCACATCGGCCGCAAGAAGGTGAGCGGAGGACGCTGCGCAGAACCTGCAGCTTCGTTTCTCACCGAATCCATCGAAAAACTGGGCATTGCCTCGGCCCGCATGAAAACGGGTACGCCGGTGCGTATAGACAAGCGGTCGGTGCACCTTGAAGAGATGGTGGAACAACCCGGCGAAACGGACTACCACCGTTTTTCCTACATTTCACCGCTGCGTCCGTTGCCCCAGCTCCCCTGCTGGACGTGCGAAACGAACGCGGCCGTACACGAGGTGCTGCGCAGCGGACTGGTGGACTCACCGCTCTACAACGGACAAATCCAAAGCATCGGACCGCGCTACTGCCCGAGCATCGAAACAAAACTGGTCACCTTCCCCGACCGCACGCACCATCCGCTCTTTCTCGAGCCGGAAGGACTTGACACGAACGAACTTTACCTTAACGGATTCTCCTCGTCGCTGCCGATGGACGTGCAGATTCGTGCACTGAAGCAGATGCCGTGTTTCCGCGACATCGTGGTGTACCGCCCGGGCTATGCCATAGAATACGACTTCTTCCCTCCCACGCAGCTCCACCACTCGCTCGAATCGAAAAAGGTGGGCGGACTCTTCTTCGCCGGACAGGTGAACGGCACAACGGGTTACGAAGAAGCCGCCGGACAGGGATTGATGGCGGGCATCAACGCCGCACTTTCCTGCGGCGCCGGCAAGGACACGGAAGGCTTCGGAACGAACGTTTCCAACGGCAAAAAACAATTCGTGCTCGGTCGCGACGAAGCCTACATCGGTGTGCTCATCGACGACCTCGTGACGAAAGGCGTGGACGAACCCTACCGAATGTTCACCTCACGCGCGGAATACCGCATTTTGCTCCGTCAGGACAACGCCGACGTACGACTCACGCCCTATGCCATGCAACTGGGCCTATCCACGCCCGAACGCATCCATCGCTTCGAAGCGAAGAAAGCGGGCATTGAAAGCATCATCGGTTTTTGCAAAACCTATGCGGTGAAGCCGGCTGAAATGAACGGCTGGCTGGAATCGATCGGTACGAATCCGCTCCGCAACGGATGCAAACTTTTCGACCTCATCAACCGTCCGCAAATATCGCTCACGGGACTCTCTGAACAGGTCGGTGAATTTGCCGATTTTCTCGCCCAGTTCACCACCGACCGCGAAGAAATCATTGAAGCTGCGGAGATAGAAATGAAGTACCACGGCTACATTGCCCGCGAGCGCGCACTTGCCGACAAGATGCAGCGCCTCGAGGACATCAAAATTCGCGGCCACTTCCGCTACGATGAAATCACGCAGCTCAGCACCGAAGCGCGCCAAAAACTCACATCCATCGACCCCGAAACGCTGGCACAGGCAAGCCGCATCCCCGGCGTTTCACCGAGCGACATCAGCGTGCTGCTCGTGCTCATGGGCCGATGAAAGCGCAGCGCTGTTTTCAAGCGCTTTCGTACGCCCACTTAAAGTAACGCTCTAACCTTTTTGAGCAAAAACCTCGCTTAGGAGCACAGGAGAGCTAAAAACGGCCGTTTCAACGGCGTTTTGCCTCTCGTTCCACGTGAAACAAATACCCGAAACCTCATTTATTATCAAACAGTTATGAATACAAAACTGCTGCTGGACAATCTGAGAAACGTTCCCGATTTTCCGAAGCCCGGCATCCATTTCAAAGATGTAAGCACCCTCTTCAAAAACCCCGAATGTCTGAAAGAAATGACCGACGAACTCGTGCGCATTTATAAGGACAAAGGCATCACCAAGGTCGTAGGCATCGAAAGCAGAGGCTTCGTCATGGGAGCCATCCTCGCCGAAAAACTCGGCGCCGGATTCGTCATGTGCCGCAAGCCGGGCAAACTCCCTGCAGAGACGCGCAAAGCCACCTACCTAAAGGAATACGGCTACGACACCATAGAGATTCACACCGATGCCATCGGTCCCGACGACGTGGTGCTCATCCACGACGATCTCCTCGCCACCGGCGGATCCATGCAGGCCGCCTACGAACTGGTGCAGCACTTCGGTCCGAAGAAAACGTACATCAACTTCCTCATCGAACTCAAGATGGAAGGCCTCGAAGGACGCAAGTTCCTCGGAAAGGACCACGACATCACCACGCTGCTCACCATCACGGAATAAACGGCGCCACCGCGCCCTCACCGCACCTCCCGCAAAAGCTTATAAGTGACGATTGACACGCAACAATCGCACTTATAAGCTTTTTGAGTAAAGGAACGAACGATGGGGGCGAGCGAACGATGGAGGCGAAGTCTCCTGACTTCGCGTTCTACACGGCATGCGCCCTCTATGGAGG
>CAVCAV010000261.1:0-3442 GCA_963600165.1 Christensenella sp. UBA1685 | reverse complement strand
CTCATAGCACGATATATTTCGTGTAGAGCGCGACGTTTCAAACGTCGCCTCCATAGAGGGCGAACAACGTCGCTCATAGAAAAATTCGAAAGTTGAGTTATTTTATTTTGTCCTGCTCTCTCGTTTCCAAGTTCACGTCCACGTGGATGCGGAAGTCATTGATGTTGCAGAGGTCTTCGAACGAGTACTTGAAATAGTCGCAGTACAGGGCGTGGAAGGGGTGGGTAAAATACTCGTCCTGGTAAGCCGGGAAGTGGATGTTCTCATCCCACGACTGCCCGTCGTCGAGCGTCATCTTGCGCACGTCCCAGAAGTCGGGACAGTATTCATCCGTCAACTCTGAAAAGCACAGGCTGATGCCGTCCCTTTTCGGCCCGCCGCCCATAACGGCTATAATGTTCCAGATATGGGTGTCGGCTTCCTCGCAGTTCTCGTCGTCAAGGCGTTCGTTTTCTTTTTTCGCTGAGTTGTATTTCCGCTCGTAGCGCAGGTCGCTTTGGCTGTCTTGCCACTCGGGATGGATGGTCACTTCAACGTAATAACTCTCGGTGCGGCTCACCTTCTCCATCCACTGCAACGACTTCGACGTACGCTTGCCCAACTGCACGGCTTTCTCCACGGCACGCATCAGCAGTCGGTTGGTGCGGCCTATGCGATGGGCGTTCTCTGCGTTATGCACCCAATTTTGGTTCATCTTCGTTCGGCGGTCAACGAGGAGAGAATTAACGCGTTCTTCCTGTTCGTCAATCTTCTTGCGCTGTTCCTCGGAGAAACGGCAGCTGTGGCGGCTTTCATATCCCAACTCAAACAGACAAACATATTCGTAACGAATGCGCTCCTCCAGCTCTTCTATGGTCATCCGCTTTCCCATCTCCGTGATGTACTCCGGCTCGCGGTTCATGCGAGGAGCTTCCCAGTCGCAGAACTGGCAGGGCCGGCAGTGCTCGTCGTAAGCCTGTTCGCCTCCTTCGTTGGTGAAACAGGCATAGCCGCGGAATTTCCATTTGTATTTCGGGTCTTTGTAAATCACCGTCCCGTCGCTGAGCGTCACTTTTCGCCGCTCCTCTTCGGGGATGGGAACGCACTCTGTTCTCGGCTCAACCTCGTCGTAGACAATGGGGATTACCTCGTTGCCGTTACGGTCTATCACGCCGGCTTTGTGGTCTTTCCACGCAGTTGCCAGTCCGCCGTCCTTGCCAAACAACAACGGGTAGCCATAGACTGCTGGCAAGAGCACACGACGTTCCGCCACGTTGTAAAGTCCGTAGCGTCCGTTCTGCTTGAACCATAGTTCCGGGGCATCGTCAAATACAAACAGACTTGTTCCCAACTCCTCGAAACAAGGCTCCACATGCCAGTTCTTCTGTCCTTTCACCTTAATGCCGAAGAGGTGTTTGCGCTTGTCATAGCATTTCTCGTATACTGTACCGCAGCAATCGTCCTTTTTCATCTTTATGTACTATTTGGGTCCTACCATCAGAATGTGCGTCTCTTGTCCGAGCGCATCGCTTTCTCCTGTTATATATACTATGTGAGAACAGCCCGTTTGCTCTGTTGTCTTTCGCTTGACATACTCCAACTCTTCCGAAGTAAGCATATGTCGGAGCGACGCGGTTATTTTCACAACCATTTGTTTCAGTCCTTTCATGGGAGCCATGGCGCCGTACTTTGTGATGAGTTCATCCAAATACTCCAGTCGCTTACCGGCATCATAGGCACGCGACTGAAACTCGCACCCCACTCTGCCGCTCTCGCTCCAGAGATATTCCAAATCCACTCTTGTTATGGCATCTTGCCCGCTGAGCAACTTCTGTATTGTGTTCTCGCAATGCTCATAGTTCTCCAACCGGTTGTAGCGTAGTTCCAACCGATGGTCACGCATACGCTTCATGCGGTTGCAGTGGGTCTCGCGCTTGTGGATGTAGTTCCAGTCGTCATCGTTCAAGGCGAAGTTGTGTTCGCCGTGTCTCGCGTGCCATACAACGGACTCCAGGATGCGCTTCCTTATCGCCTTGTTTGCCCAAAGCATGTAGCGTTTTGTTTCCACGTCGCGTGCCATGCGTCCGTATCGGTTGTCGCGGTGTCCGTCGCCCCGAAGCGAAGACAGGTTCTCGTGATTCTCTTCCTGACTGAAGCCGAAGTAGGTAAGATGCCAAAGCAGCTTGTACGCCAACCATGCATCGGCTACGTCAATACCATCCTCAACAACCACTTCGCCATTGATATATGCAGCCCAGCTTTGCCCCTCCACGTGTGAGGCGTGGATATATTCGCTGCCGTCGCGTTCTTTGGCTTTGCTGACATACACCTTTCGGCAACCGTCTTCACATGGCGCGGTATGGAGCAAAATGTCGTAAGCCTGCTTGTAGGCGCAAACATCTTCGAGATGCTCGCTCTGCATGATGTATGGAGCAATGTCGTCGAACGGCGTCTTTTCAAGAAATTCCCGTAGTGTCATATGGCCGCCGTTTCGTTTATCTGTTGTCGAGAAGCGACGTCAAATAGCCGCCGACACTTTCTTTGCTTCCGTTTCGCTTGGCGGCAAAATGGGGTATAAGCATCATGCCGCCATAAAGCATGGCAAAAGCGAGGCCGCAGGCAATCTTCACGTTTGTGCCCACTGCTGCGAACGTTGCGCCGTACAGGCAGACCGACAACGCTGCCCACACTGCAATCAGGGATATAACTTTCTTCTTCATGTCATTGATGTTTTTGAATTTCGCCGCAAAATTATGCCCCGCAAAAGACAAAAGGTGTCCGACCTGTTGCGTACAATATGCCTATTCGTACATTTCGCCCATTTTCTTGACGATGCGCTTCATTTCCTCGCGCATGGAAAGCGGTTCAAGCACTTCCAAACGCTCCCGGTGCCAAAGCAACTGCTGGTAAAGGTTGTAGCATGGCACCACGTGGTATTCGAAGACTGTATATTCCTGTGTCGTCTCTATTTCCCGTTGCGATTCGTGTATGGGCAACGCCCGCACATAGTCGGCCTGGGTGCCGTAGACCTTTACCACCAACCGTTCTGCCTTTTGCTCGTCGCTATGGTTCACGCCAAAGCTTCCCGCAAAATATTCGTCGACGCTGACACCGTTCGAAGGCTTCACCTTTTCCGCCGTCAGCCGGAGGTTGTCCATGCGCTCCAGGGCGAACACCGACAATCCGTGGTGGCGGTTGTCGGGCTCCGCCACCAAGTACCAACGCTGCTCCCACGTCTTCAGGAAATAGGGTATCAGCCGTTGTTCCTTCTTCGTCTCCTTGTTGAACGAGTAGTAGTCGCAGAGCAGTCCATTGCCCTTGTCGATGGCCTCCAGCACCGTCTGCACGTTCTCCACGCCCGTTGGAGGCTGGAGCAGCCGCACCTTGTCCCGATGTTTGATGGCCAGTTCCGACATGCCTTCTATATGGTAGGCCGACAGCAAATATTCATACAGCCCTTCCT
>CAVCAV010000260.1:1604-3460 GCA_963600165.1 Christensenella sp. UBA1685 | reverse complement strand
GCATTTCTTGGCCTGTGAGAACTACGCCACAGTCTACATTCGTGGACTCTCTACTAAATCCGGCAAAACGAAATGTGCTCGATTGGAAAAACGAAACGTATAAAAATCGGGAAAAACGAAATGCGCAAAAAGTTTTGCGCGCATGACAGGCGAAAACGACAAAAAGCAGTCCAAAATCGGGCTGCTTTTGTTGTTTTTGAACGGCAAACGAACGGAGAACGAACATCGTTCAAACAGTGTTCAAACGATGTTCAAATCACGCTGATGTTGACTTCACAAACATCATGTCTTTGTAGCCAGCGTCATAGTTCAAATGTGCATTGAACTCAAATCGCTTACAACCTTCAAACGGATTGCCGAGCGTTTTGTTCTTGCCGAGCCATTCGCAAAGTTCGATGATGGATGATTTGTCGGACGTGAAGTACACAAACGGTTTGCCTTTGAGAACGGTCAACACGTCGAGGTAGTCGGACAGCCGCCAATACATTTTATATGTGCCGACATCAGTAGACAAGTATGGAGGATCAACGATAAACACGGCGTTCGGGTTGTCCTTATACCTTTCATATAGCTCACGATAGTCGCACGACTCAATGGTCAAGCCCTCCAGATAGTCCTCGGCCGTCGGATAGTCGCTCCTGCGGATGTTGTTGTACAGGGCTTGCTTCTTCATGTCCTCGATGCTCAACTTGTATTTCGCCGAGAACATCACGGACGAGGAGATGGTTATGAAGTCGATATAACCGACAGAATGTTCCTCATGATCCAACCTCTCAAACACCCTCTCGCGCATCTCTCCAACGACGCGTTTGTTCTTCGGCAAATTGCCCACAATGCTTCGTAAGTCAGCCAACAGACGGTTTGTCTGCGGTATGTGGGCCAATCGCTTGCGGTAGTTGTCGAAGTCGTTGTACACCACGGTCGCATCAGGGCGCAGCCGCTTCGTTATGTGCGACAACAAACCGCTGCCGCCAAACAGGTCAACAAACACCGTTTTGTCGCCAAACTGTGGCAAAACCTTGATATACTCCTTTGCGAACATGCGTTTCTGGCCGACGAATGGCAGAGGCGCAGCCATATACATCTTCCTGCTCATACGTTCAGCCCAAACTTTACATTTTCCTCCCCGGCAAGCAAACGCTTTGTGCCATTGATGTTGTTCTCGTAGATATGCACGTTGGCAAGGTTCAGTGTGATGGACTTCAACGGCAAGTCTATCTGCCGAGCCATGAGGTATAGGTGGTAGATGTCCGAGGGCAGACCGAGGTTTGCGTCGGAGCTGCGCTGATAGGCGGACACCACCAGACATCCGTCCTCAATCTGAAACTGCACGAGCGACAGACACGGGGCTTGGTTGCTCTCCGCGTCGGTTGCACCAAGGAACAGCACATAGTTCTTGCTGTTGCGCTTCTCGCGGTTTATGCGATTTATGAGCGGCGGCAGCTTCTCCATGTAGGTGGGATAGCTGTTCACCAGCGTCTGACCGCAGTAGTCCCACCACGCTATTCCTGCCTCACGGTATCGCTCCACGCTCCGCTCGCCACGCATAAATAGCTTCAGTTCCTCTTTCAGCTTCTTCCGGGCTATGCCGTGGCTCTCGAATATGTCGAGCAGGTCGGCCGGGGTGAGCGTCAGCTGCTCGTTGAGCAAGTATTTTATCTTGCCCTTTTTGTTCTGTTGGGTCTTGCCCTCGGCAAGCACCTTCCCCAATAGTGAATGGTATTTGTTCATCGCATTTTCTTTTTGACGCGGCAAAATTACTCCGCATCCGCGCCAACAAAGAACGCCACAAACGAATCGCACTGCAAGCTCCGTGCAGCACGTTTTCAAAGGGGTTTACCCGTCCCCCCCCACTG
>CAVCAV010000260.1:0-1463 GCA_963600165.1 Christensenella sp. UBA1685 | reverse complement strand
CCGTCCCCCCCCACTAAATATCAGCGAGTTACATTCACTTCCGTATCTTTTCACCAGCGAATAAACCTTGCGCTCGCTTACATGGTAGCGTTCCGCAAGCATAGCCACGATGTACGACACCTTTTCCCCTCCACCAAGCATGGCGGTGTAGTCGTTGTACAGTTCAATATACTCCACGTCCTCCAGACGGATGCCAGCCTGTAATAGTCTTTTCAGAGGCTCTCTGTTAAAATTCAGAATATCAAAAACCGTCATTTACAACAAATCTTTATACCTTTGTATAGCCAATCATTTATAACAACAAAAAACCAGTACGGTGCAGCAGGAGGTATACGGCCCCCGGTTGCGCATCGTACTGGTGTGTTGTTAATAGATGATTGGCGTCAACGTTAACAGGCCGGGGGCTTTTTTTACATCCTCCCCCGAAGGGATTTCTTTCAGACGTCGTACTTGCTCAAGTCTATCGCATCTTTCTTTTTCCATCCGTCAGCGAGCACACCTTGTATGTATGCCACGGTCTTGGTGTAGAAGTCTGCTATCTCGTCGAGCGTTTCAAACATGCGGTACACTGGGCTTTCATCCGTGCCAAACTTGAACGTCACCGGCAAGGTCTTGCCGCCTGTCTGCACAGCCAAGTCGTATGCAGCCTTGTAGTTGTACTGGTTCTCCTGTGACAGCCACACAGTCTCGTCTTCATAGCTGAAGCCCGACAATATCGCGGCATCCGCCTGTTCGTTGTACCATGTCCTCACGAGGTTCTTTATCTCCTCGCCAGTCGGCTTGTGGGTCAGTTCCACTTCCATGTAGTCTGCGGAGCCGTCGTCACGCTCCTGCACGTCCCAACGGACGCGCCATTTGTTCTTTGCAGGGCTTACGCATTCCAGCAGTTTCACTCCTGCGCTTCCTTGTGCTCTCTTCATTCTTTTGTTGTTTTAACTGCACTGCGTTCCGCCGAATACTCAGCTAAACACGTATTTGGTTCTACCTTTGCCGAACACCTCCGTCTTGATTGTTGTCTCAAACGGGAAACCGTCCGGCACCTCTCTAATCTGTGCGAGTATATTCTTCATCTCCTCGCTGTTGGTGAAGAATTTTCGTGCTTCGCCGTTCACTTCGATGGACACGATGCAGCGGTCTTCGCCCTGCTCGGTCTTTATGCCCGTCTCGAAGTCTTTCACCACGATGGGGATGTTCACCAACTCACGGATGCTCACGACAGCACCTGCGAAGCGCTTCTTGCCGTCCTCTGGCTTGTAAGCCACATTCAAGTCCTTAAAACTTTTCATTTCTTTGCCTGTTAATTTATTAAACAAATTGTTGCAGTCGGCGTGCTTCACCATCCCGTAGAAGGATGCCGTCAGCTCTCGCCTTCGTTTTCTTGATTTCACTTCACTCATTTTCCTCGCAAACTTCTGCTTGATACGCTTGCGCAGCCTTACGCAGTTGGGGCGTATCACGTAGCC
>CAVCAV010000259.1:0-3468 GCA_963600165.1 Christensenella sp. UBA1685 | reverse complement strand
CTCTACACGAACGTTCCGCCTATGGGGGGCGGGGCGAATCTTCCTTGTGTTAAAATAAAACGACCGGTTTGACGGAAAGGGCGGGAAAATATATCTTTGCATATGATTGGCATAATCTTGGCAATTGGAGCAAGCTTAATTGCGTTGATTTGTACAATCTTTGGAACTGTGGAACATTTAAAAAGAAGAAATATGGCAGTATCAGCATTAAATCCCACTCAGATACATTTGTTGAAGATGTTCTCCTTCTCAAGGACTGAAGAATCTTTGAATAACATAAAGGATGCCCTTATGCATTACTTCGCAAAAAATGTGGATGATGCAATGGATCAGTTGTGGGATGAAGGAAAATGGGATGACGAAAAGAATGAGGCCGTGCTGAAGGAACATTTAAGAACTCCTTATCATGGAAAGTAAGGTAGTTCTTGACACAAATTGCCTGCTTGCGTCTCTTTCTAAACGGGGTGAGTATTATTCGGTTTGGAAAGGTTTGCAAGAAGGGAAGTATACGCTCTGTGTTTCTACGGAGATTATATTGGAATACCAGGAAATCATTGCGCGAAAGACGAATGAGTTTATTGCCGAAAATGTAGTTCAAACGTTGCTGAACTGTAAAAATGTTGTATGCTTCGAACCAACATTTAGAATGGGATTGATAGAAAATGATGAGGACGACAACAAATTTGTAGATTGCGCGATAGCAGCAGGGGCTTGCTTTATTGTCAGTGAGGACAGGCATTATGATGTCCTTGAAAAAATACCTTTTCCCAAAGTCGATGTGGTTAAACTGAAAGAGTTTGTTGACATCCTCGCTAAGATGTGAGACATCGCTCTTGGTTACTCTCATGCCGATGCTTCAAGCGATGCCAGAGGGTGCGCACGATGGGGGCGAAGTCTCCCGACTTCGCTTCGCCGCATGAGTGGATTTTTCCGTGTAGAGCGCGACGTTTTAAACGTCGCCTCCATGGAGGTCGCAAGCCGTGTAGAACGCGAAGTCGGGAGACTTCGCCCCCATCGTTCGCCCCCATCGTTCGCGCAAAGTGTGAGTGCGGAAGCTTTATTCCGTTTCTTCGGTGAGGGCGGGGGGAATGTCGGAGGAGGGGTTGAGGCCTTTCTTTTTCCAGCCTTCGAGCTGGCTGACGATGTTGCCGCGGCCCGTGGCGAGCTGCTTTTGGGCGTCGTCGTAGGTGCGCTGGAGCTGCTGGATGCCGTTGCCTATTTTTACGAAGTTCTGGGCGAAGGTGGAGAATTTCTTGTAGAGTTTTTCGGCTGAAGCGTAAATCTCGTGGACGGAGCGGCTCTGCAGTTCGGTCTGCCAAAGGTTGTAGGCGAGCTGGAGGGCCATGAGCAGGTTGGTGGGATTGATGAGGATGACGTGCTGGGCGTAGGCTTCGGTGGGAAGGGTGGGGTCGGCCGTGACGGCGGCCACGTAGGCGCCTTCGCCGGGGATGAACATGAGCACGTAGCCGATGTTTCCTTCCACCACCTTGCCGTAGTCCTTTGCCGAGAGTTCCTTGATGTGCTGGCGCACGCTGCGCACGTGTTCCTTGAGCAGACGGTCCTGTTCGGCGGCATCGTCGGTGGCTACGTAGGCGGTGAATGCGGTGAGCGACACTTTGGAGTCGACCACCATGTTGCGGCCGGCGGGGAGGTGCACCACTACGTCGGGGATGAGGTCGCGCCCCTCTTCGTCCTTGGTGCGTGCCTGTATGGTGAAGTCGCGTCCTTCGGTAAGGCCGGCGGCTTCGAGAAGGTTGCTGAGGACGGCTTCGCCCCAGTTGCCCTGGAGCTTGCTGTTGCCTTTCAGGGCTTTGGCGAGGGAGTCGGCTTCCTGGCCGAGCGAGGTGGTCTGCTCCACGAGTTGCTTGATGTACTGGTCGAGCGAGGCGTGTCCGCTAACGAACTGTGTGCGGAAGTCCTGAATGTCCTTTCCAAGGGGTTTGAGGAGGGCTTCGAGCGAATGGAGATGTTCGGTGCGGAGCGAGTCGCTTTGCGTGCGTACCATTTCGACGGTCATGGCTTTGAACTCGGCACGCAGTGCCTGTGCCTGTTGGCGCATGGCGTCTTCGGTATGTTGCGTTTCGGCCTGGAGGCGAGCACGGGCTTCGGCCGCGGCCACGCGTGCGGCCTGTGCGTCGGCCTCGGCTTTGGCGGTGCGCTGGCGCTGCTGGTCCACTTCGGCCTGGGCTGCGGCGCGAGTGCGGAGCGAGCCGAGGAAGTAGCCTGCGGCAAGGGAGATGACAAGAAGGAGTATGGTGAAGAAAATGTTCATGGGGAAAAGTGGAATAAAACGTTCAAAACGGATAAAACAGGGCTACGCCTTTCGTGGGAAGCAAAACGTACAAAACATGAAGTTTGCCTTAAGGGGCAAAGGCACGCGTGGGGCGCAGCCTTGTTTTATATGTTTTGCTCGTTTTGTTTTTCTCCACAAAAGGCGTAGCCTTGATGTTTGTGTTTGTGGTCTTAAGTGGCGTTGCGCAGGCTAAGCGCAAGAAAAGCGTGCTGGTTAAGGGCGCAAAGCCGTGTAGAGCGCGAAGTCAAGAGACTTCGCCTCCATCGTTCGCGTCCATCGCTCGTTAGTGGCGCTGTCGGCGCACGCTGAGGCCGCCGCCTTTGCTCGAGCTGCTTTTGGGCTTGGTGGCCTTCTGCTTCTTGGCGGTAGAGGTGGTCTTCGTTTTGGAGCTCGACTTGGAGGAAGAGGAGGAGCTGCTGCGCACGGAGGTGGTGCGGCGCGAGGGCGAAGCGGTGCGGCGTGACGAGCGTGAGGCTTTTCCGGTAGCGGCGATGGAGTCGGCTTCGACCTGTGCGAGCGAGTCGGCACGGAGTTTGGCGTAGTAGGCGCTGTCGCGTCCCCACACGTGTTCCTGCACGTCGGTGAGCTGCTTTTCTATGCGCTTCTGCTCACGCTTCATGGCGGAGTCGTCCTCGCAGTAGTTGGAGAGGAGACGGTCCTGCAGGTTTACGGCCTTGTAGATGTCGCCGTCGTAGCACTTCATGGTGAAGAAGTCGTCGGCCGACATGGTGGCGGCGTTGTTGAGCGAGCTACCCATGAGCATGAGTTTGCCGAGGTAGGGCGCCACGTCCGACATTTTTACCCAGAACATGGGGTACTGTGCCAAGTCGCCGCCGAAGTCGGAGTCGCCGCGCTTGAGCACGGGACAGAGCGCCGTCACTTGTGTGCGGAACGAGGCTGTGTGCTGGTCGTAGTAGGTGCTTTCCTTGATGAAGTAGGCTTTCACCTCGTCGGAGGGGAGGTCGGCATCGTTCACGCGCATCTTTCCGTCTTTCGACTCGTAGAAGATGTGGTAGCGGTCCATTATTTCCTTGGCCTTCACCTGGTTTTTCTCGGAGAAGTTTTCGTTGCCGTCGAGCTTGTAGTCGTAAGCCTTCACCTGTCCGCGCAGAATGAGGCGGAAGAGGTAGGTGAAGAGGTTCATGCGTCCGTCCTGCGGTGTGGTGGGGTAGTAG
>CAVCAV010000258.1:0-3487 GCA_963600165.1 Christensenella sp. UBA1685 | reverse complement strand
CGCGCTCTACACGGCATGCACGCGCTCCACGCGACGTTTCAAACGTCGCCTCCATAGAGGGCGCAAGCCGTGTAGAACGCCCCCATGCGCTTTCGCCCCCATGTGCCGCACCCTCTTTCTACATTTGCATATTTGCACATCTGCACATTTGCACATTAGCGAAGCGTATACATTTGCACATTAGCGAAGCGCGTCATTTCTTGAACGGCTTTCGCCAGGTGCATCCTTCGCGCCAGCGCGAGCAGCCGTAGGCGGTGTTGCCTTTGATCACCTTGCCCTCGCCGCAGAGCGGACACTGGCTTCCGGCACGGATGACGCGGCGGCGGGGCTTCTTTTCGGCGGAAGCGTCGTCGGTAGAGGATGCCGCTGCTGCGCTCTGCGCCACCTGTGCCTCTTTGGCCTTGAGGCGGGCAATGGTCTGCGCGTTGGGGTCGGCCTTCTGTATGTGGCGTGCGGAGTTGTCGCGGAGCACGTCGAGCACGATGGAGGAGACCATCTCCTTGAGTTCGGCAATGAACTGCCGGGCGGAATATTCGTGGCGCTCTATCTCGCGCAGTTTCTTTTCCCAACGGCCCGTGAGCTCGGCACTCTTCAGCAGGTCTTCGTGGATGATGCCAATGAGCTCGCGTCCCGTGGTAGTGGGCGCGATGTTTTTGCGCTGTCGCACGATGTAGCGGCGGCGGAAGAGCGTTTCTATGATGGAGGCACGCGTGGAGGGTCGGCCAATGCCGTTCTCCTTCAGTGCGTCGCGCAGTTCGTCGTCGTCGACGGTGCGTCCCGCCGTTTCCATGGCGCGCAGCAGCGTGGCCTCGGTGTAGGGCTTGGGCGGCTGCGTGGTTTTCTGCGCCAGGTCGGGCGTGTGGGGGCCGCTCTCGCCCTTCACGAAGTCGGGGAGCACCTTTTCGGCTTCGGCCTGTTCGTCGTTTGTTTCTTGCTTCTTGGGCGGAAGCGCGGCGCGCCAGCCGGGTTCGAGAATCTGCTTGCCCGTGGCTTTGAAGGGCACGTCGGCCGCTTGGCCGAGAATGGTGGTTGTGGCGAAGTTGCAGTCGGGGTAGAAGGCCATGATGAAGCGTCGCGCCACGAGGTCGTAGACCGTGCGCTCCGTCTCCGAAAGGTTTGTGGCGGGCACGCCGGTGGGAATGATGGCGTGGTGGTCGGTCACCTTGGAGGAGTCGAACACCTTTTTGCGCTTCATCAGTTTGGCTCCGCGCAGGGGCTGGAGCAGTGCGCCGTACTGTCCGCTGATGCCGTTGAGTATGGTTCCGCACTTGGGGTAGATGTCGTCGGAGAGGTAGGTGGTGTCGACGCGCGGGTAGGTGGTCACCTTTTTCTCGTAGAGCGCCTGAATGAGCTGCAGCGTCTGTTCGGCAGTGTAGCCGTACTTTTTGTTACACTCCACCTGCAGCGAGGTGAGGTCGAAGAGGCGGGGCGGGGCTTCGTTGCCCTTCTTGCGTTCCACGGAGGTTACGGTGAAGGGTTCGGCCTTGATGCGCTCGAGTGCGGCGCGGCCTTCCTCCTCCGAGGTGAAGCCCTTCTTCGCCGTGGCCTCTGCGGCGGGTTTTGCGCCGTCGGGCGCGGGGGCCTCGTCTTCGTTGGGGTCGGCCATTACGGCGTTGAACGTCACCTGGCGGTAGATTGTGGAGAGCACCCAGTAGGGTTCGGGTTTGAAATTGTCGATGTCGTCCTGCCGGCGCACGATGAGTGCGAGGGTGGGGGTCTGCACGCGTCCTATGGAGAGGGGCGGCATGCCGGGGGCGTTGGCGCCGTACTTGAGGGTGTAGAGGCGTGTGGCGTTCATGCCCAGGAGCCAGTCGCCCACGGCGCGGCAGAGTCCGGCCTCGTAGAGGCTCTGGTATTCACTCTGCGGCTTGAGCGAGTTGAACCCCTCGCGGATGCTTTCTTCGGTGAGCGAGGAAATCCACAGGCGGTCCACGGGGCACTTAGCTCCAGCGAGCTGCATGACCCATCGCTGTATGAGTTCGCCTTCCTGGCCGGCATCGCCGCAGTTGATGATGCGTTCGGCCTGGCTCATGAGGCGCTGTATGACGTCGAACTGCTGCTTCACGTCCTGTTTGTCCTTGAGGCGGATGCCGAAGCGCTGGGGCACCATGGGGAGCTGCCCGAGGCTCCAGCGTTTCCACGTGGGCGTGTAGTCTTCGGGGTATTTGAGTTCGCAGAGGTGTCCGAAGGTCCATGTCACCTGGTATCCGTTACCCTGGTAATAACCCTGGTGTCGTTCGGTGGCGCCGAGTATGGCGGCTATGTCTTGTGCCACGCTGTGCTTTTCGGCTATGCAGACTATCATTATATATATATGGTGTGTTGTGTGTTATTGCGTGATGTGGTAGGTGAGCGTGAGGGCTTGCTTGTCGAGGGTGGCTGCGGGTGAGGGGAAGAAGGCGTCGAGCTGTCCGCTGCGGAGGAGCTCGGCGGGTGTGCCGCTGGCGATGGATGCGGTGTGGAGCAGCCAGAGGCGGTCGGCGTGGAGGAGTGCCTGGGTGAGGTGGTGGGTGGTGAGCAGTACGGTCTTGCCCTCGTCGTGGGCTATGCGGCGCAGCAGGCAGAGGGCTTCGTCGGCGGCACGGGCGTCGAGGAAGGCGGTGGGCTCGTCGAGGAGGACGACGGGGGTTTCCTGTGCGAGTGCTTTGGCTATGTATACGCGCTGGCGCTGTCCGTCGGAGAGGGCGGCTACGGGGGTGTCGGCAAAGGCGTCGGCTCCGGCGAGGGTGAGTGCGCGCTCCACGGCGCTGCGGTCTTCGGGTGCGAAGGGGCGGAAGAGGGTGGTGTGGGGCAGTCGTGCGGTGCGCACCACGTCGCGTGCGGTGAGTGCCTGCGGTGCGGGGTGGCGGGTGAGCACGACGGCTATGGTGCGTGCGCGCTCGCGGGGGGAGAGGGCGGCGATGTCCCTGCCGCCTATGGTGACGCTTCCCTCGAGTGGCGGCTGGAGCGCGGCCATGGTGCGGAGCAGTGTGCTCTTGCCCTTCCCGTTTGGGGCGAGCAGGGCGGTGAGTCCGGGCTCGAGTGTGGCGCACAGGTCGGTGCATACGGTGCGGCGGGGGTAGCCTATGGTGAGGTGGTGAAGGGTGAGCATGATGTTATTGACTAATGTGCGAATGTGTCGCTTCGCGAATGTGCAAATGTGCAGATGTGCAAATGAGGATGGCTTTGAGGGCTTATGGGGGTGTAGCGCATGGGGGCGAAGTCTCCTGACTTCGCGCTCTACACGGCGCTTCGCGAGTGAGCATGTGCGCGCCCTATGGGGGCGACGATTGAATCGTCGCGCTCTACACGGCGCTTCGCGAATGTGCAAATGTGCAAATATGCAAATGTGCAAATTGGCTGCGCCGCACGTGCGCCCTTCATGGGGGCGACGATTGAATCGTCGCGCTCCACGCGGCCGTCCCGCGCTCCATGCGACGTTTCAAACGTCGCCTCCATAGAGGGCGCAAGCCGCTTCGCCGCACACCATCGCGCAGATGTCCCCGCC
>CAVCAV010000257.1:0-3543 GCA_963600165.1 Christensenella sp. UBA1685 | reverse complement strand
AGATGGTGGGGTGCATGAAGATGGCGGAGTCGATGCCCACGATGTTTTCGTGGAGGAGCACCATGGACTGCCACCAGTACTGCTTGATGTTGTTCTTCAGTTCCACGCCGTTCTGGCCGTAGTCGTAAACGGCGGCGAGGCCGTCGTAGATATCACTTGAGGGAAAAACGAAACCGTATTCCTTGCAGTGGGATACGATTTTTTTGAATACGTCTTCTTGTGCCATGGTTTTCTAGTTGTTGTTTGTTGGCGCAAAGGTAGTGAAACGTGTGCAACCACCCAAATGCGCTTCAGATTTTGTCGAGTCCGCGGGTGTATTTGAGCCAGTAGTACTTGAGCGGGTTTTTGTATTTGAGCTGTTTCCACGGGCGGCTCTGGTGGGGACGGTGCACCACGGGGAGTGAGCAGAAGAGGTAGTTGGCGAATCCGTTGCGCACGGCTTCGTGGGAGATGGTCACGTCGAACCAGTTTTTCGACGCGTCGAGCTGCGTGAAGGGGAAACTGCGGAGAAACTGTGGGGTGAGCAGCGAGCAGCAGAAGCTGCAGTGCTTCTTCGTGGCGTAGACTTCGCCTTCGTGGCCGCGGGCGTAGAGGTAGGGGTAGTTTATAGCGCCTTTGTCGTCGACGGTGACGGAGGCGGCAATGGCGCAGTCGGTGCGTGAGGCGGCGCCGTCGAAGAGTCCCTGAAGCGTGTCGGGACGCACTTCCACGTCGCTCTCCACGATGACGAGTGCGGCGTCGGCTTCGACGGCTTCGCGCTGCGTGCGCTGGAGCACGAGCAGGTAGTTGGGCGAGGGGTGGTCCGTGAGGTCGCTGAGGTTGACGAGGCGGAAGCCCATCTCGCGTGAGGCTTCTTCGAGCCGGCGGGTGTTTTCGGGGGTGGAGAAGTCGTTGTAGATGGTATAGGTGAAGGGCACACCGATGCGGCTCGCCATCACGGCTTTCACCGTGAGGAGGGTGGAGTCGATGGAGTCTTTTACCGGTGTGATGATGTGCATTGATTTCATGGGCGTGCGTGAGTTTGTGGCGGACGGACGTCGGGGGCTCGTGCCGCGGCTGCAAATTTATGCATATTCCACGAGAGATGGCAGGGGTGGGAGATGTTTTGCGCGATTGGGGGCTCTATGGGGGCGAAGTCTCCTGACTTCGCATAGGCGGCAAACTGCCCCCTCTATGGAGGCGACGTTTGAAACGTCGCGCTCTACACGAATCAAAAGAATCCTTTTAAAAGCCCATGCGAGCTCGGGAGAGCTCGCCCCCATCGTTCGCTCCATCGTTCGCCCCCATCGCTCGCCCATAGCTGAAAATGTAATAACTTTGCACGGCAAAAACTTCAATTAGATGACTACAACCAACGCAAAAGCCTCCGTCGGCAACAAGGTGGACATGCTCCACGGCCCGTTGCTGCGGAAAATAATCGTTTTCAGTCTTCCCCTCGCCGCCAGCAGCATGCTGCAGCAGCTGTTCAACTCGGTCGACGTGGCCGTGGTGGGCCATTTCGTCGGCAGCCGGGCTTTGGCGGCAGTGGGCAGCAACGCTCCCGTCATCAGCCTGCTCATAAACCTTTTCATGGGCATTTCGCTCGGTGCGAACGCCATCATCTCCAACCACATCGGGCAGAACGATGCCGAGCGCATACGCCGTGCCGTGTCCACCGTGGGGCTTCTTGCCCTCGTGAGCGGGGCGGTGCTCCTCGTGGTGGGACTCCTTGTGGCGCGCCCCATACTCACGTGGATGGACACGCCGCCCGAGGTGCTCGACATGGCGGTGCTCTATCTGCGCATCTATTTCCTCGGCATTCCGTTTTTCATGATATTCAACTTCGGCGCCGCCATACTCCGCAGCATGGGCGACACGCGCCGTCCGCTTTACATACTTGTGGCGGCGGGCATTGTGAACACAGTGCTCAACCTCGTCTTCGTGCTCTGCTTCGGCATGGGCGTGGAGGGTGTGGCCATCGCCACGGGCATTGCCAATGCCGTGAGCGCTGCCGTGATGGTCTTTCTGCTGCGCCGCGAGGCCGACCCGTTCCGCCTTCATGTGCGCGCCATCGGCATGGACCGCCGCGAGCTGAAGCGAATGCTGCAGATTGGTGTGCCGGCGGGTTTGCAGGGCATGATATTCAGTGTGTCCAACGTGCTTGTGCAGTCCACCATCAACGGCTACGGGGCGAGCGCCGTGGCAGGTTCGGCGGCGGCGCAGAACTTCGAGTACTACTGCTACTTCCTGGTGACGGCGTTCAACGGCGCTGCCATCACCTTCATTGCGCAAAACTACGGCGCGCGGCAGCTCGACCGCGTGAAGCGCATCTTCTTCCTCTGCATGGGCCTCGCCGTGGCGTCGTGTGCGGCGCTCAACTGGACGTTCATCCTCGGCGAACGCTTCTTCCTCAACTTGTTCTCCACCGACCCCGAGGTGCACGCCTACGGCATGGCGCGCATGCACATAGCCCTTGCCATGCAGAGCCTTGCGTGCAGCTACGAGATATCGGGTTCGTCGCTCCGCGGCATGGGCCGTTCGCTGCGTCCCACGCTCTTCACCGTGGTAGGCACGTGCCTCCTGCGTGTGGCATGGGTGTTTCTCGTCTGTCCCCACTGGCACGGCTTCAATGTGCTCATGGCGGTCTATCCCGTGTCGTGGGTGGTGACGGGCACCATGGTGGTCACGTCGTTTGTGGTGGTGTTCAGGAGGGAGAGCAAGCGGAGCTTGTAAGGTTAATGTGCAAATGTGCAAATGTGCGAATGTGCAAATGAGGTATGCTTTGCGGACAATGTGGGCCTTCCCCTAAAAAAAATGCAAGGCACGCCGTAAAAATTCCAAGGCACGCCGTACAAACTTCCCGCCTTCCCAACGCGTTGGGCTCGCAGAAAGTTTTTTGTAAACGTTCACGTTTTTCTTGCTTCCCCTTTTCCCTTTCTTTTTCGTTCCTCGCGCGCGTACGCGTGCGCGCATTCACCGAAGTTTGTGCAAACTGCTGTCACCCTGTCAGTGCTTTGCCTGGTTGTTGATTTATGTGCTTGACAACCAAGTGTCTATATAGGAGATGCAAGGTGACGGCAGATTTTCATTAGGGGGTAAATATTCGTCACGGGGTATA
Organism: Christensenella sp. UBA1685; assembly: GCA_963600165.1. Classification (GTDB taxonomy): domain Bacteria; phylum Bacteroidota; class Bacteroidia; order Bacteroidales; family Bacteroidaceae; genus Alloprevotella. The sequence continues at coordinate 446 of CAVCAV010000257.1, read as the reverse complement.
AAAATCGGTCACGGCTAGAACTGACAGCAAAGTTTTAATAAAGCAAAATATCTGTATCTGTTTATTTATGCTGTCAGCCCTTTATGGCAGTGAACGATGGGGGCGAGGTCTCCCGACTTCGCGCTCTACACGGCATTCGCCCTCTATGGAGGCGACGTTTGAAACGTCGCGCTCTACACGAAAAATAATTTTGCAAAAAAAATAGCAAAGCGAAGACAGGAGTCTTCGCCCTCATGCGCTTGCGCCCTCTATGTGCCGTGTAGAGCGCGACGTTTCAAACGTCGCCTCCATAGAGGGTGTGAAGCACATGCGGGACGAACGATGGGGGCGAACGATGGGGGCGCAAGCGCATGGGGGCGAAGTCTCCCGACTTCGCGCTCTACACGGCATGCGCCCTCTATGGAGGCGACGTTTGAAACGTCGCGCTCTACACGAAAAATAATTTT
>CAVCAV010000256.1:0-3558 GCA_963600165.1 Christensenella sp. UBA1685 | reverse complement strand
CGGGAAGAGGGCGGCTATGAGGAAGAGAAGAAGGACGATGCGTTTCATAAGCTTAATGTGCGAATAAGGAGTGCGCGATGGGGGCGAACGATGGGGGCGAGGTCTCCTGACCTCGTATAAGCGAGTAAGGTGACTTTTTAAAAAGAATGCTTTCCTCGCGCAAGCGAGGTCGGGAGACCTCGCCCCCATCGTTCGTTCGCCCCATCGTTTATTCCACCACGAAATATACCGTGCGGTTGAACACCTGGGTCTGTGTGTCGTTGACCTTTATCTGGAGCTGGAACTGCACGGAGGCGGTGCCGGACTTACCGCTGAGGGTGCCGAGAATCTCGCCCGTGGTGTCGTCGATGTGGGGGGCGGTGGTGAATATGCCGGAGGGGTCGTTCACTTCGAGGGGGGAATGGCTCACACGCTCGGTGTTGAGCAGCGTGAACCACTTCTCGGGGGCGTTGCGATCGGCGAGGGCGTAGATTTGTGCGGTGAGCATAAAGTCGCCTTCGCCCGAGAAGGTGGCGTAGAACTCGTCGTCGTGTCGCGTGACGTTCACCGCCGGGTAACCGCCGATGGGGGGATAGAGCCATGCGCGGAACACTACGTCGTAGTCGGTCACGGCGAGGGGGATGTCGATGAATGCGTTGCGGGGAATCTCGCTGAGGTTGAGCAGGGCGCGGCGGGTGAGCCACTCTGTCTCGCCGCTGCGGCGGAGGGTGAGTGTGAGGGGGAATGTGCCGGTCACGCTCGCGGGCAGACTCTCGTTGACATACACGGCGTCGAGCTGCGTTTCGGCGTTCTCGGCAAGGGCGAGGGGCGACTCGGTGTCTGGGGCGAAGAGGGCGAGGTCGGTCTCGGTGTCGTGTGCGGCGATGCCGTCGAACACGGCGGTGGTGTTGCCGTTGGTCTTACGGCGGGGGAAGAGATACTGCGGGGTGCTGTTCTTGGTGAGGCCGGAGAGGGTGATGGCGCTGACGTCTACGGCCGAGCCTATGCGGTTGCGGAGGGTGAAGCGCACTTTTGCCATGCGGCGCACGAGCTGGAGCACGATGGTGGTGTCGGAGCTTACGCGGTAGGTCTCGCTGTTGCTCATGGGAAGGCCCGTGGAGGGCGTGGCGTAGAGGTTGTAGGCGGCGGTGGTGGTCTTTGCGGCGAGAGAGTCGGCAGTGGGTGCGGTGGCGTTGAGGGTGAAGGTGAGTCCGTCAATGGTGATGGACTGGAGGCTCTCGGTGTCGCTGCTGAGGTCGGCGGTCTGGGTGCTTTGCTTCTTTATGGAGGTAGGCTGCACGTTTCCGAAGGAGTAGAAGGAGTAGGTGCCGCTTTCGGTGGTGATGTATTTCACCACTTCGCGCTCGCTCTCGGTGGCGGTGGGCTGCACATGGATGATGTCGGCCACGGTGCGGTCGGTGTTGTTGACCATCACCACGTAGGCAGACTTCATCATCTCTCCGTCGGCGGCGTTGGGGTCGGTCCAGGCTCGGGTGTCGGCGGCGGTGGACGCCGCGGCGAGCTCAAGGCGCAGGCGCACGGGGTGTTTGGGCACGTCGGGGGCAGACGTGTCGGCGGCGCACGAAGCGAGGAGCAGGATGAGGAGGGTGAGGAGGAGATGTTTCATAATGTGCAAATATGCGAATGTGCAAATGTGCAAATGTGGATGGCTTTGGGGGCGCAAGCGCATGGGGGCGAACGATGGGGGCGAGCTCTCCCGAGCTCGCTTGCGCGAGGAAAGGTATCTTTGATAAAGAATGCTTGGTTCGCAGAAGCGAGGTCGGGAGACCTCGCCCCATAGAGGTCAAAGCTGAATCTCGTCGGTTTCGGTGTGCTGCCAGGGCGTGACCTGTATGAGGACAACGCCGAGGGAGGTGACGCGGTTGACGTAGAGGCGGTAGATGGTGTTGCGCACAATGCCGTACTTCATGGCTATGGAGTTTGGCGTGTTGTGGGGGTCTGCGTGGCGGATGAAGTGGTAGTAGGTCTTGGCGCTGTAGGTCGAGGTACCTTTCTTCCTGTAGTATCCGTCCATGCGGATGCCGGTGGCGTAGGTCTCGTAGGGGGAGTCGAGCGAGAGGGTGTTCTCCTGTGCGTAGGAGAGGATGTAATATCGGAGTCCGCTTGCCGCCTTGACGGTGGTCGGGCGGAGGGGAAGGATGTCGTTTTCGTCGGTAAGTTTTGCCACGGTGGCGTAGGGCATGGCGTACGAAAGGCCGTCGGGGAGCGTGGCGGAGGTTTTGCGGAAGGTCCAGGGGTCGACCACGTAGTTGGTGGCTTCGCCGTTGGCGTTTGCGGTTTCCTTTCCGAGGTAGACGGGCGTTGCGGTGGCGGTGGATGTTGTCACGCTCTTGAGGAGCCGGGTGCCCGAGGTGAGGAGGTTGAAGGGCGTGACGTGGGTGAGCAGAAACTCGTCGCCGTTTTCCGTGCCGTCCTGGTTCTGCACGGCGTAGGTGTAGCAGCGTGCGAGGGTGAGTGTGCCGCTGCCGGTGACGCTGATGGTTTTTGAGGTTTCCTCGGTGGCGTTGCCTGGCCCGAAGTCGATGCGTGCGGCAAGGCGCTGCACGTGGGCGTTGATGCTCACGGGGTTGTCGGGGCCGCCCTCGCCGGTGAGGGTGGCGGCGTCGTCGGTGGCGCTGGACATTACGAAGTCCGAAGCCGTGGCGGGGTCTGTGGCGGAAGACTGTTTGTAGGTCTCGGTGCAGACGATGGAGCGCACGTCGCCGAGGGTTTTGCAGGAGGAGATGTCGCCCTGGTTGCAGACGACGAGTATGTGGTAGGTGCCGGAGGGGATGTCCTTGTCGCTTTTGAGCAGGCCCGAGCAGTAGGCCACGTCGGCGTTGGTGCCTTCGGCAGAGGTTTGTTTCGTGAATTGTGGCGCGTAGAGCGCGAAGAGGATGGGTGTGGAAGCCGGGGCGTTGACGCCTTCTGCGGCTTGGTAGAGGAAGACGGTGGCGTTGCCTACGGCGGTCTCGTTGTCGAGTGCGGGTTCGTAGACGGTGGCTTCGCCGCCCGAGGGTCCGCGCGAGGAGCGCGAGGAGGATTGGGGCGCTACGGTGAGCGTGAGGTAGGTGCCCTTTTGTTTGAAGGGGTCGGGGTTGACGTCGTCGTCGGAAGGAGCGTTTCCGCTACATGCCGCAAAAGCCAGCACCATGAGGAGGTACTGGCAAATGCGGAATGAAGTATGTAGGGAAATGCGGAGCATGCGTTTAGTTTGGTGTGCAGGATATGGGGGCGAAGCGATGTGCGCCCTCATGGGCGGGGAGGGGCGCCGCGTATGGGGGCGACGTTTGAAACGTCGCGTTGAGCGCGGAGAGTCCGTGTAGAGCGCGACGATTCAATCGTCGCCCCCATGGGCGGGGAGAGGCGCCCCCATGGGCGGGGAGAGGCGCCGCGTATGGGGGCGACGTTTGAAACGTCGCGTTGAGCGCGGAGAGTCCGTGTAGAGCGCGACGATTCAATCGTCGCCCCCATGGGCGGGGAGGGGCGCCGCGTATGGGGGCGACGTTTGAAACGTCGCGTTAAGCGCGGAGATGCCGTGTAGAGCGCGACGATTCAATCGTCGCCCCCATGGGCGGG
>CAVCAV010000255.1:683-3561 GCA_963600165.1 Christensenella sp. UBA1685 | reverse complement strand
TTTGCGGGATGCTTTTCGGAGCGTCACCCTTGATTATTCCCCGTCCAACCTTAGCAACTCGTCGCGCAACTGTGCTGCCAAAATGAAGTCGAAACGTTGGGCGGCCTCCTTCATTTCCTTTTGCAAACGTTCGCGCTTGGCTTCCAGCGTTTCTGCGGATGCAGGCTTTGCGGACTTGCCGTCACGCTTTCCGTAAGCTGCAGCTTCTTCTGCTGCCTGTGCGGGCGAAAGGGCGGATTCGGAATAGCGGGCATAACCGCTTGCAGGGCGGGAACCCTTGTCGGAAGCGTTCTCACCGGCAGCCTTGGCACGCAACGATGTGAGTGCACCAAGGCCTGTAGGCTTGACAATCTGCCGCGGCACAATATGGTGCAGCTCGTTGTAACGCATCTGCTTTTCGCGGCGGCGATCGGTCTCGTCGATGGTTTGCTGCATGGATTCCGTAATCTGCTTGGCATACATGATGACACGCCCGTTCACATTGCGCGCTGCACGTCCGGCTGTCTGCGTAAGGGAGCGCGTAGAACGGAGGAAGCCCTCTTTGTCGGCATCGAGTATGGCCACGAGTGCCACTTCGGGCAAGTCGAGACCTTCACGGAGGAGGTTCACACCCACGAGCACGTCGTACATTCCCTTTCTGAGGTCTTCCATTATCTGCACGCGGTCTATCGTGTCCACGTCGCTATGGATATAGGCCGTGGAAATGCCCGACTGGAGGAGATAGTCGGTCAGTTCTTCCGCCATACGCTTGGTGAGCGTGGTGACGAGCACACGCTCTTCGCGCTCCACGCTTTTGCGTATTTCCTCCATGAGATCGTCGACAGGATAGTCCGTATCGCGCACTTCTATCGGCGGGTCGAGCAGTCCGGTGGGACGGATTACCTGGTCGACCACTACGCCTCCGGCCTCAGCCAATTCGTAGTCGGCGGGCGTGGCGCTGATGTAAATGACCTGTTTGGCCATTTCGTGAAACTCTTCGAAACGCAACGGGCGGTTGTCCATGGCTGCCGGCAAACGGAAGCCGTAATTGACGAGCGACTCCTTACGCGAACGGTCGCCGCCGTACATGGCACGGATTTGCGGTATGGTGACGTGGCTTTCGTCTATGACAATCAGGAAATCGTCGGGGAAGAAATCGAGCAAGCAATAGGGACGCGTACCTGCCTGGCGGCCGTCGAAGTATCGGGAATAGTTTTCTATTCCGGAGCAATGGCCCAGTTCGCGTATCATCTCTATGTCGTACTCCACACGCTCCTTAAGACGTTTTGCCTCGAGCGTTTTGCCCTCTTCTTCAAAGAGCGCCACCTGTGCCACAAGGTCGTCCTGTATCATGCGGATGGCCTGTTCCTGCGTTTCCTTTGAGGTAAGGAACAAATTGGCAGGGTAAATCTTATACTCGTCAAAGGTAGCGATGCGCATTCCGTTGACGCTGTCGATTTCCTCAATGGAATCTATCTCGTCGTCCCAAAAGGTTACGCGGATGAGCGAATCGGCATAGGCAAGGAAGACATCTACGGTGTCGCCCTTCACACGGAAGTTTCCCGCCTTGGGCGCCACGTCGTTTCGGGTGTAGAGACAGTCGACCAAACGTTGAAGGAAACGGGTGAGGGAGAGTGTCTTACCACATTGGAGCTCTATCAAATTCTCGTAGAATGCCGAAGGGTTTCCCATACCGTAGATGCACGAAACGGAACTTACCACAATGACGTCTTTTCTTCCTGAAAGAAGAGCCGAAGTGGCGGCAAGCCTCAACTTGTCGATGTCTTCGTTGATGGCCAAGTCCTTTTCTATGTAGGTATCCGTGGAAGCGATGTAAGCCTCGGGCTGATAGTAGTCGTAGTACGAAACGTAATACTCCACGGCATTTTCGGGAAAGAACGCCTTGAACTCGGTGTAGAGCTGCGCCGCCAACGTTTTGTTATGGCTCAGCACAAGGGCGGGTTTGCCAAGGTTCTTGATGACATTGGCCACGGTAAACGTTTTTCCCGAACCGGTCACGCCGAGGAGCACCTGTGCGGGCACACCTTCCTTGGCGCCCTCCGTCAGTTCGCGGATGGCTTCGGGCTGGTCGCCTGTAGGTTCGTATGGGGCGTGTATCTTGAATTGAGGCATTGTGAGCAGTGTATTATAAAAAGGGAGAAGGAACGCGTTGCTACGATATGGCGGAGAAATTGACTTGCTGCTTTTTGAGCAGTGACAGATGGGACCACACGAGGCGATACTGCGGAAGGTTTTCGTGGGGGTCGGCTTCGAGAATGGCGGCGGCTTCGTTTCGGGCAAGCTGCATGAGTTCCTGGTCCTTGACCACGTTGGCTATCTTCAAGTCGAAAGGCATGCCGCTCTGCGCCGTACCTTCCAGGTCGCCGGGGCCGCGGAGTTTCATGTCTTCTTCGGCAATGACAAAACCGTCGGTGCTGTCGACCATAATCTGCATGCGCCGCTGTGAGGTTTCGGACAGTTTGCTGCGCGTGGCAAGAATGCAGAACGACTGTTTGTCGCCGCGCCCCACACGTCCGCGAAGCTGGTGAAGCTGAGCGAGTCCGAAGCGTTCGGCATTTTCTATGACCATCACGGAGGCATTGGGCACGTTCACGCCCACTTCTATCACTGTGGTGGAAACGAGAATCTGCGTTTCGGCATTTTTAAAGGCTTGCATGGCAGCCTCCTTGTCGGCGGGTTTCATTTTTCCGTGAACGATGCCGACCTTGTATTCGGGAAACTCATCGACAAGTTGTGCATAGCCCGTTTGAAGGTCCTTGAGGTCCATCTTCTCGTTTTCCTTGATGAGCGGATAGACCACATAAATCTGCCGCCCTTGCTGAAGTTGCTGGCGCATGCCGCCATAAAGCCGGACACGGTCGGACTGACTGTAATGGAG
>CAVCAV010000255.1:0-673 GCA_963600165.1 Christensenella sp. UBA1685 | reverse complement strand
ATGGAGCGTCTGAATGGGTTTTCTTCCGGGCGGAAGTTCGTCTATCACGCTCACGTCGAGGTCGCCGTAAACGGTCATGGCCAGCGTACGCGGAATGGGGGTGGCTGTCATCACAAGGATATGGGGCGGACGAATGTTCTTCTGCCACAGCCGCGCGCGTTGCTTCACGCCGAAGCGGTGCTGCTCGTCGATGACCACGAAGCCGAGATTGAGGAAGGCTACGGTGGGTTCTATGAGTGCATGTGTACCTACAAGAATATGAATCGTGCCGTCGGCCACGCCTTGCAGTATTTCGCGACGTTTCTTTCCCTTCACGTTTCCCGTAAGCAAAGCAACGCGAAGATTCAACCGCCCTATCATTTCGCTGATGGACTTGAAATGCTGCTCGGCCAGGATTTCGGTCGGAGCCATGATGCAGGCCTGAAAGCCGTTGTCCACGGCTAGGAGGCAGCAAAGGAGTGCCACCATGGTCTTTCCGCTTCCCACGTCGCCCTGGACGAGGCGGTTCATCTGCCGTCCGCTGATGACGTCGTTTCTCACCTCGCGCACCACACGTTTCTGTGCGCCGGTCAGCTCAAAGGGCAAACATTTTTCGTAGAACGTGAGGAAGTTCAGCCCTACCCTCGGGAAGACATATCCTTCCCATTGCATTTTGCGGTTACGGCTGTAGCGG
>CAVCAV010000254.1:0-3607 GCA_963600165.1 Christensenella sp. UBA1685 | reverse complement strand
TTCGAAGTCTTGCAATTATATGATAATTGCAGGGCTTTTTTTGTTTGCGGGTGTGAGAGGGGGTAGGGTAGGTGATGGTAATGTCAGAATGAGAACTAATGTCTCCATTTTTTTTCTGCGGCGAGCGGCCTGAAAGGCCAGCACAACATAGCCCAGGGCAAGCGAAGCGACGCCCTGGGTAAATGCAACCACCCTAATTGTGCGCCCTGAAATGGCAACACAATGGCTACACATGCGCGACATTTTATCCGAAATAGACATTATGCTGCCCTTTCAGGGCGCATGTCCATTTATAAACATCCGAACCCAGGGTGTCGCTACGCTTGCCCTGGGCTATGTTGTGCTGGCCTTTCAGGCCGCTCGCCGCTCAAAACTTCGTTGAAGTCTTTCGCTCCTGCGAGCTCGGGAGAGTTCGCCCCCATTGAGGGCGGTTAACATTCCAAAAACACTGCTTCAGCCGACTTGCAATTTGTACATAACGCATTATAATTTGTTCAGAATGGTCCGTTTCTATTGCAAATGCGCATTCAAGTCTCTAAATTTGCAATATGGAGGGTGTTTCCCGCACTTCCAGCCCGTTCATTGCCTTACCTTTTAAAAACCTCTTTGAACCATGAACTCACAGAAGCTATACAGGGCTTTTCTTGCCCTCTTGGCCTTTATGCCCCTGTTCGTTTTCGGGCAGGAGCTGCGGCTGACGATAAAGGTGAAGGATTCGTTTTCCTATCAGGACTTGAACTATGCCCGCGTCGAACTCTTTGAAGCAGACAGTGCGACCGTCGTCTACAACGGCAAATGGGGAACGAACAGAATACTTGTAGGAAACAGCGCGCAGGAACTGGGCCTGTGTGCCGACGTCCCCAAACGCAACGTTTATGTAGCCCGCATATCTGCCAAAAACTATGAAACCCGCTATGTCCGCATCGAAATACCCCGCAAGTCGCTTTCCGAATACATAGCCAAGGATGTGCGCCTCGACCGCGCCGACTCCTTCTACGAAACCACCCTCGGCGAAGCCACCGTAAAAGCCTCGCGCATCGCCATGGTCGTCAAGGGCGACACCATAGAGTACGATGCACGCGCGTTTCGTCTTGCCGAAGGATCCATGCTCGACAAGCTCATTGCCATGCTCCCCGGCATGAAACTCGACGAGTATGGGCAAATCACCCTCAACGGAGAAATGGTGAGCTGCCTGCTCGTGAACGGACGTAACTTCTTCAACGGCGATGCACAGGTTGCGCTGCGCAATCTGCCCGCCTACATCGTGAGCCGCGTGCAAGCCTACCACAAGGCCCCCGGTTGGGCCTATCTCCAGAGTGAAGAACAGCGCAAGGCCCGCCGCGACCCCCTCGTGGTCGACGTGAAACTCAAGCGCGAATATACGAAAGGATGGCTCGCCAACTTCGAAGCCGGCGACGGCACACGCACCCGCAACGCATGGGACAACGTATACCTCGCACGCCTCTTCGCTATGAACTACAACGACCGCACCGACATCTCCTTCTATGCCAACACCAACAACGTAGGCTACGACCAGTCGCCCACCCAGCGCGGAAGATGGCAGAAGCCCGACGTCACCCAAGGCAACAAGCGCACCCGCACCGCAGGCATCAACTACAACCTGCAAGTGCCCAAACACAACATCGACTTTTCCTCCTCCTTCAAGGTCGACAACGAGAAGACCGACCTGCAGACGTCAACCAATCTCGTGCGTTACGTCAACAGCTCCACCACTGCCTACACCGGAAACACCTCCGAAACGGATCTTCAGACCCAGCTCCACTACGAAGGCCGGCTCAGCGCCGCACTTCCCAAGTGCTACATGGAAATCCGCCCCCAGGTAGACTATACCCACCAAAACCGCAACAGCACGCAAAACACATTCGAGACCTATGCCGCCGACCTGATTCAGACTTCGGCCGACACAGTGCGCAAAACCCTTTCCGACTACACCTCCCTCGAGAACAGTCTCAAGGCCCAACTCGAGTTCAGCTCCACCATACGCGGTCCGTGGAGCAACAAAAACTATACGCTCAATGCCAGCGCGGAATACAAACACAAAACCGGCCGCAACACCACAAACCTCCTCACCCGCTATCCGCAGACCGCCGCAACCACGCTCAACCCCTATGCCGACGAAACGCCGTACACGTCCTATTTCTACAATGCCGACCTCTCGCGACAACTCCTCCGCCTGAAGCTAAAGAAAAACCTTTTCACCATCGACGCCAGCTACGCCTACTACCAAAACTTCAGTTCCGACAGCCGCCTGCGCCGCGAAGCCCTGGTGGAAATGCAGACGGACGAAACCGCACTTCTTCCGTCGGCCCGTGTGGAAGAACTCCTCGTGCACAACGCACAGGACTCCTACCACACCGCCCAACTAAGCCGCGACCACCGCATCGCTGCAACCTTCGCCTTTCTGTCCACCCCGCTGTCGGCAAGCCTCAATCTTTCCTATACAAGAAAGCACCAGTCCTACTCCGACTGGCGCGCCTTCTCGGCCGTCAACAACAATCCCACTTACAACTTCTTCAATTACTACTTCAAACTCGATTTCAAACGCTACAAGTTCTCGCTCAACAGCGCCACCATCGCCCCTCCCGTATACCAGCTCCTCAATTCGACCAACAATTCCGACCCCACAACCACCTACCTCGGCAATCCCGACCTCAAGCCCGAAAACAGCTACCGATTCGAATTTGAGAAAAGCAAATATTCCGGCAAACACCAATATTTCGTCATGGCCGCCTACGACGTCCGCCGCAACTCCATCGGCAACGAACTGACCTACGACACCCAAACCGGCCACCGCACCTACCAGTACCGCAACGTCAACGGCAACAGATATTTCAGTCTCATCGCCAACTACAACCAGCCGCTAGACAAAAAAGAGCGTTTCCGTATGAGCTGGGATGCCAACTTCCATGCGAAGCACAGCGTTGACTTCAGCCGCACCGTGCTCGATGCCGGCAACAACCAACGTTCCGTAGTCAACACCTATCGCGCAGGACTCAAAACCGAATTCTCCTACAACAACGAGAGTGTCATCTGCAAGTTAAAGGCCTCCGTTTCCTACCTGCGCTACCATTCGCGCCCCTACACCGAAGGACGCACCAACTCCTCCTTCGACCACACCTACGGCTTCGTGTTCATAGCCCCCGTCGTCAAGAACCTCGACCTCGACACCGACATCATGCTCGTCTGCCGCTCCGGCTACAAATACGCCGGCTTCAACGGGTCCGACCTCCTGTGGAACACCACCCTCGCCTACAGCATGGGCCGCCGCAAGCAGTTCGTCCTCCGCGCCACCGCCGTCGACCTCCTCCGCCAGGCCTCCTCCGTCAAGCGCTTCGTCAACCTCCAGGGCTACTCCGAAAACCGCTACAGCACCTCGCCCTCCTACGTCCTCCTCTCGCTCCTCTACCGCTTCGACGTCAAGCCCGCGAAAAAGTAGGGCGGCGCTACGCGAATGTGCAAATGTGCAAATGTGCGAATGTGCAAATAAGCTGCGCTTTGCACCGCTTATGGAGGCGACGTTTGAAACGTCGCGCTCTACACGGCATGCCAAACGAATTTTCGAGGGCGCAAGCGCATGGGGCGAACG
>CAVCAV010000253.1:0-3607 GCA_963600165.1 Christensenella sp. UBA1685 | reverse complement strand
GCCCCAAAATCATCGCTCATCTATTCCCTCCATAAAGGGCGCACACTCGCAAAGCGATGCATTTGCACTTTATCTCATACACAAATTCTACATGAAAGTACTCAAATTCGGCGGTTCGTCCGTGGGCACCGTCGCCCCCATACTCAATCTCAAACACATCGTTGAAGAAACGGAGAAGCCCGTGGTGGTGGTAGTCTCCGCCCTCGGCGGCGTCACCGACCAGCTCCTGCGCATCACCCGCGCCGCAGCGAAAGGCGACAAGGCCTATGCCGAAGAACTCGGCAACCTTGCCCAGCGCCACCACCAGATGGTGAGCGACGTCATTGCCCCCGAGCGCCAAGAGCGCCTCTCGGCAAAACTCGACGCCCACATTGCCGAACTGCGCAGCATCCTCCACGGCGTGTGCCTCATTCAGGACCTCACGCCCAAGACGGCCGACGCCATCGTGGCCTACGGCGAACGCCTCTCCTCGCTCATCGTGAGCGAACTCATCGACGGCGCGCGCCATTTCGACTCACGCTCGTTCATCAAGACCGTAGCCCACACCGACCGCCACCTCGTAGACTTCGAGCAGACCAACCGCCTCATCCGCGAAACGTTTGCCTCCATGCCCCCCGTGGCCGTGACGGGCGGATTCATCGCCGCCGACGCCGAAAGCGGCGTGACCACCAACCTCGGACGAGGTGGCTCGGACTACACGGCTGCGCTCATTGCCGCCGCACTCGACGCCGACGCGCTGGAGATATGGACCGACGTAAACGGGTTTCTCACGGCCGACCCGCGCCTCATCCCCAACGCCTTCACCATAGACCAGCTCTCCTATGCCGAAGCCATGGAGCTGTGCAACTTCGGCGCAAAGGTGGTTTATCCCCCCACCATCTACCCCGTTTGCCAAAAGAACATACCCATCTACGTAAAGAACACGTTCCACCCCGAACACCGCGGCAGCGTAATCCGCCGCGACGCCGCACAGAGCGAACGCCCCATACGCGGCATCACCTCGGTGAGCGAAACGAGCATGGTCACCGTGAGCGGACCTACCATGGTGGGCGTGATCGGTGTGAACCGCCGCATCTTCGACACCCTCGCACGCGGCGGCATCAGCGTGTTCATGGTGGCACAAAATTCCTCTGAAACGAGCACTTCGGTATGCGTCACCTCGGCCGACGGCCGCCATGCGTGCCAGCTGCTCGACGAGGAGTTCGCCTCCGAAATTGCCGACGGCGCCATGAACCCCGCCTCGCTCCTCGAAGGCCAGGCCAGCGTGGCAGTGGTGGGCGAACGAATGCGCCACAAGCCCGGCATTGCCGGCCAGCTCTTCAGTGTGCTCGGCCGCAACGGCATCAGCATTTCCGCCGTGGCCATGGGCGGTAAGGAGATGAACCTTTCCTTCGTGGTGGACCGCACGTTGCTGAAGAAAACGCTCAATGTGCTGCACGACAGTTTTTTTCTGAGTGAACACGAGGAGCTAAACCTCTTCGTGTGCGGCACGGGCACCGTGGGCGGAAGCCTGCTCGAGCAGATTGCCGCGCAGAAGAGCAAACTTCTCAAGGAGCGCGGACTGAAAATAAACCTCGTGGGCATTGGCGGACGCAGCCACGCCATTTTCAACCGCGAGGGCATAGACCCTTCCACCTACCGCCAACAGCTCGCCACGGCGCCTGCCGGAGGCGTGGAGCGCATGATGGAGGAGATTGAGCAGATGAACATCTTCAACTCGGTGTTTGTAGACTGCACGGCGAGCGACGAGGTGGCCGCACAGTATCTGCGTCTGCTCCGCCACAACGTGAACATCGTGGCGGCAAACAAGATTGCAGCTTCGTCGGCCTACGCTAACTACGACCTGCTGAAGAAAACGGCACGCGACCGCGGCGTGAAGTACCTTTTCGAGACGAACGTGGGCGCAGGTCTGCCCATCATCAACACCATCAACGACCTCCGCGCCACAGGCGACCGCGTGCTGCGCATTGAGGCCGTGCTGAGCGGTACGCTCAACTATGTGTTCAACACGCTCTCCGCCGACACGCCGCTCAGCCGGGCCGTGCACATGGCGCAGGAGAACGGCTACAGCGAGCCCGACCCCCGCATTGACCTCTCGGGCAAGGACGTGATGCGCAAGCTGGTGATTCTGGCCCGCGAGAGCGGTTACCGCGTGGACATCGACGACATAGAGAGCCACCTCTTCATCCCCGACGAACTTTTTGCGGGTTCGCTCGACAACTTCTGGGCCGAACTGCCTTCGCTCGACGCCCACTTCGAAGCGGAGCGCCGCCGGCTGGAGAGCGAAGGCAAGCGCTGGCGCTTCGTGGCAGAGTGGGAAAACGGCAAGGGCCGCGTAGGTCTGAAGGAATTTGCCGCAGGCCATCCGCTCTACGACCTCGAAGGCTCCAACAACATTGTGCTGCTCACCACCGAGCGCTACAAGGACTACCCCATGCTCATACAAGGCTACGGCGCAGGAGCCGCAGTGACCGCCGCCGGCGTCTTTGCCGACATCATGCGCGTGGCGAATGTGTAAATGAGCGACGTGGGCGAACCCTCTATGGGGGCGAAGTCTCCTGACTTCGCTTGCGCGGTGATGTGCGCCGCCTATGGGGGCGACGTTTGAAACGTCGCGTTCTACACGGCTCAATGGCACACTCGCTCAAGCGCTTGCGCCCCCATACACCCTAAAAACAAATCGTGAGCAATTCACAGTTATTCCTGCATTACGCAAGAATGCCTGTGAATTGCTCACGATTTTCTTGTTCTTTCGTGTAGATCGCGACGATTTAATCGTCGCCCCCATAGAGGGTGGAATCTTCGCGCAAAAGCCTCTTTGAGGCCCGCACAAGCGAAGTCAGGAGACTTCGCCCCATCGTTCTCTTCATATTTCCTTTTTATACACGACAAAAAAGCGGGCCGCTCCCCTAAGGGGAACAGCCCGCCTGTTTCTTTTAAGGCAGTCCGATGGACAGCATCGGTGCGTTAAGCTTCAGCTTCGGGAGTTACCGAAACGACGCTACGGTCGCGCTGGCCGCGGTGGAAAGTAACAACACCGTCAACGAGAGCGAAGAGCGTGTGGTCCTTGCCCATGCCTACATTCTTGCCGGGATAGTGAACCGTACCGCGCTGACGAACGATGATGTTGCCAGCTACGCAGGTCTGTCCACCCCAAATCTTAACGCCTAATCTCTGTGAAGCCGATTCGCGGCCGTTCTTAGAACTACCTACACCTTTCTTGTGTGCCATTTCTTCTAAAACTTTAAAGGATTAAGCAATTACGTTCTTGATTGTCACTTCAGTGAACTGATGGCGGTAGCCGTTGAGCTTGCGGTAGCCCTTACGACGCTTCTTGTGGAACACAAGCACCTTGTCGCCCTTTACGAGTGAGCTTACCACTTCGCATACGACCTTGGCGCCGTCAACCGTGGGAGCACCCACTTTCACTTCGCCGTTGTTGTCAACCAACAACACGTTCTCAAATTCAACAGTCTGGCCGTTTTCGGCGCCGCAGATGTGGTTTACGAAGAGCTTCTTGCCTTCTTCTGCTTTGAACTGCTGACCGTTAATCTCTACGATTGCGTACATTTAATATAAACTGTATAAACGGGTTTTTCCGCAAGGC
>CAVCAV010000252.1:0-3611 GCA_963600165.1 Christensenella sp. UBA1685 | reverse complement strand
GCGACCCCAACCTTGGCAAGGTTGTGCTCTACCAACTGAGCTATTTCCGCAAAACGGATTCTTGCTTCGGGCTTTCGCCTTGGAAGAATCCGCAAACAAGTGAAGAGGAGGAGACTCGAACTCCCACGTCGCAATTGACACTACCCCCTCAAAGTAGCGCGTCTACCAATTCCGCCACCTCTCCAGTTTTGTTTGTCGTTTCAGTAAATTCTTCGCTCTCAAGTGAATTGAGACAGATGCTTCGATTTGATGAGCGGAAAACGAGACTCGAACTCGCGACCCCAACCTTGGCAAGGTTGTGCTCTACCAACTGAGCTATTTCCGCAATCGTTGTGTCGCCTCTCTGGCGGCTTAGCGGGTGCAAAGATATGGGCTTTATTTGGTTCTGCCAAGCGTTTCGCCGAAAAAATCGCATTTTTCTGCAAATTTCTTTGGATTTGCCTGTTTTGAGGGGTGTTTGGGGGCTTTTATAGAGGTGAAAACGCTTGAACGGCTTGGCGGGGGAGATGCTGCTTTGCGGCGCGTTTTTGCAGGTGAACGGTGTGGAAGGGTGCTATATATTGTACTACATATAATATGGGGTGTCCAATTTGATGTTCCACTTTTTGGCAAAATAAAGGAGCTCCCACTTAGGCCGAGGACGGGCTGAATTGAAACTTCGGTAAGCAATGCTCCATGCGAATTCGGGAGACTTCGCCTCATTCTCTGTTGTTATTGCCGAAGTTCGTGTAGAGCGCGACGTTCCAAACGTCGCCTCCATAGAGGGTGCACATGCGGCGCAGATCATTTGCATATTTGCACTTTCGCACTTTCGCATGGTGTCGCCTCCGTAGAGGGTGCGCATCGCGCAATATTAGGGTTGGAATACCAATCGGAAGTAGAACGTCTTGAAATGTCACCCAATACTCCAAACGTAACAACTTTCGGTTGAATTATCGCTGCGGTGCTTGATATCTTCCCAACTTTTTCACCATTTGCAAGCATTCGTAGGAAGTTTTTCATACATTTGCAAGCCAAGCATACTTACAGACTTACAATTTGTATCTGAATTATCGTTTTAAGCAAACAGACTACTTACTGCATATGAAGCATTTTACCCCACTCACACTTGCATTCGCTCTCGGCACACTGGCACTTCCGGTGCAGGCCAAAGAGTTCAGTTACCTCGAGACGTTCGACGACGACTCGCACTTCACCGCCAACGCTGCGCTGCCCGACGGATGGGCAGCCAACGACGCGGCCGAACCCATCAAGCGCTACAAAGGCAGTTGGACGGGCAACGGCACCCACTCCGGCGACTACGTGCTCGGCACGCTGCAGACCACTTCGCAAGGCCGTGACGAATGGGTATTCAGCAAAATGCTCACGCTTAAGGCCGGCGTGAAATACACCGTGAAGTTCTGGCTCGTGATGCCCGGCGGTGTGGCCGCCCCGTTCAACAACAACGTGGCGGTGAAAGCCGGCACCGCCCAAACCGCCGAGGCCTGCACCGTGAGTCTGGGCGAAACGGGCAACACCAAGATTTCCGTCTGGACGGAACAAACGTACGAATTCACGCCCGAAGCCGACGGCGACTACTGCTTTGCACTCAACCTCACCACACCGCTCTACCAGTCGGGCGCCATCAGCATCGACGACTTTGAAGTGAGCGGCAACGAGCCCGACGACGTTCCCGCCCCCGACGCCGACAAGGTGGTCAATGCACTGCCCTACTCGCAGTCGTTCGACAACGAGAACAACGACTACGACGGCAAGACCGAATACGTGCCCCACGGATGGCTCTCCACGGGATCGTACCCCTTCCGCACCGCCAACATTGAGGGCGTGAAAGCCAAAGACGGCACCTACTACGTGGTGGCTCCCGAAAGTAGCATAGCCCGTACGGACCGCCTCTACACCTCCTTCTTCCGCCTGAGCAGCGACACCACCTACGTGGCCGAGTTCTGGCTTTATATGCCGGGCGACGACGAGAGCGCGAGCGACTTCTCCTTCACCGTGGGCGAAGAGCAGGACGCCGACTTCCACACCGCGCTCCTCACGCGCGAGAATTATGCTGCCGAGGGCTGGCAGAAATTTACCGTTTCCTACACGCCCGACCACACGGGCTACTACTGCTTCAGCTTTGCCCTTGGCGGCGAAGCTGTCAACGCCGGCGAAGTGGGCATCGACCTCTTCACGCTCACCGCACCGGGCCTCATCAGCAAGCCCCGCGCCGACTTTGCCTTCAACGGCTATTTCAGTCAGATGAACAGTCACCTCACCGTCATCGACGGCCAGGAAATACAGATGGTGAACCGCACCACCGACGGCGAGAAATACGAATGGCTCGTGCCCGGTGCCAATCCTGAGAACTCCGACGAAGAGAATCCTACGTTCTCCTTCCCCAACACGGGTACCTACACCATCCGTCTGAAGGCCACCAACGCCAAGGGCGAAAGCACGAGCACGCAGACGGTAAGCGTCGACGTGGTGGACCAGGATGCCATGCTTCCCCTCACGGTCTACAATCCGTCGAGCGAAACGCTCATGGGTCGCGACAACATTCCTTATTTCCCCACGGCCGAATATGCCGACTATGCCACGGGCGTGAACCATTATTATACGCACATTGCCGAACGCTTCGACCTTCCCGAAGGCCACACCTACAAGATTACGGCGCTCACCACGTTCCTCTGCTGCTATGGTCTTGCCAACCGCGACGCCGAAACGGAGGCCAACAAGGAAATACGCTTCGTGCTCTACGGAGTGAAGGACGGACGCCCCGACCTCTCGCACGTCTATTCTTCCACGAAGACCACCTTCAAGGACTGCCTCGGCACCATGGGTCTTGCCAAGGCCGAAGTGCGTACGCTCACGCTTCCCGAAGCGCTCACGGCCGACGGACCTTTCTTCCTCGCCATGGAGTTTGACAGCACGGTGGTGCTCGACGACCCCGATGCCAACCTCAGCCGCACCATTGTGGGCCTTGGCGGATTCACGCACAAGAGCGGTGTAAGTTCGCTTTTCGTACGTCCCACGGCCGTGCCTGAAGGCTGCACCTTCGTGCCCGACGGCGGTTACTGCCCCGTTGACTCGCTCGACAGCGAACTGGCCGGACTCGGCCTCAACGTGACGGCTTGGATGAGTGTGGACAAGAGCACCGACGCCATTGCCTATGCACCCAGCGGCACTGCCGTGTTCTCTGCCCGCACGGAAGGCCACACGCTGCTCGTGAGCGGAACGGCCGAGGGCGAACTCCTCACGGTATGCGACGCTGCCGGCCGCACGGTGGCCACGGCGAAAACTGCCGCCACGCTGAGCCGCATGAACACTTCTTCGCTCCCCACGGGCGTGTATATCGTGAAGGCGAAGAGCGGAAACGCAAAGTTTGTGGTGAAGTGAATATAAGTTCCACGACAACGAATCTTCGTGAATTCTGAGAATAAAACTTTCAAAACAAAGAAAACGAGGCTACGCCCCCACGCAGCGACGAAGGCGTAGCCTTTCGTTTTGGAAAATTATATTCTTAAAACGCCGTGCAGAGCGCGACGTTTCAAACGTCGCCTCCATAGAGGGCGCACATGCGGCGCAGCTCATTTGCACATCTGCACATTTGCACATTCGAAAGGCGT
>CAVCAV010000251.1:0-3648 GCA_963600165.1 Christensenella sp. UBA1685 | reverse complement strand
TAACCCAGGGTGTCGCTTCGCTTGCCCTGGGCTATGTTGTGCTGGCCTTTCAGGCCGTTCGCCGCACGAAACCGCCGCACAACCGCTGCACGAAACCGCCGCAAAAACCACCGCTCAAAACCCACTGCTGAAATCCGGGCAACTTGTTTTCTGAAATTCCGCAACATCAAACGCCGCCCACATGGCGGCCCTAAAATCAATACCGCACGCCATCGGCTGACACCAACGCAACGTCAGCCCGTGCTCCGTGCACACTTATTCACTTAACAAATTCTTTTAACTATGCTTTCTTTCATAGCTGCAAACTACAAGAAGGGAGACAGCATCGAAATCTGCTGCTCCGAAGGAAAAACCTCAGGTGAAATCGTATTCGTAGACCACAACGGCATCGTCCTCCTCCTTCCCAACGGAAACCTCTGCGGAATAGCCGCTGCCGACGTGCGCTCATTCACCGCTCCCCAACCCGCAAACATACAACTGCCCGCTTCAAAGGAACCCACCGTTGTTCCCGCCGAAACCGCAGCACCCGTAAAGGCCGAAAGCGAAGATGCGAAGCCCGCTGCCGAACCCGCACCCGCTGAAGAAGACAAACGCACGTCCATCGCCGACGTCATCAAGCCCGAAGCAGCACCCGAAGACGGAAACGCACTCACAGGAGCCATCTCCACCCCCGCAGTGAAAGTGGTGGGCCGCATTCCCCTCGACGAACTTCAGAGCATTGACCCCAAATTCAACAAAGGATACATTTTCAACAAAAAGGACAACAACGAGGCCAACGTAGTGAAGCCCATGGGTCGAATCACCCATTTCAACTCCATGAAGAACTACGGCTTCATCCACGACGAAGAGCTCAACAGCGACCTCTACTTCAATCTCCTCAGCATCGTCGACGACACGCTCAAGCACAACGTGAAGGTCGGCGCACCCGTTGTCTACTCCGTAAAGCGCAACGCCGTAGGTTACGTGGCATTCGGCATTCACGCCCCCGCCACCACCGATGAACTCCTCGACCTCGTGGACGCCCACATCGAAAAGGGACACTTCACCACGGCCGAAATACTCCTCAGCCACATCCTCAAGGCCGACGCCAACAACCGCGACGCGCTCGACCTCATGGCAGAAGTGAAGACCTTCCTTCCCAACAAAAACAACAACGCCCCCAAAGCCCCCAAGGCTCCCAAGGCACCGCAGAAGGTATACAAGGCCGAAAACACCTTCAACGAAGACGTGCTCTACTCCAAAGCAAAGCGCGCTTCGCTCGAGAAAAACTTCGACGAGGCCGAAAAGCTCTACATCAAGGCACTCCATGCCGGACAGCGCGTGGAAAGTTGCGTGAAGGATCTGCTCCAGATCTACGTGACGCGCTACAAGCACACCGACACGCCCGAAGAAGCTGAAAAGGCTCTCCACAACGCCCTTCAGGCCTACGACAAATACAAGAGCTACCTCGGCGACGACCTCTCCACCTTGCAGTTCCTCGCCGGCAACTTCTACCTTCCCCTCAACGAGTACGAGACCTACCTCAAACTCTCCGAGAAGATCCTTACCCGTCCCGAAGTGAACACCACCTCCAAGCGCGTGTTCTACATCTGGCAGCAGGCCCTCGCCCTCCACAAGCTCAACCGCGACGAAGAGGCCCTCGCACTCATCGACGAAGGACTGAAGCAAAGTCCCAACCACACGCAGATGAAGAACCTCAAGGAAGTGATAGAGCATCCCGAACTCTTCCCCTATAGCAATCCTGCCAACAACATCAAGGGCGAAGCAAAGGCCGACGCTCCCGAAGCTCCCGCCGAAACTCCCGCCGAAGTTCCCGCCGAAGCCAAGGACGAACCTTCGGAAGAAGACTTCGCAGAGTAACGCTTTCCGCCGCGGGTAGTCGAACACAGCCCCGCACAATATCAACCGTCGGGTTTATGCCTTTGCCGATATAGGCCGGGGCATAAACCCGATTCGTTTGTGTAAGCAATGTTCAAAATAAGTGATAGGCACAATTTTTATGTTGTGCGCGGCGAGCGGCCTGAAAGGCCACCACTCGTAAGCCCAGGTCACGGCACGAAGTGACGCGGCCTGGGTATATGTTACCCGAAAAATTTGCGGGCTGAAAGCCCACCACATCAACCGCATAAGCATTCTTTTTTGGAGCACGAGGTGGCCTTTCAGGTCGCTCGCCGCGCACATATTCAAAATGAATGTACATTACATATACCCCATCCCTTGCCGCTTCAAGCCTTTGATTGTAATTTTGCAGCCAGCATACATCCCCTTTTGCACACCCAACCATCATGCGTAACTCCTCAGCCCTTCGCTTCACCTCCTTCAAGGTGAAAGAATCCGCACCCCTTCTTGAATTCATCGAACGCGCCCTCGACGGCGTGAGCCACAGTCGCGCCAAAGCCATCCTTGCCGGAGGCGGCGTGCGCGTGGACCGCAAAATAGTACGCCAGTACGACCTCAAACTCGAGCCCGGACAACTCGTGGAAATTTCCAAGCGCAAGCCCAAAGGCGAACTCCGTTCGAAGTTCGTGAAAATCGTTTACGAAGACCCGCAGGTCATCGTCATAGAAAAAGCCGTCGGCATCCTTTCCATGGCCTCCGACCACCACGCCTTCTGTGTGAAGAAAGTGCTCGACGACTATTTCCACCACACCCACCAGAAGTGCACCGCCCACGTCGTACACCGTCTTGACCGCGACACCTCCGGCCTTCTCGTCTACGCCAAAACCCTCGAAGCCGAGCAAATACTCGAACACAACTGGCGCGACATCGTCACCGACCGCCGCTACATGGCACTCGTGTCCGGCGAACTTGAGCAACCCGAAGGCACCGTGGAAAGCTGGCTCAAGGACAACAAAGCCTACTTCACCTATTCCTCCCCCGTCGACAACGGCGGAAAATATGCCGTGACCCATTACCGCCAGATGCGCACCGACGGCCGCCATTCCCTCGTGGAACTCAAACTCGAGACCGGACGCAAAAACCAGATCCGCGTACACATGCAGGACCTCGGCCATCCCGTCTGTGGCGACATCAAATACGGCAACGGCGACAACCCAATCGGCCGCCTCGCCCTCCACGCCTTCCGTCTCAACTTCTACCACCCCATGACCGGCGAACCCCTCCACTTCGAAACCGGCGTGCCGCGCTCCTTCGCCGTTGCGCTCAACAAAAACGAGAAGCGGCAAGGATAAGACAAAACCGATAAAACGGGGCTGCGCCACTTTGCCTACGGCAATATCACAAAGGCGCAACCCCGTTTTATATTAGTAGGTTATCCAATTTGATGTACTTGTTTTTGGCAAAATATTGGAGTTCTCGATTAGACCGATGACGGGCTGAAGGCCCAACACAATATAGCCCAGGGCAAGCGAAGCGACACCCTGGGTTAGGAGGTTTATAATTGCCCTGCGCCCTGAAAGGGCAGCATAATGTCTATTTCGGATAAATTGAACCGCACGTGTAGCCATTGCGTTGCCCTTTCAGGGCGCACATTTAAGGGAGGACGTTTTACCCAGGGTGTCGCTTCGCTTGCCCTGGGCAATGTTGTGTTGGCCTTTCAGGCCGCTCATCGCTCAAAAACACGGCGAGATATGCGCATTTTCAACCAAGCCCCACTTTTTTATTGTCTACGGGACCCGCTAACGCACG
>CAVCAV010000250.1:0-3658 GCA_963600165.1 Christensenella sp. UBA1685 | reverse complement strand
AGGGCGGCATCCTTGAACAAGGATTTGAACAAGAAGTCATATTCAGAAGACAAAATAGGGTCGCGGCCAAAAAACAGTTCGTCGATGTTCTGCATCAAGCTAAGTTCTGGTTTCAACAACGACAAGTAGAAAGGTGTGCCTCCCAATATCATATACGCGTCCAATATTTCTTGGCGTTCCCATTCTATTCCTATGCTTTGTAAATATTCCTCGGTCTCTCCAAGGCAAAATGGAGCCAAATGGACGGGGCGGGTCACCCGATTGTGCAGTCCACCCTTGTCACCCAACAGCTTGTTTGTCATCCAGGTTGTTGCGCTTCCACATACAATCAATTTCAACCCTGGACGTGACGAAGCCCAACTGTTCCAAAACAACTCCAATGCCCGTATGAAGTTAGACTTGGGAGTGTCCAACCAAGGAAGCTCGTCAATAAAAACAACAATCTTGTCGTTCTTGTCTTTGGTCTCTAGAAACTCTTCCAACTGGTAGAAAGCCTCAAACCAGTCTTTTGGTTTCGTCCTTTTCACACCGCTGTACTTGCGCAGTTGTTCTTGCCAAGTCTTCAACTGCTCAGATTTGGATACTTGATATACACCTGTGGTATAGAAGTCAAAGCTGTCATCGAAGAATTGCTTCACCAAGAAAGTCTTTCCTATACGTCTTCTGCCATAGACTGCTATAAACTCAGCCTTTGGCGATTCCATGCAGGCTTGCAATATGTCTTGCTCATATCTTCTGCCAACAATATTCTTAATGTAGTCCATATTCGTATTTCTGAAATATGAGGCAAATATACGGAAAATGCAGAAAAGTGGCGATAGGTGTGCCAAATCTATGCTTTTTCGTGAGATTTGGCACACCTATCGCCACTTTTCTGCCAATAAACGAGTCGGCTAAAACCACCGCCGCCTCATCTTCTTCAAAAAGCCCTCAGTTATGGGGAAACCCGAAGCGTCGCCTATCACCGAGTCGGTATAGCAATAAGGGCATTCGGCCGTAGGCTCTTCCGGCGAAACGCAAGAGGTGATCTCCAACGGCGAAAATATTGTGCCGCAGAAGAAGCAGCCGCACTTTTCCGAGCGCTCCAGCTGCTCTTTGTTGCGGATGCTGCAGCGGTGCGCCTCCTTGTAGACTCGCTCCTTGTACTTACTTCCCTTCGCCGTCAGTTGTTCAAATTCTTGGTATGTCATAGAGGTTGTAATATAGTAACTTATGAATGCGATTTCAAAAAAAGGCATATTTTCTTTTGGAGAGGCGTGGCCTTTTTCGGTGCTTCAGTATTCATGCCTCTTCCCAGACCTCGTGCCGTCGCAGTTCTGGATGGAGATTTCGAGCACCAGCCCGTCCTCTTGGCACGCCTGGGGAATGTTGACGGCACGCCTCAGAATGTCCTGTTCGAGGAATATGCTGCCGTCCTTCTTGCAGAGCAACAGGTCCACGTGGTCGGGCATGTCCATGTAGCCGCCAGGCTCCGAGACTTGCGGATGAAATTCCTCAAACTCTTTCCTTGCATACTCATAGATGCCGTTGGACAGTTTCTCCACGTCGATACCTGCGTAATGTTCGTAGGTATATCTGATTGTGCATAAAGACATTTTTGCCATGTTTTTTCCTTTAATATAGTAACATTGGGAGAAAATTTCGGTTTATCTGCCAAAAAGAGGGCGAAAAAAGTGCGTATTTGGGCGCTGGAAGGTGGGCAGCGAAGATGTGCGCCCTCTATGGAGGCGACGTTTGGAACGTCGCGCTCTACACGGCTTGCACCTTCCATGGAGGCGAACGATGGGGGCGAGCTCTCCCGAGCTCGCTTGCGCGAACAAGGCATTCTTTTTAAAGTTACCTTTCTTCGCTAAAGCGAGGTCGGGAGACCTCACCCCCATCGTTCGCCCCATGCGCTTGCGCCCGCAAAACTTCGCTTGAGAGCCTCTTGAAACGTCGCGCTCTACACGCCCTGCTGCGCTTATTGCCCTGAAATGCTACATTTTACGTCAACCACAAACTTGTTCTTGAAGAAAACGATTACCTTTGCTCATAGCAAGCCATAAAAGGCGTCTGGATACATTATGAACAGCAACGTGGTAGAATTTGTCACCTTCGCCATCGGCAGCGTGGCAGAGAAACTTAGCAAAAGTCCGGCGGTAATATACCGGCTCTTCAAGCAAGAGGACATCATAGACGGATATTTAGTACCCGCCTACGATGTGCTGCATACCTTCGGCCGACAATATCTGGTGGACGACATACTTGAACTGTTGAAAGAAAAAGGAGTGAAGCTATGCTGATATACCACACTTCTGACACTATTGTCGACAAGCCCGACACTTTACATTCGCGTTCCAACCTCGATTTTGGCAAAGGATTTTACGCTACTGTCATCCGCGAACAAGCCGAACGATATGCACAAAGGTTTATTTTGAGAAAGCGTCAGGGTATACTCAATATCTACGAATGCCGCCTAACGCCGAACTTGAAAACGCTAAACTTTGAAGCCTACGACGAGCAATGGCTGGACTTTGTCGCAGCTTGCCGTATGGGAGATGAGATTTACAAGAAATACGATTTGATAACCGGCGGCATAGCGGACGACAGGGTGTTCAACACACTCGATTTGTACTTCTCCGGCCAAATGAGTAAGGAAGAAGCCTTGAAAAGACTTATTTACGAAAAGCCCAACCAACAAATGTGTTTCATCAGTCAAGAGACAATAGACAATTGTCTGAAGTTCATCGATTTCAAAGAACTATAAACTGCAGCCATGGAAGCAAGCCGTATTATTCTCGACATGAAATATGCGCGAATCATAGAGATTATCGCCAAACGCTTGGGCATAAGCCGCGAAAAAGCGATGGAGATGTTCTACAACTCCCCTTTGTTTGAACTGATAGACAACGGCATTGCCGACCTACATTGCCGTAGCGACCAATATCTGGCACAAGAAATCATAGAGAAATGAAAGAAGAAAACAAGCCGGCGCTCCCAAATGTAGACAATTAACACTCTATGGCAACGAAGCGCATGGGCGAACGATGGGGGCGAAGTCTCCTGACTTCGCGCTCTACACGGCTTGCGCGAACAAGGCATTCTTTTAAAGTTACCTTTCTTCGCCAAAGCGAGGTCGGGAGACCTCGCCCCCATCGTTCGCCCCATGCGCTTGCGCTCGCAAAGCATCGCTTGAAAGCCGTGTAGAACGCGACGTTCCAAACGTCGCCTCCATAGAGGGCGGAGTTGCCGCGCAGCCACGTTTTGTTTGTTTTGAACGTTTTATTTTCTCTCCATATTTTATTTTTCGCTAAAGCGAGGTCAGGAGACCTCGCCCCCTTCGTTCGCCCCCCATCGTTCGCAGCACATGTGCTTTATTTCCACAACAACGCACAAAAAAATTCCGCCCGCACGGTGCAGTCATCATATGACTGCCCGTACAGGGCGGAATTGCTATTATGGAGTGGAAAATTCTCCAAGAGTCAAACAACTCTCGGGGTTCAGAATTGAGGTGCGGGCTCTACGGCTTCGGCTGCTTCGGCAGCCTTGGCAGCCTGGGCCTGCTCATACTCTTCACGGTCGGCCACAACGAGGCGGTTGAAGTCGCGAAGACCAGTACCGGCGGGGATGAGGTGACCGCAGATGACGTTCTCCTTCATACCTTCGAGGTAGTCGGTCT
>CAVCAV010000249.1:0-3673 GCA_963600165.1 Christensenella sp. UBA1685 | reverse complement strand
ATCCCGCATAACTCATTGAGTTACACGGGATAGTTATGTATGGTTATGTTTTGTCTATCTTAGACTACTTGACCTCCTCGAAGTCGGCGTCTTGGATGTCGTCTTTGCTGTTGGAGCTGGACGAAGCGTCTTGGGCACCGGCCTGCTGGCCGCCTTGGAAGCCGGCTCCGGCACCGGGCTGGGCACCCGTCTGCTGGTACATCTTGGCGCTGGCGGTCTGCCATGCGTTGTTGAGTTCCGTCTTGGCGGTTTCGATGGCGGCAATGTCCTGGGCCTTGTGGGCTTCCTTGAGTTTGCCGAGGGCGGCTTCAATGGCGCTCTTGTCGTCGGCGGCGAGTTTGTCGCCGAGTTCCTTCAGCTGATTTTCGGTCTGGAAAATCATGGAGTCGGCTTCGTTGATTTTGTCAACGCGTTCGCGCTCCTTCTTGTCGGCTTCGGCGTTGGCTTCGGCTTCGGCCTTCATGCGCTTGATTTCGTCTTCGGAAAGACCGCTGGAAGCTTCGATGCGGATGGCCTGTTCCTTGCCGGTGGCTTTGTCCTTGGCAGAAACCTTGAGGATGCCGTTGGCGTCGATGTCGAAGGTTACTTCAATCTGGGGCACACCGCGACGGGCGGGGGCGATGCCGGCGAGGTTGAAGCGGCCGATGCTCTTGTTGTCGCGGGCAAACTGGCGTTCGCCTTGGAGCACGTGGATGGTCACTTCGGGCTGGTTGTCCTCAGCGGTGGAGAACACCTGGCTCTTCTTGCAAGGGATGGTGGAGTTGGCGTCAATAAGCTTCGTCATTACGCCGCCGAGGGTTTCAATACCGAGTGAAAGGGGAGTAACGTCGAGGAGCACAATGTCGCCCACGCCGCTTTCCTTGTTGAGGATGGCGCCCTGGATGGCAGCACCTACGGCAACCACTTCGTCGGGGTTGACGCCCTTGGAAGGAGTCTTGCCGAAGAATTTCTCCACGAGTTCCTGAACGGCGGGGATACGGGTTGAACCGCCCACGAGGATTACTTCGTCGATGTCGCCCGTGCTGAGGCCTGCACCCTTGAGGGCAGCTTCGCAAGGAGCCTTGCAAGCTTCGATGAGGTTGTGGGCAAGCGCTTCGAACTTGGCGCGGCTGAGCGTCTTTACCAAGTGCTTGGGCACACCGCCTACGGGCATGATGTAAGGAAGGTTGATTTCCGTGGTGGTAGAGCTTGAAAGCTCAATCTTGGCTTTCTCGGCAGCTTCCTTGAGGCGCTGCATGGCCATGGGGTCGGTGGTGAGGTCAGCGCCCTCGTCGTTCTTGAATTCCTGAACGAGCCAGTCGATGATGACGTGGTCGAAGTCGTCGCCGCCGAGGTGGGTGTCGCCGTTGGTGGAGAGCACTTCAAATACGCCGCCGCCGAATTCAAGGATGGAGATATCGAACGTACCGCCACCGAGGTCGAATACGGCAATCTTCATGTCCTTGTTGGCCTTGTCGATACCGTAGGCAAGAGCTGCTGCGGTAGGTTCGTTGACAATACGCTTTACTTCGAGACCTGCAATCTGTCCGGCTTCTTTCGTGGCCTGACGCTGTGAGTCGGAGAAGTAGGCGGGCACGGTGATGACGGCTTCCGTCACTTCCTGTCCGAGGTAGTCTTCGGCGGTCTTCTTCATTTTCTGAAGAATCATGGCGGAGATTTCCTGAGGAGTGTACTGGCGTCCGTCAACGTCGACGCGGGCAGTGTTGTTGTCGCCGCGAACTACCTTGTAGGGCATACGGGCAATTTCTTTCTGTACCTGGTCGTAGTTTTCACCCATGAAGCGCTTGATGGAGTAGATGGTGCGCTGGGGGTTGGTGATGGCCTGGCGCTTGGCGGGGTCGCCCACCTTGCGTTCGCCGCCTTCGACGAAGGCTACTACGGAAGGCGTGGTGCGCTTGCCTTCACTGTTGGCTATCACTGTAGGTTCGTTACCTTCGAATACGGAAACGCAGGAGTTTGTCGTTCCGAGGTCAATACCAATAATCTTTCCCATTGTTGTATTCTGTTTTTTTGTTGTTATTCTAAAAATGTGGTTTGTTTGCCGTCCGCCTTAGCGGTCGACACTCCACCAAAAGCAAGGTGCGTGCCAAACTTTGAACTGACAAGAAAATTTTTCTTCTGCCACTTTGGCAGATGTTTTGGGAAAAGGGAAGATATGGGCGATTGGGTACCTATAATATATACTCAAGTTTCGGATTTAGATTTTAAGGTTAAGATGTTCCGTAGGTTCAATTAAGGGTGGTTCGTATGTTCAATTAAGAAATGCAACTTTTAGCGTGAAAGTGTAGGTATAAAAACAGAAAACGGAAAAGAAAGGCAAGGCCTCTCTCTTCCGCTAGTAAACGGCTAACTAAAGTTTCTCTCCCCGAATAATAGGGGATGGGAAACTTTAGTTTATAAAAAACCATCCAAAGGCGATAGGCTTTTTATTACTAAAATCCCTAATTCTTACAAGGCTATCTTCCACTCCAGGCAGTTTTCCTCGTCTTTTATGCCGAAGTTCAAGCCTACCTTTACGACTTCCTTGCCTTTAGTCTTGAAGGCGTTGGCATAGTGCTTTTCTTCTATCTGCGCCAAGGCCTCCTCTGCGCTCTTGTTGAACTTCAGTTCCATGACGTAGATGGTGGTCTTCGTTTCCAGCGAGATGTCGATTCTGCCCTTTGCCGTGTGCTGCTCCACGATGATATTATAGTTGGTGAGTAGGGCGAAGACGATGTAGAGCGCTTGCTGCCAATGACCCTCATAGTTGGTGTTGTCGCAATAAGGCACTGTTGCAAGGAAGTCGGCGAGCAACTGCAAGGCTCCGTCCATGTTGCCCTGTCGTATCAGCACCGACATCTTGGCGATGGCCACGTCGCCCTCGTCAGTCAACTCTTCCAGGTAATTGGGGAGCAGGCTCTCGAAAAGGCCGACCAAGATTTCCATGTTTGGAAAGTCCAAGGTGTAAAGCTGCGACATGGCATCGTAGTCCTTGATGGTGACATAGCCACTTTGGTAAAGCAAGGGGGTAATGGTGCGCATCCTTTCGGTAGGGGCATCAAAAGCCGATGCCTTTGCCTGCATCTTCTTCAGTGAGGTGGGCAACAAACGAAATTCCCTCATTTTATGGATAAGGTAGGTTGGTGTGCCCGAATCAAACCAGTAGGCATCCAGCTTCTGTTTGGCAAAGCAGTTGAGCAAGCTGTAGGGATTGAACACATCGGGCGACGGCCAAGAGAAGTGGTAGCCGTCGTAGTGGTTCTTCAGTTCCTGAATGGTATCTTCCCTACTCAATCCCAAAGCTCCAGCCAACTCGTCAATGTCGTCGCTCATCTGTGCCAGGAGTTCTTCCTTGGTGATGCCACAAATACCTGCATACGGCTCGTCCATGCTCACGTTGATGATGTTGTTCAACTCGCTGAAGATGCTGAGCTGTGAGAACTTCGTGATGCCAGTCGTGAAAACAAAGCGGAGCATTGGCTCACTGTCTTTCAAAGGTGAATAGAAGTTGCGCATTACGTTGCGAAGCACCTCGAGGTGTTCCTTTTCGTGTGCCACGTCCAACAAAGGAGCATCATATTCGTCGATGAGTACCACCACTTGCTTGCCCGTCTGCTGATGTACAGTCTTGATTAAGTTGAGAAGACGCACATTGGGGTCTGGTGAGTCGAAGACCACACCAAATCTCTTCTCG
>CAVCAV010000248.1:0-3738 GCA_963600165.1 Christensenella sp. UBA1685 | reverse complement strand
CGGCCTGAAAGGCCAGCACAACATAGCCCAGGGCAAGCGAAGCGACACCCTGGGGTAGAATGTTCATAATAGACTTGCGCCCTGAAGGGGCAGCATAATGTCTATTGGGGATAAAATGCCGCACATGCGTAGCCATTGTGTTGCCCCTTCAGGGCGTGCAATCAAAGTGGACTCCGATAACCCAGGGTGTTGCTTCGCTTGCCCTGGGCTATGTTGTGCTGGCCTTTCAGGCCGTTTCCTTTACACCCCCCCCTACAACACATGACTGGTCGTTTCCTCCCCGCCAACCACTGCTTCTCGCACTTCGCACAAGCCATGGATTGCAAAGTTCATCCAACAAATCGGCGCATTCATCGACCATTCATCCTAAAAATACCTAATTAGGAGGAATAACAATGAAAACTGCAGCGTTGTACAAAGTTTTTTGCCGTAACTTTGCACAGACTTTTTACACGTGTGCGCATATAAGACCCGCAAGAGAGCGGGAATTTCAACGTCCGCATTTCTACATTTCGAATACAAACAACAAAACATACACTAATCCACAACACATGAAGAAAATCGCTTTATGGGCGCTTGCCGGCTTGTTGCTTACAAGTTGCGGAAGCAAATCGAACAGCATGGGCGAAGCCAGCACAGACTTCGCAGTAGTAACCATCCAGACCACCGAGTCGGACCTCAACACCTCTTACCCCGCCACCATCAAGGGTATGCAGGACATTGAAATCCGTCCGAAAGTGTCCGGTTACCTCGTAAAGCTCCTCGTTGACGAAGGTGCCACCGTTCGCAAGGGACAGCCCCTCTTCCTCATCGACTCCGAACAGTACAGCGCTGCCGTGAAAGCCGCACAGGCACAGATCAAGGTGTGCCGCGCCAACATCGCCACGCAAAAGCTCACCGTGGAAAACAAGCGCATGCTCTTCAAGCAGAACATCATCTCCAGCTACGACCTTCAGATGGCCGAGAACACCCTCGCCTCTTACGAAGCCCAGCTCGCCTCTGCCCAGGCCAACCTGCAGAGCGCACAGGACAACCTCCGCTGGTGCACGGTGACCAGTCCTTCCGACGGTGTGGTAGGTACCATTCCCTACCGTGTGGGTAGCCTCGTGAGCGCTTCTTCCGCAGAGCCCCTCACCACCGTTTCCAACATCCAGAAGATGTACGTCTACTTCTCCATGACCGAGAAGCAGCTCCTCGCCCTCACCCGCGAAAGCGGCGACGTGAACGCAGCCATCAAGAAGATGCCCGCCGTAAGCCTCGTCCTCGCCGACGGCAGCACCTACAGCCAGAACGGTACCATCAGCACCGTGAGCGGTGTGATTGACCAGACCACCGGTTCCGTACAGATGCGCGCCACCTTCGACAACGCAAGCCACGTGCTCCGCTCCGGCGGTACGGGTTCCGTTCTCATCCCCACCCATTCCAACGATGCCATTCTCGTTCCCCAGAAGGCTACGTTCGACATCCAGGACAAGAAGTTCGTTTACGTCGTAAATGCCGACAAGACCGTCGCTCCCCGCGAAATTGAAGTGCTCACGCAAAACGACGGACAGTCGTTCGTTGTGACCAGCGGACTCAAGGCCGGCGAACGCATCGTCGTAGACGGCGTCAACCAGCTCAAGAACGGTCAGAAGATCAACCCCATCACCCCCGCACAGGCCGAAGCCAACCAGAAGAAAGCCCAGAAGGCCCTCAAGGACGGCAAAATGCCCGGCGAAAATTAATCCAAGACACGGCAACACACCGTTGCCACCCGTTTCAAGGGCAAACCGAGACGCGATGTTTCGGACGTTTGCAGCCTGCAGCCCCTTCTTATTATAAAAGACAACGAATGCAAGCTCCAACGTTCCATGCCCGAATTTGAATATTTTATGGTGGACACCAAGCGAGCCACCTTTTTAACCACAAACAGATTATGACATTAGATAGATTCATCAATAGACCGGTGCTCTCCACCGTGATTTCTATATTGATTGTCATCTTGGGTGTCTTGGGTTTGACCTCACTGCCTATTGCCCAATACCCCGACATCGCACCGCCTACCGTTCAGGTCAGCACCACCTACACCGGTGCGAACGCCCAAACCGTGCTCAACTCCGTAATCGCTCCTCTTGAAGAGCAAATCAACGGTGTGGAAAACATGGACTACATGACCTCCACCGCCACCAACACCGGTTCGGCTACCGTGAGCATCACCTTCAAGATGGGTACCGACCCCGATATGGCTGCCGTGAACGTGCAGAACCGTGTGTCAAAGGCACAGGGTCTTCTCCCTTCCGAAGTAACCCAGGTCGGCGTCGTTACGCAGAAGCGCCAGAGCTCCATGCTCCTTATCTTCTCCATCTCCGACGAGAGCGGCAAATATGATCCCGCATTCATCGAAAACTATGCCAAAATCAACATCATTCCGCAGGTACAGCGTGTGAAGGGTGTGGGCGACGCCATGGTGATGGGTGCCGACTACTCCATGCGTATTTGGCTCAATCCCGAAAAGATGGCAGAGTATCACCTCATGCCTTCCGACATCAGCAGCGTGCTTGCCGAACAGAACATCGAAGCCGCTCCCGGTAACATCGGCGAGCGCGAGAACCAGACGTTCCAGTACACGCTCCGTTACAAGGGCCGCTTGACCGAGGCTCCCGAATTTGAGAACATGGTCATCAAGGCCAACGCCGACGGTACGCTCATCCGCCTCAAGGACGTGGCCCGCGTGGAACTCGGCCGTACTTCCTACGCATTCTCCGGTAAGGTAAACGGCAATAGTTCCGTGACCTGTATGGTGATGCAGATGGCCGGTACGAACGCTACGCAGATTGTGCAGGACGTGGAAAGCTTGCTTAAGGATTCGCAGAAGGACCTTCCCGCCGGACTTAAGATTACCGTTGCCCAGAACGTCAACGACTTCCTCTTCGCTTCTATCGAAGAAGTAATCAAGACCCTCATCGAGGCATTCATCCTCGTGTTCATCGTGGTGTATATCTTCCTTCAGGATATGCGAAGCACCATCATCCCCGCCATTGCCATTCCTGTGGCGTTGATCGGTACGTTCTTCGTGCTCTACGTCATCGGGTTCTCCATCAACCTCCTTACACTCTCGGCTATGGTGCTCGCCATTGCCATTGTGGTGGACGACGCCATTGTGGTGGTGGAAGGCGTGCACGCCAAGCTCGACCAAGGTTACACTTCCGCACGCAAAGCTTCCATTGATGCCATGCGCGAACTGGGCGGCGCACTCGTGTCCATCACGCTCGTCATGATGGCCGTGTTTATCCCCGTGAGCTTCATGTCCGGTACGTCAGGTATCTTCTACCGCCAGTTCGGTCTGACCATGGCCATCGCCATCGCCTTCTCCGCCTTGAACGCACTTACCCTTTCGCCCGCCCTTTGTGCCATCATGCTGAAGCCGCACAAGAAGGAAGGCGAAGAAGCCGACACCCTCGGCCAGCGCATGGGAAAAGCCTACAAGGCTGCCGGCCAGACCATGTACCAGCGCTACGCTGAGTCCATCGGCCGCATCCTCCACCCGGGCTTCACGATGTTTCTCGTTATCGTGGGCATCCTCGGCTTGATTTTCGGCGCCTATAACTTCTCCAAACTTTGGATTTCCATCCCCATGACCATCGTGGCAATCGTTGCCTTCGTAGGTCTTACCACCAAGAAGTTCCAGAACGCTTTCGAACGTACATTTGAGCGCATGCTCAAGTCGTACAAGAAGAACGTGCTCCGCTTTATCCAGCA
>CAVCAV010000247.1:0-3769 GCA_963600165.1 Christensenella sp. UBA1685 | reverse complement strand
ACGGTGGGGCGTAGGGTGAGTTCGAAGTCGGCGAATCCGTCGTCTTCGTTCACCACGCGCTGGGAAGGGTGGAGCGGAAGGTCGGTGAGATAGTAGTGCTCGGGCGAGAACACGCGCAGCACGATGCGCTCGCATTTCGTGTCGTCGCCGGCAATCACGCCATAGCATTCGCTGAAGAAACTTTCTGCGGAGAAGTCCTCCGGCATGGTGAAGGGCGTGCGGGTGAGTTCGAGCCGCACAATGCGGTCGAGGGAGAACATGGCGAAGTAGTCGCGCACGGGTTTGTCGTCCGTCGCTTCGCGGTGGAAGTGTCCCAACACGTACCAGCGCTGCCGGCAAAGTTTCACACAGTAGGGTTCGAACTCCGAATGCGTCGTTTCCGTGGCGCCGTAGCGCTTGTAGTCCACGCTCACCTTCACGTTGAGCTTCATGGCTTTGAGCAGCGGTTTGAGAAACCGTTGTTCGGAGGGGACGTCTTCGAGCGACACGCGCTTTTGGAGGCTGAGGCTTTCGGCAATGAGTTCGCCCACGGTGAGCGACGAGAGCATCCAGTTCTGCACGCTGCGTTGCGAGAAGACAATTTCGTTGCGGATGTAGTAGCGTTTGTCGGAGCGGTCGCAGTCGATGTGTATGCTGAAGAGGTCGCGAATGGCGTCGCGGTGGCGGTTGAAGGTGCTGCGCGCAAGGGGGTTGCCTTCGCTGAGCTCCGAAGTTTTCCATTTCTCCTGAAGCTCGGCGAAAGTGAGGCTGCGTGCCCGCCGTATGGTGTTTACGAGCCAGATGTATTCCTTCAGCTTATGGTAGGTTTTCATGGGCGGCGAAGGTTGGTTCCTCTCACAGCTCCACTTGTGCCTCGTTGATGAGGCGTCGTGTGAAGTCGGGGTTGTCGTTGGGGCAGATCATGAGCACGTTGCCTTTTTCTGCCACCACGAAGTTGTCGAGGCCGGCAATGATGGCTTTCTTGTCTTTCGGCAGCGACACCATGCAGCGTTGCGTGCCGGCAAACATCACGCGGGCGCCTCCGCTCACGGCGTTGCCGTCGGCGTCCTTGCGGCATACTTCGTGGAGCTCTGTCCAGCAGCCTATGTCGGCCCAGCCGAAGTTGCACTCCTGCACCACCACGTTGCGGCACGTTTCGAGCACGAAGATGTCCACCGAGCGCGGCATTTCGTTGGAGAAGACTGAGCGCACGAATTTCATTTCCTCTGCGATGTTCACCATCTGCCGTGCCACGGCTTCCACGGGGACGGACTCGCGGTTGTTCTTTTCTGCCAGCGTGTCGCCGAGGGTTTGTGCCGTCCAAAGGAAGATGCCGGAGTTCCAGAGAAACTCTCCGCTCTCCATGAACATCTTGGCATAGTCGGTGGCGGGCTTTTCGCTGAACGACTGCACCTTGTAGAGTCCGTCGGCGTTAAGCTCGTCGCCCATCTGAATGTAGCCGTAGGCCGTGTTGGGCATGGTGGGCTTCACGCCGAGGGCGAGGAAAACGGGGTTCTCGCCTACGAATTCGAGTCCGTTCTTCACCTGTTCCTCAAAGCGGTCCTCGTGCTGGATGAGTTGGTCGGCGGGGGTGACCACCACGCGGCCCTGGGGGGCTTGGAGCGCCACGTGCCACGTGCCCCATACGGCGGCCTGGGCAGTGTTGAGCTGCACGGGTTCGGGGAGGATGTGGTCGTCGCTCACTTCGGGGAGTTGTTCGCGCACGATGGGCACGTAGTCTTCAAAGGTGGAGATGAATATGTTTTCGCGTGGAATGAAGCGCACGAAGCGGTCGAACGTCTGTTGCAGCAAGGTGCGTCCTGTGCCGAAGAAGTCGATGAACTGTTTGGGGAGTTCTGTGGTGCTTGCAGGCCAGAGTCGACGGCCCGTACCGCCGGCAAGAATGATGCAGTAGTTGTTCTTCTGTGTTTCCATCATATCGGTAGTATTAGAACTGTTCGTTAGAATTTCACGGCTAAGATAACGAATTAAAAGACAGGATGGCACACGGGAGGAATAAAAAATGGTAAACGGGGGTGGAAGCCTTGTATGGGGTGAACGATGAAGCGAACGATGGGGTGAACGATGGGGGTGAGCTCTCCCGAGCTCGCATAGGCGAAAAAAGCATTCTTTTTGAAAGTTTCCTTTTTTGCGCAAGCGAAGTCGGGAGACTTCGCCCCCATGCGCTTCGCCCATAAGCCGTGTAGAGCGCGACGATTCAATCGTCGCCCCCATAGAGGGCGCAAAAGCCGCGCATGCGAGCTCGGGAGAGCTCGCCCCCATTGTTCGCCCCCATGCGCTTTCGCCCCAATCGTTCGCACAAACGATACGAAAAAAAAGCCGGAACCTTCCGAAGAAGATTCCGGCTTTGTACCCAGAGCCGGGGTCGAACCGGCACGGGTTGCCCCACTGGTGTTTGAGACCAGCGCGTCTACCGATTCCGCCATCTGGGCTGCTTTGTTGCTCCGCATGCGGCGCATTTAGCGGTGCAAAGATACGCCTTTCCCTATAACAACCAAAACGTGAAGTGGCTTTTTTGTTGTATGTGGAGGGAAAAGAGGGGTTATGGTAACCTGTAAAAAACAAGTTAGCCATCTTTTCGCGTAGAATATTGAGCGGCTTCACAGACGCTTTTGAACGGCTGCGCTTTGCGTTTTTTTTAATAAAACGATTAAAACCAATAAAACAGGCTACGCCTCTGAGACTGACAATCGTGAACTTCCAAAACGAAAGGCTACGCCTTCTTAGCCGCTTGATGGCGCAGCCCGTTTTGTTCGTTTTGAATGTTTTGTTCTCCTTTCCCGGCTTGTTTTAATTTCCTCTCCCCCGACTTTTATTTCAGCCGGTATCCGAGGGAGATGAGTGCGGAGAGGTTGCGGTCGCCGTCGGCATTGAACTTCGTCACGCCGAAGTCGGCTTCCACGCCGAGCGTCACGCCCGAGGGGAAGGCATAGCCCACCATGGCCTCTATGCCGGCGTCGAAGCGGTGCACGCCCTGCTCCTTGAAGGTGTTTTCCTCATAGTAGAGCTTGTTGCTTCCCGTGCTTTCGGCGTCGCCCTTAGTCTTCTGCTTGCCGCTAATGCCGCAGGCCACGTAGGGACCGGCGGAGAACACCACGTAGCGCGACTCGCCCGTGCGGAGGTAGTAGGAGAAGAGCAGTGGCACTTCAATGTAGTTGGCTGTGGTGGTGCGGTTTTTGATGGACGTGCGCGGATTGCCCTTCTCGTCGAACATCTGCTGGTGGTTGTCGTCGTAGACGAGCACGCGCTGGTTGGGGTCTTTCCAGCCTTTGCCGTAGACGGAGAGGGTGGGGGTGAAGGTGAAGTGCTGGTTGAACTCTATTTCGTAGCCCACGCCCACCTTGAAGGCGCCCACCATCTGCGACGAGCTGCCGTAGTGGGAGGAGAAGCCGCCGCCTATTTTGAACTGCACGTTCTGTGACGCAGCGGTGAGCGCGGCGCAGCAGAGTGCGAAGAGGAAAAGTATTCGTTTCATCGTATGTGTGGAGAATTGTTTTGCGATGTGAATGAGCAGTACGCAAGAAGGAGCAATGAAAGACGAGCGGGTAAAGTTTTCAGTCAAGAATTAGAGAATTGGAGAATTTGCGGTTGCTTTTTGGAATCTTCTCTAATCAAGAATTACAGGAAGGCTTGACATTCGTCAAGCTGTGGGCATCTGCTCAGAACATCAGCGGAGAGGCTTGCTTGCAAGCCGATGTCCTCTCAAATTCTCGCTAATTCAATGAAATTTGGATAGAAAAATTCTCTAATTCTCTAATTCTTGACCAAA
>CAVCAV010000246.1:0-3819 GCA_963600165.1 Christensenella sp. UBA1685 | reverse complement strand
ATTTGCACATTCGCGAAGCGTCGTGTAGAACGCGACGTTTCAAACGTCGCCTCCAGAGAGGGCGGACACGCCGTGTAGAGCGCGAAGTCGGGAGACTTCGCCCCCATCGCTCGCCCCCATCGCTCGCCCCCATCGCTCGTCCCCATCGCTCGCTCATTGTTCGCCCAATCGTTCGCTCCAAGAAGTGCCGCTTTGCTCAAGGCTTGGCCTGCGTGAGGAGGCGGAGGTAGAGAATGAGGGCTTCGCGGAGTTCGGCTTTGGTGATGAACTCGTCGGCGGTGTGGGAGCGGGCGGAATTGCCGGGGCCCATTTTGAAAGAGGGGAAGGGCATGAGGGCCTGGTCGCTCAAGGTGGGGGAGCCGAAGGGGGTGCGGCCGAGGGCTACGGCGGTGCGGACGAGGGGATGGCTTGGGGAGATGCTGGAGGAGTTGAGACGCGTGGAACGTTCCTTCACGTCGGACTGCAGACGGGTGCGGAAGAAATGGAGGAGTTCGACGTTGGTGTAACATTCGTTGGAACGGACGTCGACGACGAAGCGGCAGGTGTCGGGGATGACGTTGTGCTGCGTGCCGGCCTCTATCATCGTTACGGTGGCTTTGACGTTTCCGAGGAGCGTAGACGTGCGGTCGAAACGGTGCGTCTGTATGAACTGTATGTCTTCGATGGCTTTATAGATGGCATTGACACCTTCGTTGCGGGCCGCATGGCCGGACTTTCCGTGGGCGGTGCAATCGAGCACCATGAGTCCCTTTTCGGCTATGGCGGGATGCATGCCTGTGGGTTCGCCCACGAGGGCCACGTCGATGTGGGGAAGGGCCGTGAGCGCGGCTTCCACGCCTTGTTTGCCGGACACTTCCTCTTCGGCGGAGGCGAGGTATACGAGGTTCCAGGGCAACGTCTGGTCGTCTTTCAGAAAAAGGAACGCTTGCATGAGGGTGCAGAGTCCGCCTCCGCAGTCGTTGCTGCCGAGTCCGTAGAGGCGGTCGTCCTGCCAAGTGGGTTCAAAGGGCGAGAGCGTCCAGCCGGCGGCGGGTTTTACGGTGTCGATGTGGGCGTTGAGAAGGAGCGTGGGACGCGTGGGGAGCATGGTGCCTGCGGCCCATACATTATTATATAGGCGTTGGGGGGCGGCGCCGCGCTGACAGAGGTAGGTCTCGATGAAGTCGGCGGCGGCAGATTCGTCGCGGCTGACGGAGGGGATGGCGATGAGGGACTGGAGGACGCTGAGGGCGTCGGCGAGGAGGCGGTCTATGGGGGATGGATAGGGCATGGGATGTTTTAATGTGCGAATGTGCAGATATCTCGCTTCGCGAATGTGCAAATGTGCAGATGTGCAAATGTGGGATGCTTTGCGGATGTGGG
Source organism: Christensenella sp. UBA1685 (assembly GCA_963600165.1). Classification (GTDB taxonomy): domain Bacteria; phylum Bacteroidota; class Bacteroidia; order Bacteroidales; family Bacteroidaceae; genus Alloprevotella. Next base: position 2,457 of record CAVCAV010000246.1, on the reverse strand, counting down.
GTGGGTTTATATTTATAAACGCAAAAGGGGGTGGCGTTATTGCACGGATGTGCAAATGTAGGAAAAGAAGAAGGGATGTGGCGTGGGAAAGTGATATTTTATTGTACGTGTAGAGCGCGACGTTTCAAACGTCGCCCCCATAGAGGGGGCACACGCCGTGTAGAACGCGAAGTCGGGAGACTTCGCCCCCATCGTTCGCTCCATCGTTCGCTCCATTGGGTGTGGAATGAGCGGCGATGCGAAGTCAGGAGACTTCGCCCCCATCGTTCGCTCCATCGTTCGCTCCATCGTTCGCTCCATTGGTGCGTCGACATTAAAGAAGCATGATTAATTTTGCCAAATTGGAGGAAAATGGATAACTTTGCCGAAATAGTAGGTGGAAAAGGCCGCCAGCGAACGGACGGAGCCTAAATCTGCCAATGAAAAATAAAGCATTATGCAAAACAACTGCCACCTGTCGAAGCTGATATTGGAACAGGCCAAGAAATATGCCGACCGCACGGCCCTCAGCTACCGCGACTACACGAAGAACTGCTGGATACCCGTTTCGTGGAATGAATTTGCCCGCCTCGTGCAGCGCGTGTCGCTCGCCCTGCTCCACTACGGCATAGACGTGCAGGAGAACATTGCCGTGTTCTCGCAAAACAAGCCCGAAACGATGTATGTCGACTTCGGTGCCTACGGCATACGCGTGGTGACCATCCCCTTCTACGCCACAAGCAGTGCGGCACAGGTGACCTACATGCTCAACGACGCCCACATCCGTCTGCTCTTCGTGGGCGAACAGGAACAGTACGACACGGCCTTCAGCGTGATTTCCGTGGCCCATTCACTGGAGAAGATCATCATTTTCGACCGCTCAGTGAAGAGGGACCCGAAGGACAAGGTGTCGGAATATCTCGACGACTTCGTGGACGGTGCCAACGCCTGCGACCTCACGAAAGAGAAGGCCGAATATGCCGTGCGCCAGCAGCAGGCCAACTACAAGGACCTCTGCAACATTCTCTACACCTCGGGCACCACGGGGCAGAGCAAGGGCGTGATGCTGACTTACGGACAGTATCACGAAGGCTTCCGCGTAAACGACCTCGTGCTTCCGCTCTCGGAGAAGGACGTGTTTCTCAACTTCCTTCCCTTCACCCACGTGTTTGAGCGTGCATGGTGCTACCTCGGCCTGACCGAAGGCGCCCAGCAGTGCATCAACCTGCGTCCGGCGGACGTGCTGCAGTCCATGCAGGAGGTTCACCCCACTTGCATGTCGAGCGTACCGCGCTTCTGGGAGAAGGTCTACCAGGCCGTGCTCGAGAAGCTCACCAACGGTTCGTTCATGGAACGCAAACTCATAGGCGAAGCGCTCGAAGTGGGCAAACGCTACTGGCTCAACTACAAGTCGAAAGGCAAGAAAGCCCCCATGGCGCTGGCGTTGCAATACAAGCTCTACGACAAAACCATCATAGCCCTGCTGCGCAAGACGCTCGGCCTTGAGCGCGCCAACTTCTTCCCCACTGCCGGCGCCGCCGTTTCGCCCAAGGTGGAGACGTTCGTCCACGCTGCCGGCATCAATATGGTGGTCGGCTACGGTCTGACGGAAAGTCTGGCCACGGTGTCGTGCGACATTCCCGGCATACCCACCACCACGGGTTCCGTAGGACGCCCCGTTGACGGACTTGAAATAAAATTCGGAGAGAACGACGAGATTCTGCTCCGCGGCAAGACCATCACGCCGGGTTACTACAAGAAAGAGTCCGTGACGAAAGAGGCCATCGACGCCGACGGCTGGTTCCACACGGGCGATGCGGGTTACCTTAAAAACGGCGAGCTCTTCCTCCGCGAGAGAATAAAGGACTTGTTCAAGACGTCGAACGGCAAATACATCGCTCCGCAGATGATAGAGTCGAAACTGGTGCTCGACCGCTACTTCGACCAGGCCGTGATTGTGGCCGACAAGCGGAAGTTCGTCACGGCGCTCATCGTGCCCAACTACAAGTTGGTGGAGGAATATGCAAAGCGCCACGGCATTGCCTACGAAAACCTCAATGCGCTCTGCCACAACGAGGAGATTCGCCGCTTCTTCGCCGAACACATCGACACGCTGCAACAGGACCTCGCCCACTACGAGAAGATAAAGGACTTCATTCTCCTGCCCGACCCGTTCACCATGGAGAACGGCGAACTCACCAACACGCTGAAGGTGCGCCGCCGCGTGGTGTATGAACACTACGCCGAGCAGATAGAGAAGCTATATGCCGATGCCGCAGCACGGCACCAGGCGGCTTCGAAGGGGTGAGTGAAGAAGTTTGAGATTTTGAGAAAGAAGGCTTGGAAGTTTGCAACTTTGCGCAAGCGAAGTCAGGAGACTTCGCCCCCATGTGCTGACGCCCTCAAAGTACACCAAATTTGCACATTCGCGAAGCGCCGTGTAGAACGCGACGTTTCAAACGTCGCCTCCATAGAGGG
>CAVCAV010000245.1:0-3821 GCA_963600165.1 Christensenella sp. UBA1685 | reverse complement strand
ATGGCCAAAGGTATGGAGAAGGAACGCAAAGCCAATCAGGAAAAACTTCTCGATTCGGCACGTTCCATGCTCAAGGACGGGCTCAGCGCTGAAAAGGTAATGCTCTACACGGGGCTCAGCAAGGAAGAAATAGAGGCGCTGCTCTGACTCTGCAGCGCTTCGTTCTCCTCAAGTTTTCCTCAAAGAAAGAAAAAGGCGAAAGCCTTGCAGCGGGCACACGTGGTGCAGCTGCAAGGCTTTCGCTTTTTTGTGATGTAGTGGCCTGTCGGGCCGAAGGGTTTAGAACATCTTTTCGGGATAAACGCCGTCGTCGGCCAGTTTCTGGAACTTGGCAACCACTTCGGGACGGTCCTCGGGATAGGTCACGCCGAACCACTTGGAGGTAGTGTCGAGCACTTCGCAAGTAGCCTGGCCGGTGTGGATGAGGTGGTCAACCATCAAGGGAATGAAGAATTCGCTCTTGAGGTTCTCCATGTTCTTCGGGTCGGAGAGGAACGTCTTGAAGTATTCTTCGCTGTGCTTGAAGTAGTCGGGAGTGAAGCCCCAGAAGTTCATGGAAACGGGAGTGTTGTCGGAGATGGCAACCCATTCGTCGTTTTCGTCGAGGTATTTCACTACACCGTCGAAGCGCTGGATCTTGGTGCGTTCCACAACGGAAGTGAGGTGGTGGTGCTCGTCGTTTTCGCAAACGCCGCGGCTAACGGTACCGCTTTCAGAGAGCGTGTTGCCTACGCGGAAGCCGACCATTGCATATTTGCCGGTAGAACCTTCGGGAAGTTCGCTGAGCCACTTGCCCATTACCTTGAATGCGTCGCGGTCGTAGAAGTCGTCGCAGTTGAGCACGGCGAAGGGTTCGTTGATAACGCTGGCACCCATCATGAGGGCGTGGTTCGTACCCCAGGGCTTGGTGCGGTCGGCGGGGCAGGTGAAACCTTCGGGAAGAGCGTCGAGGCTTTGGAACACGAGTTCGCAGGGAATGTGGCCTTCATATTTGGAGAGGACGATGCGACGGAAGTCGTCTTCGAAGTCTTTGCGGATTACGAATACGAGTTTGCCGAATCCGGCGTTGATGGCGTCGTAGATGGAGTAGTCCATGATGGTTTCGCCGTGGGGGCCGAGTTCGTCAAGTTGCTTCAGACCGCCGTAGCGGCTACCCATTCCTGCTGCGAGGAGAAAGAGTGTAGGTTTCATGTAGAAAGTATTGTTTTGGATATTGTTGTTTTATAGTTCTTTCTTTAAAAGTATGATGCGGTCGTATGCAGAACCGCTCAATACTCATGCAAAACTACAAAAAAAGGAGTGCGGGCGTATCTTTTTCTTCTCGTTTTTTACACTCCACCTTGCAAATCCAGCATTTTTCTCGCTGCTTCTGCCATTTCTTGCGGTACTGTGCCGATTGCCTTGAGGAAATGTGGCAATTCTTCGGCATAGACGCGCGCCATGCTTTGGGGTTTGGGGAAGAGGGTGGAGTAGGTGATGTTGGCCAGGCGGTCGCACATTTTGAGGAAGGGTGCATATTGGGTTTGGCGTATGCCGGCATAGTAGTGTTCGCCGGCTCGCTCGGCGCGGTTGCGGCCCTTGTCGTTGGTGAGGGCGTAGACGGCTTCGACGGCATCTTCCACGCAGAGTTGCAGCGCGTGCTGCTCCTTGAGACGGGTGAGGAGTTTCGTGAGGTCGTTGTAGGTGAGTCGGGCGTCTTCGAGCGAGTCGTGGAAATAGGCTGCGGCGTAGACCGTTTCCACTTCTTCGTCGCGCAGGGGCAGCAGGTGGCCGAAGCGGGTGACGTACGATGCCGTGAGGCGAAGGTGGAACTCGTAGGGGAGATAGCCGTCGTATTTTTGGTTGACGGCTTCGTGGCAGCGTGCAGCGGCTTCGCGCAGCACTTCGATGTGCGCTTCGTGGCGGGTAATGTCGAGCATGGTCAGTCGAGTTTTTCGTTCTCACAAAGTTTTTCGGCACAACGTTCGCCGTCGATGCCTGCGCTGACGATGCCGCCGGCGTAGCCAGCACCTTCGCCGCAGGGGTAGAGTCCGCCCACTTCCACGTGGCAGAGCGTGTCGGGGTTGCGGAGAATGCGCACAGGTGAGGAAGTACGCGTTTCTGCGGCGATGACTACGGCCTCGTTGGTGAGAAATCCGCGGCTGCGTCGGCCGAAAGCGTTGAATCCGTCAATGAGGCGGTCCGTCACGAAACGCGGCATCCAGAAATGGAGCGGCGAGGACACCAGGCCGGGCGAGTAGCTCGAGGAGGGGAGGTCGTAGCTGAGTCGGCGGTTCACGAAGTCGGCCATGCGCTGTGCGGGAGCCGTCTGTTTGCGGTTGCCCTGCATCCAGCAAGCCTTTTCGAGTGCTTCCTGGAAATACATCATGCGCAGCGGGTTGCTGGGGTCGTCGATGTCGGCATGGGTTTCGGCAAAGTTGCCGTCGGCCATGGCTTCTATGAGGAACGGATGGAGTTCGCCGTCGAGGTCTTCGGGGCGTGTTTCCACCACCATGCCCGAATTGCTCCAGGCGGAGTTGCGGGTGGAGGGGCTCATGCCGTTCACCACAATCTGCTGCGGTCCGCTGGCTGCGGGCACAATGATGCCGCCGGGACACATGCAGAAACTGTACACGCCGCGTCCGCCGCTTTGCATCACGTAGCTGTACTCTGCTGCGGGGAGATATTTGCCGCGTCCGTCGCGGTTGTGGTATTGTATGCAGTCGATGAGATGTGAGGGATGCTCAAGGCGGACGCCCACGGCAATGCCTTTTTCTTCAATGCGTATGCCCTCGGCGCGGAGATGGCGGTAGACGTCGCGTGCGGAGTGGCCGGTGGCAAGTATTACGGGGCCGTTGAAATGTTCGCCCGTTTGGCACACTACGCCGCGCACCTTTCCGTGTTCAACGACGAGTTGGTCCACACGGGTCTGGAAATGCACTTCGCCGCCGCATTCGAGAATCTGGTTGCGCATGGCTTCGATGATACGCGGCAGGCGGTCGGTGCCGATGTGGGGATGGGCGTCGACGAGTATGTCGGTGCTTGCACCGAACTGGCAGAACACGCGGAGAATCTTCTCCACGTTGCCGCGCTTCTTGGAGCGAGTGTAGAGTTTGCCGTCGGAGTAGGCTCCTGCTCCGCCTTCGCCGAAGGAGTAGTTGCTTTCGCTGTCGACGCGGTGTTCGCGTGAGATGAGGGCGATGTCGCGGCGGCGTTCGTGCACGTCCTTTCCTCGTTCGAGCACCACGGGGCGCTTGCCGAGCTCAATGAGACGGAGTGCGGCAAAGAGTCCGCCGGGACCGGCACCTACCACGATGACGCGCGGTGCGTGCGACACGTCGGGATAGTGCACGGGTTCGAAGTCGAGCGTGGGTGCGGGGCGGTTGATGAACACTTCTGCCGTGAGGTTTACGAAAATGGTGCGCTGGCGGGCGTCGATGCTGCGTTTGCGTACGCGCAGTGCCTTGATGGTGCGCTGGTCTATGCGCATGCTGTCGGCCACGAAGCGGGCGAGGTGCTCTTCGTTGGCAGCCACGTCGGGCGTGACGCGCATCTGCACCATCTGTCCTTGCTCGGGTGCACTGTCGAGCAGGGCGAAGGTGGCTTCGGGCCGGCGTTCTTCGCGCGGACCTTCGTGGCGGTGCTCGGCTGCGGGGCGCTGGGGACGTTCGCGCCGCTGGCCGGGGGCTTGCGGTTTGAATTTTTTGGCGCCTTTATGTTCGTTGGGGTTGTCTTTTCTCATTGTGTGGGGTAAGGATAAGAAACAGAAGTTTCGGAGGAGGGAGAGGGCGGGCTGAAAGCCCAATGACAATATAGCCCAGGGCAAGCGAAGCGACACCCTG
>CAVCAV010000244.1:0-3847 GCA_963600165.1 Christensenella sp. UBA1685 | reverse complement strand
GAGTCGTTCAACCACATTCCGCTCATCATCCACAGCGCCGGCCTGAAAGCCGAAACGCGAACGCAGTTTGCCGGCCAGGTGGACGTGGCGCCTACGCTGCTCGGCCTTCTGCGCATCCCTTATGTGCAGAACAATTTCGGCCTCGACCTGCTCCGCGATGCTCCCCGCCCCGCCGCTTTCTACACGGCCGACAAAACGATTGCGGCACGCGACGGCAAACGGCTTTATGTCTACAACGCCGAACTGAAAAAGGAATACGCCTACAACCTCGTGGACGGCAAGCCGCACGAATGCCCGATGAGCAACCGCTTCCACGACCTGAAGCAATACGTCTTCTCGCTCCTCCAAACCACCGAGTATATGGTGCAGCACGGCATGACCACCAATGCCCCGCACACGAAATAAACCTTTCAGCGCCGCTACACACAACGATGTGTAGCGGCGCTGATTTTGTAATAACGACAATAAAAACCAGGCGCTGCACACACTGCTGTAAAGAACGAATAGGAAAGCAGTGCACACGGTGCGCCCGGCATTTGTTTCGTGCTGGCCCGACTCCGTCGCGGCATGGGCCCACACTGTGCTGATACTAAGATTTATTCATCTCTCTCTTCATATACATATATTCTGTTCAATTCTATGAGGCAACTGCAAAGTCTGCGACAGTTTCAAGAAGAACTCTTGTTTCAACGGGAGAGTCAAAACAAGTCGAGCCGTTCCTTGAGCTTGCTGAAGTAGCGGCGCGAGGCGGTCATCTGCATGTTGTCGAAAGGCGGACAGAAGCGGCAGCGCTGCGTGCTGTTCTCAATGGCAGCAAGGTAGTTGATGTTGATGATGCCCGTGTTGCTCACGCGCGTCAGGCTGCTGTCCATGGCCAAAATGTCGTCGGCAGCAATACTCTTGCGTAGCACGTGGGTGGTCAGATCGGTCAGCGTAAGTTCCCACGAGCGCTGCGCACTGACGTAGTTGAACATCAGCATCTGCTCGGGTTTGATAAGCAAGAGTTCGCTTACCGTCTGAATGGCGAGTTTGCGGATGTCGGCGGTGTGGAACGTGCCGAGGTTGCCGCATTCCGCTTCGCTGTCGGTTTCCACAATGCGGTTCACTATGGTTCGCAACTCGTCTTTCTTGTAAGGCTTGAGCAGGAAGTCGAACGCCGACTGGCGGATGGCATCGAGCATGTAATGGGAGAAGGCGGAGTAGAACACCACATGGAACTTGAAGTTGATCTTCGAGCGTATGGAGTCGAGGAAGTCCAAGCCCGTATGTCCCGGCACTTCCACGTCGAGGAACAGAACGTCGGGCTGAATTTCGAGCAAGGGCAGCATTGCTTCAGTGTAGTTGCTGAAGGTGTGCACGTTGCCAAACTCAGGCATCTGCTTCAAGTCTTCTGCAAGAGTGGTGAGCGCTGCGGGTTCGTCGTCGACGATAAATGCTGTGAGTCCGTCTTTCTTGGCCATGTCGCTAAGGGTGTAAAAAAAAGGATTTTAGGGGTGCATTTGCCTAAGGGATATTCTATTAAGCACTGCAAATGTACGAAAGTTTACGGTAATGCAAATCCGCCTTTTTCAGCCTAGGTGCATAAGTGGCACGAACGGAGCATGAGTGGTCGGAAATGGCGCATAGGCGGTTGTATTTTTTCGAGTTAGGACGATGCTTTACCAGTCGCCCAACAGTTTTTCCAAGTCTATCTTAAGGAATTCTTCCAAGGGAAACGCCTCTGAGCCAACCACGATGGCGTGTTGGGGTTTGAATTTGTCCTTGAACACTTGCAGCCCCGTGTTCATTGTTCTCCGCCCGCTCTTCACTTCTATAGCAGTCAGTTTTCCATAGTAGTCTACAATGAAATCGACTTCTTCGTTGCGTTCTCTCCAATAATATACTTGGAAGCCAAGTTCGTCCGACATATTCAGCAGATAGCTTCCTACCGCACTTTCCACCCACCGTCCCCATTCCTTGGGGGCAGTGTAAACCTGTTCGTACTTTTTATTGGAAAGCGCAGACAGCAAGGCGGTGTTGTAAACCATCAGTTTCGGAACCGAATTGTACTTTCGGGCATTGTCGTGCGCATACTTCTGCATGCCCTTGAGCAAGCGTGTTTCGTCGAGCGTGTGAAGATAATTGGCAAGCGTCGTCACGTTGCCCACATCCTGAAGCTGCCCGACAATCTTGTTGAGGGACATTTCTTCCCCCGAATAAGTACAGCCCAAAAAGAAAAGCTGCTGCATAAGGCTTGGCTTGTAGACGGTTTTGGTAACGAGTATGTCCTGCGTAATGGCAGGGGAAATGATGCTGTCCTTAATATAACTTCTCCATCGCTTCTCGTCGCGGATATACAGTGCACTTCCCGGATATCCGCCGAAATAGACATACTGGTTGATGTCCATGCCGAAAGCTTCGTGCATTTCTGCATAGCTCCAGTGAGACATACGGATGAGTTCAAATCTTCCGGCAAGCGATTCGGTTAGTCCGTCCTTAAGAAGTAGTCGCGAGGAGCCCAGCAACACTACCTTTATGTTTATGTCGTGGAACGTATCGTGGTCCCATTCTTTTTTGATGGCTTCGCTCCAGTTGTCCACTTTGTGCACCTCGTCTATGACGAGCAGGAACTCGGGCAGTTGGGCAAAGTTCTTGCGTGCACGGGCGGTTTCCCAAACTTCATTGATCCATTGGACGTTTTGAGGGGAAACGCCGTCTGCCGTAACAAAGAGGTGGGAAATGTCGGTATCGTTGAGGACTTGCTTTACCATCGTAGACTTCCCCACTTGACGAGGGCCGGAAATGACTTGGATGAATCGGCGCGGCTCGCTGATTCTATCCATCAATACATGGTATTCTTTCTTCTTGAACTGTGACATACTCGCTGTTTTATGGCTTTTGGAATTTGCAGCAAAGCTACTACAAAATTCTCAAAAGTGGCTTACAAAATTCTCAATTCTCGTCTACAAAATTCTCAATTCTCGGCTACAAAATTCTCAAATGTCACATTTAACAAGCTGCATACCATGCACTTAGCCAAGCTAAGGCAAACTCACAACGTCCACTGCCCATGACGTTCCGTTCGCTTGCCGATTTGTATGGCAAACTTGGGGCAATGGTGGAGGCAGCGGAGGCAAAGCGTGCATTGGGGAGCGGTCCATTGCGGGGTGCCGCCCTTCATTTCGATGGCTTTTACGGGACAGTTTTTGGCGCAAAGGCCACAGCCGGTGCAGCGGTCGGCAACGAGGCGGAAATGTTTCGTCTGGCGCTGTCTGCCGTAGGTCATGTAGTAGAAACGGGCGAGCCAATGGGGGAAACGGAGTTTGTCGAAGTTTCCGCAGCGCCTGGCGTTGACCATTGCTGCCACCTTGGCCGTCTGTTGCTCAGCGCGAAGCGTAAGGCGACGGCAGTGCTCCGTGTCGGACACGGTGAAGAGCGGCGTCCACGTGTCTACCATGCGCACGTTGAAACGCGCGTCGACGCGAATGCCTTTCCGTTTGAGCAAGTGCGCCATTTGCCAGTGGGCCATACCCGTGGTGGTGCCAAAGGTGAGCACGTGGTAGACGTAAGGCGCCGCTTCGCAATGGAAACCGGCGCGCGCCACGAAGTCCACCACAAGTGCGGGCAGTCCCCAAAAGTGCACGGCAGTGACGAAGCCTAACGGTTCGCCCGGCTGGAGCGAGAAGGAGCATTGGTTTTCTGAAAGACATTGCGCCATGTCCACGATGCGGTCGCCGGTGGATTTGGCCAGAAAACGGGCAACGTGGCGGCTGTTTCCTGTACCTGAAAAGTAGAATATCATAAGATGTAAATCAGCGAACGAAAGAAGGAGCCTGCAAGCCTTCAAGCCTTTGGGGCTTTTACGGGC
>CAVCAV010000243.1:0-3849 GCA_963600165.1 Christensenella sp. UBA1685 | reverse complement strand
GCTCCTTCGTTCACAAACAATTTGAACGAAAAATAGCACCGAAATCTGACAAAGTTAATTTATAGAACCACCCTAAAATTACTCCCCCATGACATTTGTATCCCCAAAATTTTGGGGATATAATTTTATTACCTATGTTTGCGGTAGAAATCAGCAGGAACAATTATGCCTACAATATTTTTCTATTTCGGCTTAAGGTTCTTTTTCTTCTCCAATGAACACCTGCCACCACACATACATGTGCGAAGTGCAGAGGAAAAGCAAAATTCAACCTTATAGACGGAAAGATGATGGAAGAAAGCACATTAAAGCCCAAAGATCTCAAAAGTGCTATGGAAGTAATGAAAGAGAAACGTGACGAATTCATGAAAGAATGGTACAATGTTCACGGAGAATAAAAACTATGGAGGATAAGTCATGAACATCAGAAAACTTTGGTTTGCGGATAACCGCATCTATATTCAAACGACGGAAAACGAAATCCTTTATCAGTCGTTATATTTCTACCCACGACTTTTGCACGCAACCCCAGAACAACTTGCGGACTGCGAATTGTGGGATGATGGAATACATTGGGAAGCGTTTGACGAAGATATAAGTTTTGAAAGTTTCCGCTATCCCGAGACAAAAGAACCTGCACCAGGCATACAAAGTGCGTTCCTAACCAACCCTGAATTGAATGTCTCTGCCGTGGCAAGAAGAATAGGTATCAGACAAAGCCTTTTGGCAAGTTATATAAATGGAACAAAAAAGCCTTCAAACGAACGCAAGACACAAATACTCAACACAATACACTCAATTGGGAAATCCCTTATGGACGTAAGTTTCTAATCAAATAGGAGGTAAACACCTTTGACTGGTGTTTACCTCCTGTTTGTCTTACGGCAAGAGTGAAGTTGCTAGCTGTGATTCGACACATTAGGAATACATCAACGCAGCCCCCAAACGCAACAAAGCCGCAGATATCTGCGGCTTTGTTCGTAAATATACTCGGATGTGAATTTTTATCCTCCGAAATTGTCGTACATGATGCTTTCGGGCTCTACACCGAGGCTGTCAAGCATATTTACCACGGCTTTCGACATGGGGCCGGGACCGCACATGTAGTATTCAATATCCTCGGGTGCTTCGTGGTTTTTGAGGTAAGTTTCAAACATTACCTGGTGAACGAAGCCCGGAGTGTACTTCACACCTGCAGCATCGGCAGCGGGGTCGGGACGGTCGAGGGCGAGATGGAAGTGGAAGTTGGGGAAATCCTTCTCGAGCTGGTGGAAATCGTCGAGATAGAACACTTCGTTGAGGGCGCGTGCACCATAGAAATAATGCATTTCGCGGTCGGTGGTATGGAGCGTGCGGGTCATGTGCATGATCTGCGCACGAAGAGGAGCCATACCGGCACCACCGCCTACCCAAATCATTTCTTTCTTGGAGTCGAAATGGGGATGGAAGTCTCCGTAAGGACCGCTCATGATTACCTTGTCACCGGGCTTAAGGGTGAAGATGTAGGAAGAAGCGATACCGGGGTTCACATCCATAAATCCGCTGCGGTCTGCCTTGAAGGGAGGCGTTGCAATACGCACGGTAAGCATGAACACGTTGCCTTCAGCGGGATAGTTGGCCATGGAGTAGGCACGGATGGTGGGCTCGGTGTTCACACACTTGAGGGGGAAGAGACCGAACTTCTGCCAAGCAGGGAGATATTCGTCACCGATAAGGCTCTTGTCGATGTCCTTGTCGTAGTCCATGCTGAAGGCAGGAATCTTTATTTGGGCATAGGAACCGGGAAGGAAGTCCATGTGGGCACCTTCGGGGAGCTGCACCTTGAATTCCTTGATAAAGGTGGCCACGTTCTTGTTGGAGATGACGGTGCACTCGTATTCTTTCACACCGAGCACGCTGTCGGGCACCTGTACGGCGATGTCGCCTTTGACCTTGCACTGGCAACCGAGGCGCCAGTGTTCCTTCACCTGTTTGCGGGTGAAGTGGCCACGCTCAGAGTCGAGAATTTCACCGCCGCCTTCGGGTACCTGGCATTTGCACTGACCGCAGCTGCCTTTACCGCCGCAAGCGGAGGGAAGGTATACGTCTTCGGCTGCGAGGGTGCTCAGGAGAGTGCCGCCCTGGGGCACTTCGTAAGTTTTGCGTCCGTTGAGGGTTATCTTCACGTTGCCGCTGGGCGAGAGGTAACGCTTGGCCACGAGAAGGATGACGACCAAGAGGAGGATAATCACAAGGAATACGCCAATGCTCGAGAGAATGAGATTGATATCCATTGTTGTTCTTTGGGTTTGCTGTTGATGTTATAAATTAGATGCTCAGACCGGAGAAGCACATGAACGCCATGGCCATGAGTCCTACGGTGATGAAGGTGATGCCGAGTCCCTGAAGGGGCTTGGGTACATCGGTATAAGCCATTTTCTCGCGGATGGCAGCCAATGCCACGATAGCAAGCATCCAGCCGATACCGGAACCAAGGGCATATACTGCAGCGTCGGCCACGTTACCGATGTACTGGGTGCTTCCGGGCTCCATGCCAATACGCTGCTGCATGAAAAGGCTTGCACCCATGATGGCGCAGTTTACGGCAATAAGGGGAAGGAAGATACCGAGTGCAGCGTAGAGCGAAGGAGAAAAGCGTTCTACCACCATTTCCACGAGCTGAACGATGCCTGCTATGACGGCAATGAAGAGAATGAACGAAAGGAACGAGAGGTCAACTCCCTGTACAAGGCAGTCAGGGCCGAGCACTTCCGTTTGGAGAAGATAGTCGACGGGGACAGTGATGAGCAACACGAAGGTTACTGCCACACCGAGACCGAAGGCCGTCTTCACGTTCTTGGACACGGCGAGGTAGGAACACATACCGAGGAAGAACGCAAATATCATGTTGTCCACAAAGATGGAGCGGACGAAAAGACTTAATAAATGTCCCATATGATGAATGTGTGAGATGAGCTAAAGGGGTTAGTCTTTGTTGTAGGCGCGTACGGCCCAAATGAGACAGCCTACGAGGATGAGCGCCATGGCGGGCATGGTCATCATGCCGTTGTTGACATAGAATCCTCCGTTTTCGGCATAGATGCTAAGAGGGATTACGCGAAGGCCGAAGAGCGTGCCGCTACCGAGAAGCTCGCGCACGAAACCTACAGCCACGAGCACCCAGGCGTAACCGAGTCCGTTGCCGATACCGTCGAGGAACGATTCCCAAGGACCGTTCTGCATGGCGAAAGCTTCAAGGCGTCCCATGAGGATACAGTTGGTGATAATCAATCCCACGTAAACGGAGAGCTGTACGCTCACGTCGTAGGCATAGGCTTTGAGCACCTGTGCCACAAGGGTTACGAGGGCAGCTACAACCACGAGCTGCACGATGATGCGGATGCGGTTGGGGATGGTCTTGCGGATGAGCGAGATGATAAAGTTGGAGAAAGCCGTGATAACGGTCACCGAGAGGCCCATGACGATGGCGGGCTCAAGCTGCGAAGTGACGGCAAGCGCAGAACAGATGCCGAGCACCTGTATGGCTACCGGGTTGTTCTTGTTGAGCGGGCCGATGAGGGCTTCTGCATTTTCTTTTGAAAACAAACTCATAAGAAGTGTGGTTTATGGTTTGAGGATGGGGGTGTGCCCTACCCCTTCCTTTATATAATAAGGAGCGGACACAAAATCCTTTCCGTTACTTTTTGATTGTCTTGAAGTAGTCTACGTATTGCTGAAGTCCCTTGTTCACCATGTTGGCAACGCCCACAGAGGTGAGTGTGGCACCGGTGATGCCGTCGACCTGTACGTTTTCCTTACCGGGAGCTACTTTTCCGTTCTTTACGACGGTGAGTGCAACGTGTGTAGAAT
>CAVCAV010000242.1:0-3868 GCA_963600165.1 Christensenella sp. UBA1685 | reverse complement strand
GCCTTGAAGCCCACCAGATTGCCTGTAAGCTCGTGATATTCCTTGATGGCGCTGCACATCACGTAGGCTGCTTCGAGCGTCGCAGCGGGCTCTATTTTGCCCGTAGAGGTCTTTATAAAGTCGGCGCCGGCATACATGGAAAGGATAGAAGCCTTCTTGATGTTCTTTGCGCTCTTCAAAGCACCCGTTTCGAGGATAACTTTCAGCGGAGCTTCACCTGCAGCGGCTTTGATTTCGCTGATTTCGTCGGCACACGTTTCGTAGTCGCCTTTGAGGAATTCGCCCACGCTGAGCACCATGTCAACCTCGTCGGCACCGTCGTGTACGGCAAGCGCCGTTTCGGCAGTTTTGATTTCGAGGAACGTCTGCGAAGCGGGGAAGCCGCCCGTTACGCAGGCAACCTTCACGCCGTCGGCTTCGAGGCTGTCGCTCACGATTTTGGCGTAGTTGGGGTACACGCAGATGGTGGCGAGAGGGGGAAGGTCGGGGTGCTCGTCGGCAAAGCGGTTCACGTTTTCGGTGAACTGGAGTACGCTTTCCTGCGAGTCGGTCACCTTGAGCGTAGTGAGTTCTACGGTGCTGAGAAGCGTTTTGAGCACCTCAGGCGTGTCGTACTTGTCGCGGTTCTTTTCCACGAGTTCCTTCACGGCAGCGCTTACGGCTTCGTCGCTGAGCTCCATGTTGTATTTGGCGAAAGCCTGTTCGTATTTGCTGTTGGCTTCCTGTCCGTTAGTAGCGTTTGTAGTCATACTTGGGTATTATGGGTGGTTTTTATTGTTGAGTTTCGGATTGTTGATATGGCGTTGCGCATCGCGCTTCGTCTTCTTTTCAATGCTCTTTTCCAGTGCACTTTCGAGGTCCACGCCCGTTTGGTTTGCCAGGCAGATGAGCACCCACAGCACGTCCGCCATTTCTTCCGACGGGTCGGTGGGTTCGCCTTCCTTGAACGACTGGTCGCCGTATTTTCGGGCTATGATGCGGGCGAGCTCTCCCGTTTCTTCAGTTAGGCAGGCCATATTGGTCAGTTCGCTGAAGTAACGTACGCCGTAGGTTCTGATCCATTGGTCTACGGCCTCCTGCGCTTCTTTGATGGTCATGCTCTTATTCCTTGTTTTTCGTGTCCATGCAGATGGTTACGGGGCCGTCGTTGAGGAGTTCCACTTTCATGTCGGCGCCGAATTCTCCCGTGCCCACTTCCTTGCCGATGGTGGCGGAGAGGGTGGAGCAGAAGTGGTTGTAGAGCGGAATGGCGATGTCGTGGCCCGCAGCGCGGATGTACGACGGACGGTTGCCCTTTTTGTACGATGCCATTAGGGTGAACTGGCTCACCACGAGCACGTCGCCTTTCACGTCGCTTAGCGCGAGGTTCATCACGCCGTTCTCGTCGTCGAACACGCGCAGGCCGGCAATTTTGCGGCAGAGCCAGTCGGCGTCTTCCTGCGTGTCGGACGGTTCTATGCCGAGCAAAACGAGGAAACCTTTGCCGATGGCAGATTTCACCCGTCCTTCTATGGTGACGGAAGCGTGGCTTACGCGCTGTATTACGGCTCTCATGAGGGTGTGTGTCTAAATGTGTGCGTTAATGGCTTAGAACGGCTTAAAATGGGCTCTATCCTTGCAAATGTACTACTTTTCGTCGGATGTATGCAGCGCGGCGTGGAGTTTTTGGCCTTTGGCGGGTCCGAGGAGGGCGCAGAGTTCGGCTTCGGAGGCTTCTTTCACGCGTTTTACGCTCTTGAAATGTTTCAGCAGAAGGGCTTTTGTGGCCGGACCTACGCCCGTCACGCTGTCTAGCTCGGATGCCGTCTGCCGTTTCGAGCGTTTGTCGCGGTGGAACGTGATGGCAAAGCGGTGCACCTCGTCCTGCATGGCCGTGAGCGTGCGGAAAAGCTGGCTGTCGGGCTTTACGCCCACCACGGCGGCCGGAAAACCGTAGAGCATCTCGCGTGTGCGGTGGCGGTCGTCCTTTGCCAGACCTGCTATGGGGATGTCGAGCTGCAGTTCGTCCTCCACCACCTCGCGTATCATCTCCATCTGGCCGCGTCCACCGTCGGCAATGATGAGGTCGGGCATTTCCTCGCCCTCCTCCTTCAACCGGCTGTAGCGACGCCGCACCACCTCCTTCATGGAGGCGTAGTCGTCGGGTCCCGTGACCGTTTTGATGTTGAACTTGCGGTACATCTTCTTGTTCGGCTTGAGTTTTTCAAACACCACGCAGGCCGCCACGGCGTCGTCGCCGCTGATGTTTGAATTGTCGAAAAGCTCGATGCGCATGGGAAGTTTGGGCAGTCCCAGGTCGCGCTGTATTTCCTTCATCAGGCGTACCTGTTTCTGCTCGGGATTGAGTTTTTCGGCCTGTTTCAGGCGGTCGAACTTGTACTGCTTCACGTTGAGTTTGGAAAGGTCGAGCAGTTTCTTCTTCTCACCTTTCACGGGGATGGTCTGTGCGGCCATGTCGTCGGGGATGTCCACGTGGAAGGGCACCACAATCTCTTTCGACTGGCTCTGGTAGCGCTCCCTCATCTCTATGATGCCGTAGGTGAGGAGTTCTTCGTCGGTTTCGTCGAGTTTTTTCTTGTATTCGAACGTAAAGGCCTGGTTGATGCAACCGTTCGTCACGTGCAGGTAGTTGATGTAAGCCACGCGGTCTTCGCTTTCTATGTTGAACACATCGATGTTGTGCATCACGTTCGAAACCACCTGGCTTTTGGCCCTGAAACGCTCGATGAGATCGTATTTCACCTTTATCTCCTGTGCCTCTTCAAACCTCAGTTCTTCGGCGAGCTGCTGCATCCGTTCCTTCATTTTGCGCTGCACCTCGGTGGTGTTGCCTTTCAGAATCTCCTTGCAGGCTTCTATGCCGCTCATGTAGTCGTCGTGCGACTGTTTGCCCACGCAGGGACCTTTGCAGCGGTGGATGTGGTAGTCGAGACACACGTCGTACTTCCCTCCCATCACGCCTTCTTGTGTCATGGGCGTGTGACACGGACGCGGCTGGTAGAGTTTCTGGCAGAGTTCGAGCAGGGCATACATGGTGGGCACGTGGCTGTAGGGGCCGAAGTACGTGGCACCGCGTTTGCCGCGCTGCCTGGTTCTGAAGATGCGCGGCAAGTATTCGGATGAAACGGCGATGGACGGGTAGGTCTTGTCGTCCTTCAAGAGTACGTTGTAGTGGGGTTTGTAGCGCTTGATGAGGTTGTTTTCGAGCAGCAGCGCATCCTCTTCCGTCGGCACAACCACATAGCGTATGTCGCGGATGTGCTGCACGAGCAGCCGTGTCTTGCGCGACTGCTGCTCTTTGTTGAAGTACGAACTGACCCTACGTTTGAGGTTTTTGGCCTTGCCCACGTAGATGATGGTTCCTTCGTCGTTGAGGTACTGGTAGCACCCCGGTGTTTCCGGCAGATTCAGTACGATGCCTTTGAGGTACGTCTCAAGTTCGTCTTTGTTTTTCATACGGTGAATGTGGGTGGTTAATGTGCAAATGGGCGAACGATGCAGGCGAAGTCTCCTGACTTCGCGTTCTACACGAATTTTGTTTTCGGATTTTTACTATTGCTTCGGCCGTCGAACGTTGTTTCTCTTGTTTTTTCTTTTTAAACATGAATTCTCATGAATGAACCATGAATTGCCCATGAATTATTTTTGAACATAGATGTTCTGGAATTACCGGAAATTCTTGTTCGCGCAAGCGAACAGGCATTTTTGATAATTCATGGCCTATTCATGGTCATTCATGTTTAAAAGACAACTTCGCGCAAGCGAAGTCAGGAGACTTCGTCCCCATACGCTTGCGACTTCAAAACGTCGTTTGATGTGCCGTGTAGAACGCGACGTTTCAAACGTCGCCTCCATAGAGGGTGCATGC
>CAVCAV010000241.1:0-3939 GCA_963600165.1 Christensenella sp. UBA1685 | reverse complement strand
GAGCAACAGACTCATAATCTGGAGGTCCTAGGTTCAAGCCCTAGCTGGTCCACATTGATTGCAAAGCAGTTACGAACAGCCGTAACTGCTTTTTTTGTTTGCTGCAAACGGGGAACATATACACGGCTTTACGGATTACCCGATTTTGTCCGTGGCAAAGAGCACAGCAACGACGGTGCGGCGCGCGGTGATGCCGCGGCGGGGGAGGAGCTCCGCTACGCGGTGTATGAATTCGCATAGGGGGAGTGAGACCGGGGATAGGTTGTTTCTTTTCATGGCTTTGTAGTACTTGTAGCAAGGGTTAGTGAGTGGGCGAACGATGGGACGAACGATGGGGCGAACGATGGGGGCGAACGATGGGGGCGAAGTCTCCTGACTTCGCGTTCTACACGGCTTGCGCCATCCATGGAGGCGACGTTTGAAACGTCGCATTCTACACGGAAAATAAGTTACTCATGCGACGAAGCGAAGTCAGGAGACGTCGCCCCATGCGCTTGCGCCCTAAAACATCATTTGAAGTTCGTGTAGAGCGCGACGTTTCAAACGTCGCCTCCATAGAGGGCGCACATTCGCACAGCGTCGCCTCCATAGAGGGGGCAAGACGCTCATTTCGTGCTGCAAAGGTAATACACAAATTTCCGAACCGCCAAATTTTTTGAAGGGGTAGCGTCCCGATAGGTGTGCCGATTCTGCAGAATTGGCACACCACTTTTTACTTTAAGCAACGCTCCGTTTGCCTGCTCGTTTCCAACATTTTGTCTGTTTCCAAAAACCTGAAAAATCAACTTTTTTGCTGCCACTTATTTCACATCCGTTAAGAAACGGAGGAAAAAGGGCGCTTTCTTGCGCACACACGCGTACACCAAAGTTTGTGCAAACTGCTGTCAGCCTTCAGCGGCGAGCGATGGGGGCGAAGTCTCCTGACTTCGCGTTCTACACGGCTTGAGCGCTCCATGGAGGCGACGTTTGAAACGTCGCGTTCTACACGGGAAAGTTACTCTTGCGGTGAAGCGAGCTCGGGAGAGCTCGCCCCCATCGTGCGCCCCCATCGTTCGCCCGCTGAAGGCTGACAGCAACTTGCACAAACTTCGGTATACGCGTGCGTGCGCGCGAGAAATGCGGCGAAAAGCATGGGGAAAGGTCTTTTCTCCCTGTGTCAACAGATGCAAAAAACTTTCTGCGAGCCCAACGCGTTGGGTGGGCAGCAAATCCGCACGAGCGGCTTTGGGGCGGCGGCGCAATGCCGATATGCCAACAGGAAAAGCATACTGTAACTTACAATCATCAAGTTTCCGCCCCGTTTGGTACGCAAAAGCCGCAATAGGTAACTGCAGTAAGGAATAATCCATTATCTTTGCGAAACGTACACACATCCAACAACGGTATGGCAGCAAAGAAATATCCTCTTGGAATACAGACCTTCTCCGAGATTGCTACGGGCAACTACTACTACGCCGACAAGACCGACGTGGTCTATCGCTTGGCGAACTATGCAAAATACCACTTTCTGAGCCGTCCTCGACGCTTCGGGAAGAGCCTCTTGGTGTCTACGCTCCAGGCCTATTTCGAAGGCAAAAAAGAGCTTTTCAAAGGCTTTGCCATGGAAAAGTTGGAAGAGGAATGGGCGGCACATCCCGTTTTGCATTTCGACTTGAGCCAAAGCAAATATTTTGACGTAGAGAGTTTGAAGAAAACGCTGAATGCCCTTCTCACAACCTACGAACGGAAATATGGCCTTCGCACCGACCGGGAAGAGTCGAACAGCAACCGCTTTTCGTACCTCATTGACGAGGCCGTTCGCCAGACCGGCAAGCAGGCCGTAGTGCTCGTTGACGAATACGACGCCCCCATGCACGACACCATGGGCGACGAACGTCTTCAGGAAAGCATCCGCAACGTCATGCGCGATTTCTTCAGTCCGCTGAAAGCTCAAGAGAAGAATCTGCGTTTCGTACTCATCACAGGCATCTCGAAGTTCAGCCAGCTCAGTATCTTCAGCGAACTAAACAACATCAAGAACATCAGCATGAAGGATGAGTTCGCCGACATCTGCGGCATTACCAAGGAGCAGCTCCTCACTGACTTCAAAGAAGGCATTGAGGCTATGGCCAAGCACAACGGGCTAACTCCGGAAGAAACTGTCGAAAAGCTGAAGGAACACTACGACGGCTACCACTTCAGCCCCAACTGCCCCGACATTTTCAATCCCTACAGCATCATCAACGCCTTGGACGACAAGGATTTCAACAGCTATTGGTTTACTTCGGGCACACCGACGTTTCTGATAGAACTGCTGCAAAAGAGCGGGGTGGATATGTTGCAGTTGAACAACCTAACAGCAAGAGAGAACAGATTTGATGTGCCGACCCACACAATTACAGACCCAATCCCTGTTCTCTACCAAAGCGGCTACCTCACAATCAAGGAATACGACGGCAAATTGCACATGTATCTGCTTGGTTTCCCCAATGAAGAAGTGCGCCAGGGATTCTCGGAAAGTTTGTACAAGTACTATGCACCTTCCAGAATGGGCGATTTGGACGCTGTTGTCTATAACTATAGGGAAATGGTTCTTGCAAAAAAGGACATGGAAGCATTCATGCCCCACTTGAAGATATTCTACGACAAGTTCCCCTACACAATCATCAACAACAACGAACGCCATTACCAGGCTGTAATGTTCACCATCTTCTCCATGCTGGGAGCCGATGTGAAAGTGGAAGAGCCTACGCCCGACGGACGCATTGACATGGTGTTGACGACCGACACGGCCCTCTACATTTTTGAATTGAAATACAACAAGTCTGCCGAGCTTGCCGTACAGCAAATAGACCAGAAGGACTATTCAAGAATCTATGCCGGCAACGGAAAGAAAATTGTAAAGGTGGGGGTAAACTTTTCCGAAGACAGAAGAAGTTTGGAAAGCTGGAAGATTGAGGAAAGCCCCCGCACCCTCAATTGATTTATGAAGCGTTCTACACGGCATGGACTGAGCGGCGAAGCGAACTCAGGAGAGTTCGCCCCATGCGCTTGCGCCTTCATGCCATGCGTCAATGACGCGCAGAACGCGACGGCTAAAACGGACAATTTAACCAAAAGAGGCGGGCTCTTCTGAGCTCGCCTCTTTTATTGTGCGCTGCGCCGGAGCACCATGCGGCTTTCGGGCCCCATGCACGAGAGCAGGTCTATGATGCTGAGATTGGGAAAGAAACCAGTTTGCCCGGCAAACACCTGCCAATAGGGTGCCGGAGCGAAGGAAACGTCGGTGGAATGGGGGATTTTTGGCGTCATCATAGGGCGAAGGTCTACGATGGAATCGTCTTCGCAGTCCTCCGGGCGGACATAGGCCGGGGCTTGCTCAACGGGGCGGTCCAAGGAAAGAAGACCGAGGACGGTTTGATGAAAAGCCTCGTTGAAATCGGCCAAAAACATGAATTGCCGTTCGTAAAGTGCGGCAAAGTCGTCGGCGTAGTAAAAGAAGTACGGACTGTTCTCGTAGGCCGACACGAGAGCCGTAAAGTGTTGGTGCCGCCAGTTGCCGTGGTCGGAGAGCCGTATGTCGCGCACGGGGGTGTGCGAAGCATTGTCGCGAACTATGGGCACGGTAAGCGCAAGCGGACCCGTGGGCGAAGCTATGTAGCAACGGTTGCGGTAGGTCTGCTTGACGAAATGCTCGTGGCGGTCCTCCACTATGCGGTCTGCGGCATAGATGTGAGCATAGAGCTGTACGGGACCAAGATATGTGGAGGGAATGAGAAGGGTTTGCAAGGGGGAAAGGAAGTTGAGGTGAAGGGGAGAAACAGGAGCAAACAAGTTAGCCGTCAAATTTGGCGTATCTGTTTTTTGGTAAAATATTGGAGTTCCCGATTAGACCGAAGACGGGCTGAAAGCCCAAAACAACATAGCCCAGGGCAAGCGAAGCGACACCCTGGGTTAGGA
>CAVCAV010000240.1:0-3951 GCA_963600165.1 Christensenella sp. UBA1685 | reverse complement strand
CCCTTGAAGTGCTCGACACCGTGGCCTCGAAGAGCGACAAACTCTTTCTCCGTTGGGCAGCGTTGCTCCACGACATCGGCAAACCCAAGAGCAAACGTTGGGAACCCGCTGTGGGATGGACTTTCCACAACCACAACTACTTGGGAGAGAAAATGATAAAGCCACTCTTCCAGCGTATGAAGTTGCCCCTCGACGAGCGCATGAAATATGTGGCCAAACTTGTCGGTCTCCACATGCGTCCCATCGCCATTGCCGACGACGAAGTCACCGACAGCGCCGTGCGCCGTTTGCTCTTTGAGGCCGGCGACGACATCGACGACCTCATGACGCTCTGCGAAGCCGACATCACCAGCAAGAACGAGCTCCGCAAGAAAGGTTTCCTCCAAAACTTCAAGACCGTTCGTCGCAAGCTCGTCGACATTGAGGAAAAGGACCGCATACGCAACTTCCAGCCCCCTGTAACGGGCGACGACATCATGCGCATATTCAACCTACAGCCCTGTCGCGAAATCGGTTCGCTCAAGTCAGCCCTCAAAGACGCCATCCTCGACGGAAAAGTGCCCAATTCGCCCGAACTGGCCCTTGAGTTCGTCGTTCAGCGCGCCACCGAAATGGGGCTCCAGGCCGACCCCGACGTCCTTGCCGCCGCACGCGCAGAAGCGAAGGAAAAACTAAGCATTGCAGAAAGCGACGTATAATACGTAGCCTCCATAGAGGATGCACTCGCGCACCGCAATCATCTCCATCCGAAACCATATAAATTCTCTTATACTATGGAACAACAAGAACGCGACACCAACAAACAGCTCTTTCAGGAGCTTTGCCACCAATACATCAAGCGCGACGGACTCGACCGCATTTTGGCCTATCTCGACAAGACGGACTTCTACGATGCACCCAGTTCCGCCTCGTTCCACCTCAACGAGAAGGGCGGTCTTTGCCGCCACTCCATCAATGTGTTCCAGACCGCATTGAAACTCAACGAGAGCGTTGCCGCGCCGGCCATCAACGACGGCGTCTCGCCCTTCACCGAACCCATCACGGAGGAAAGCATTGCCATTGCCACGCTGTTCCACGACCTTTGTAAGGTGAAACTCTACCATGAGGTACAGAAATGGAAGAAAGACGACAACGGCCGCTGGATGTCCTATCCCGGTTATGAACTTAAGGACGACTTCCCCCTCGGTCACGGCGAGAAGTCGTGTCTCATGCTCAGTTGGTACATGCGCCTCACGCCCGACGAAATGCTCGCCATCCGTTGGCACATGGGTATGTTCGACATGGGCGAAAACGGTTCGTCGCTTCGCTACGCCTTCCGTGCCGCCGTGGATAAATCGCCCCTTGTCGTGCTCGTACAGGCTGCCGACATGCTCTCAGCCAATCTGCTTGAGAAGACCACTACTTATTGAGCTCTATGGGGGCGAACGATGGGGGCGAAGTCTCCTGACTTCGCATGAGCGAAGTTATCGCCCTCTATGGAGGCGACGTTTAAAACGTCGCGTTCTACACGGCTTCGCCTTGTTTCTTCGCGCAAGCGAGCTCGGGAGAGCTCGCCCCCATCGTTCGCCCCCATCGTTTATTCTCGAAAAATAAACTTTAACTGCACAAATACTATGACTCTCATCACCCGACTTCGCACGTGTCTCATCGCACTGCTTGCCTTTGCCGCTACTGCGGCATGGGCGGCCGACGACAACCCGAAGGCCGTCAGCGATTTGCTGAACCGCATTGGCGGCAATGGCGCAGCCGACCGCTTCGTCACGCAAGTAGACGAAACGCTCAAGAAAGGAACCACCGAAACGTTCACTGTTTCCTCGTCCAACGGCAAACCGTTCATCAAAGGTAGCAGCGTGCTCGCCGTCACCACGGGTATCAACTGGTACCTTAACCACACGGCCCACATCAACCTTTCGTGGAACAATCTTACCACCGACTTGGTAAACGCCACGCTGCCCATTCCCGCCAAGGACGAAACCCACAAGTGTACCGTTCCCTACCGCTACTATCTCAACTACTGCACGTTCTCTTACTCCATGTCCACCTGGACTTGGGAACGCTGGCAACAGGAGATAGACTGGATGGCGCTGCATGGCATCAACATGCCGTTGCAGATAGTAGGTCTCGACGTCGTTTGGCACAACTTGCTCACCAAGCGCCTCGGCTACACCGAAGCCGAAGCCAACAGTTTCATTGCCGGTCCGTGCTTCCAGGCATGGTGGGGCATGAACAACCTGCAAGGGTGGGGCGGTCCCAATCCCTCGTGGTGGTACACCCGTCAGGAGGCGCTCTGCAAAAACATCCTCTCGCGCGAACGCGAACTCGGCATGTCGCCTGTCCTTCCCGGTTATGCTGGCATGGTGCCCAGCGACATCGCCTCCAAAGGCTATTCCGCCAACAACCAGGGAAACTGGTGCAGCTTCGTGCGACCCTACATCCTCGACCCCAACTCCGACGCCTTTTCCACCATTTCCTCGCTCTATTATAAGGAACTCAAGGAAGTGATGGACACCTCTGTCTACTACAGCATGGACCCCTTCCACGAAGGAGCAAACACGTCGGGCATCGACGTGCCTTCCGCCTACAAGAAAATAGCCCAGGCCATGACGGCTGCGCAGTCCGACGCCAAGTGGGTCATCCAGTACTGGCAGTGGAGCAGCGAACAGTACAATGTGCTCTCGCAAGTGGACAAGGGAAAACTCATCGTGCTCGACCTCTACAGCGACGCCCACACCCACTTCTCAGAGTACAACGGCCACGACGCCGTCTATTGCATGCTCCCCAATTTCGGAGGCCGCACAGGTCTCTTCGGTCGCTTGAGCAAGGTGATGACAGGATATTTCTCTGAGAAAAACGCCAACTCCAACGTGAAAGGCGTGGGCGCTACCCCCGAAGCCATCGAGCAGGTTCCCGTGCTCTACGATGCCCTCTTTGAACTCCCCTGGCGCTCGTCCGTTCCAAGTCCTGCCAAGTGGTTGGCAGAATACACCGTAAGCCGTTACGGAGCCGACAACGCTTCTGCCAAAACGGCTTGGGAGAAAATACGCAATTCGGCCCTCGCTTGTCCCACCTCGCTCCAAGGTCCGCAGGAAGCCGTGCTTTGCGCACGTCCTGCCCTGACGGTAAACTCCGTGTCGAGCTGGGGCGGAACAAGCATCTTCTACGATCTGCAGGACGTTCGCGAGGCCGCATTCCAACTCTATGCCGCGCACGACGAACTTCAGGGTGAGAACTACAGTTACGACCTCACAGACTTCACGCGCCAGGCGCTTACCGACTATGCCAGCGAACTCCTTAAGGCCATCAATTCCGCACGTTCGCAAGGAAAGACGGCAGACTACCAGCGTCTGCGCGATGCCTATCTGCAACTTATCCTTGACTTGGACGAACTCCTTTCCACCAACAAGAACTTCATGTTGGGACGATGGACCAACATGGCACGCGGCATAGCCGACGAGGTTTCGGGAACTACCGAGGCCGACCGCCAGTGGCTCGAACTCGACAATGCCCGCACGCTCATCAGTACATGGGGCGGACGCGAAGCCAGCGAGAACGGCGGACTCCGCGACTACTCCTATCGCGAATGGGCCGGCATGCTCCGCGACTACTACTACGACCGTTGGAAGAAGTTCTTCGACGCACTCGACAACGGCACCTCCGCTCCCGACTGGTTCACGCACGACTGGAACTGGGCACACAATGCCGAACTCGCCTATTCCAACGAGCCCACCGGTTCCACTGCAGAAGTGGCCGCACGTTTGCTCTCGAAATATTTCGTTACGCTCACAGCCGCCGACGAGAGCGTATACCGCGCCAGCCGTTTCGTGGAAACCGATGCCACGGAGAGTTTCACCACTTCCGCTTTGCGCGGCGAGACCTTTACGTTGAAAGTAGACGGCATTACGGAGTCCGACGTCAAGAGCCTTGGTATAGACCTCAACGGCGACGGCACGG
>CAVCAV010000239.1:0-3960 GCA_963600165.1 Christensenella sp. UBA1685 | reverse complement strand
TTGGAATTTTTGTTTCAAAGCGGGGTGTTTGTTTTGAAACTGCAGATGGCTGATTATTTGATTGTTAGAGAAATAATCGTGTAAATGCTAGCGATGGGGGCGAACGATGGGGGCTAGCTCTCCCGAGCTCGCTTGCGCGAGTCATATACGAATATGGAAGGCGAAGCCGTGTAGAACGCGAAGTCAGGAGACTTCGCCCCCATCGTTCGCTCCCATGCGCTTGCGTTCTCTCATGGAAACGTTTAAACGCCGTGTAGAGCGCGACGTTTCAAACGTCGCCTCCATGGAGGGCGAAGCCGTGTAGAGGGCGAAGCCGTGTAGAAGGCGAAGCCGTGTAGAAGGCGAAGCCGTATAGAACGCGAAGCCGTGTAGAACGCGAAGTCAGGAGACTTCGCCCCCATCGTTCGCCCCCATCGTTCGCCTCCATCGTTCGCTCCATCGCTCGCCCTCATCGTTCGCATCATCTGCTTATTTGATGGCTCCGTCTATGAGTTGGAAACTCAATATCTTCTCCTTGGAGCCTTTGGCATGGAGCGTGAAGGTGTATGTGTCTTTGATTTTGTAGCGGCCGGCCACCACGTAGATTAGCATGGAGAAGTTGGCGAACGTGTCCTTTGCTTTTTCAAGACTGGCTTCGGCGTTGGCACCATAGACAGAGAAGCCGGGATAGTTTCCGTTCCAGTCTACCATGAACGCTTCCTTCAGGCGGTCCTTGATGGGCTGCTCCATGTTTGTGAGGAAGGTGGGGTCGGAACACTCTATCTCGTAGTCTGCTTTACGTATCGGCTGATAGAGGGGGATGGACTGGTCGCTGGAAATCCAAGTGAGCGCTTCCACATCCTGGTCGTTGATTTTCTCGGCATAGAGTTCGCCTGCGACCACCATGTCGGAAAATCGCAGATTGTAAGTGCGGGAATGGTCGGGGTTTTTCACAACGAAAGTGAACGTCATGTCTTCTGAGAAGTCGTTGTACTGGAATGGGGAGACAACGGTGTGACCTATAGTATGGAGATCATACGTTTTTTGGCTGCGTGCCGTTCGCTTTGGGGCCGGAAGAGGGTTTACAGTGCTAGGCACGTAAAGTCGATTTGGGGCTGTACCGACAAAAAACCATTCCAACCAATTGGAACTGCCTCCGTTCGGCAGACAAAACAAGCCTTCGTTCTTGTGGGAGAACGACTGTGACATCTCAACCGTACGCCCGTCATTTCCTCCCCAAAAGGAATTGTTGAGAAGGCTCACGGAGGTAAGCGTGGTCTTCAGTCCGGAAGTGAGCGTAGCCCTCCCCGAAACATCGCCCTTCGGCAGCGGGTCCAAAGGCGTGGCGTTTGAAACAGTCTCGCCATCGCTTTCAATTTTGAAGGTATATTGCGCAGCTTTCATGTAGGGCCCATACCAGCAGCCGGTAGACCTGTCGGAAGAAGGCTTCAGTTGTGTACCATTGGCCAGAGTTACCGCCTTGTCCGT
This sequence comes from Christensenella sp. UBA1685, assembly GCA_963600165.1. Classification (GTDB taxonomy): domain Bacteria; phylum Bacteroidota; class Bacteroidia; order Bacteroidales; family Bacteroidaceae; genus Alloprevotella. The sequence goes on along the minus strand of CAVCAV010000239.1, from coordinate 2,493 downwards.
ATAAGTCCAATAGTAACTAGTACCCGTGAGACCGGCTTTTTCTTGATTACATCCCAGTTGCGAAGCGTGGAACGTGGGTGCGCAATGCACGAGATAATAGTCCTCGTCGGTGTCGCCTTTGTAGAACGAATAGATTTCGAAGTTGAGCTCGTAGAGCATCTTGCGGTCGAGCGCACGGGTGGGGCCGAGCGTTTGCTGGAGCGTGAGCATTTGCGCGTTGAGCTGTGTGTCGTCGCTGTTGGCTCCTGTGGCGAAGAGGTCCGAGCCGGCATCGGCACAGCGGGTCATCCACTGCACGAGCATATCGGCGGACTTTCCGTAGTCGTAGCCGGTGGGCGTGTAGTCCTGTTCGGCCAGTTGCATACGAATTGTGTCGCCGCTTTCTGTCACTTGCTGAATCGCTGCATTGTCGCTTTGCTTTTTGGACATTTCTTCGAGAATGGGCACAATGTAGGTGCCGTTGCGGTTTACGGCAACGGCTTCGCAATGTCCGGTTACGGCATTGTTGCCCTTTGAGGAGAACTGCGTGAAGCGTGCGAGCATCTGTGTGGAGAGCGTAACGTCCTGGCCTTTTGCCGAGGCCACGTCAATGGCTTTTTCAATGGTGTCGATCAACGCGGTGCGGTCGGTGCGCTCAAGGTCTATCAGCACGAAGGTTGCATTTTTTTTTTTTTTTTTTAACATGGTCATCACCTCGTCGACGGTCGGACTGCCCGTATAGCCTTTGGTAAAGACGAAAGCCTTGACGTTGGACGACAACTCGGTGGTGACGTCGGTCAGTCGGTTTACTACGTTGGCGTTGAAGCCGCTGCGGTCGGCGCCGAAGACCATGGCTTTCTTTTCAAATTTCTCGTCGAGCTGGTCGGTGGTGGGCAGAGGAGCGATTTCGGAGACAAGGCTGTCGGCCCCAGTGCCTGCCTTCTGTGTGACTTCGTCGCTGCAGGAGAAGAACGTTCCCATTGCAAGCATGGCCACAAACATACCTGCTGAAGAAATACGCAGGAAAGAATGGTGGATGGAGTTGGTTATTTTCATGTTAAAGCTGGTATTACGGGTGTGTTACATTCGAAGTTTTGCGATGGGGGGGCCTCTATGGGGGCGAAGTCTCCTGACTTCGCGTTCTACACGGCAATTGCTATTGAAATCGTGTAGAACGCGACGTTTCAAACGTCGCCTCCATAGCGCGAGTAAGGGCCGCGCAAGCGAGCTCAGGAGAGCTCGCCCCCATCATTCGCCCCCATCGTTCGCCCCTATCGTTCGCTTATTTATTTCCCCATAAGGCAAAAGTACTGATTTTACCTCCTTCATGCACATGTATACACAGAAAAAGAGTCCGGACTCACGTTTTAGAAACGGAATCCGGACTCTTTTAAATATCTATCTTACAAACTTCGGCTTAGAGAGCCAAAAGCGTGTCGAGACCGTAGCTGAAGCCGTGGATGTAGTTGTAGAACACACCGCCGAGGCCGAGAACGATTACGCCGAGCACGCAGATGAAGAGTGCCACGCGGGTGTAGCCGTCGCTCTTGAAAGTAGCTATGGGGTTGTCGTTGGGCTTGATGTACATGGCCTTCACAATCAGCAAATAGTAGAAGAGTGAGATGACCGTGTTGGCCAAGGCAATGAACACCAAGAGAGGATAGCCGGCCTTGAACGCAGCCATGAACACGAAGAACTTGGAGAAGAAACCGGCGAAGGGAGGAATACCGGCCAACGAGAACAGGCAGAGCGTCATGAGGAACGCAAGCTTGGGGTTGGACTGGTAAAGACCGTCGTAGTCGCTAATCTGGATCTTGCCCGTGTTTTCTTCAACAGTGGTCATCACGGCAAATGCACCGAGGTTGGACACCATGTATACCAAGAGGTAGAACACGAGTGCCGTCATGCCCTGTGCCGTTCCGTCCATGATGGCGAGCACCAGGTAACCGGCCTGCGAAATGGCGGAGAAGGCCATGAATCGTTTGAGGTTGTTCTGACGGATGGCGAAAAGGTTGGCCACGGTGATGGAAGCCACAATGATCCAATACATTCCGGTGTTCCAGCTGTAGAAGAGGTCGCTGTTGGAGAAGGCCTTGATGAAGATGGTGAGCAACACGAAGGCTGCAGAACCCTTGGAGATGACGCTGAGGAAAGCGGTCACGCTCGTGGGGGCACCTTCATAGGTGTCGGCTGTCCAGAGGTGGAAGGGCACGAGGGAAATCTTGAAGCCCATACCGCCGATGAAAAGCACGAGACCGAAGATGCTCAGCAGGGAGCCGTCGAGGAGTGCACCGATCTGGTTGAAGTAGAGCGTACCGGTTGCACCGTAGATGAGCGAGATGCCGTAGAGCAGCAGGGCGCTGGAGAAGAGTGCGAGGAGAATGAACTTCGCACCGGCTTCGGCGCTCTCGAAGCGTTTCTTGTCGAAAGCCACAAGTGCCGTCATGGGCACGCTGGCCAGTTCAAGACCGATGAAGAACATCAGGAAATGGCCGCTCGAAATCATGAAGTACA
>CAVCAV010000238.1:0-3996 GCA_963600165.1 Christensenella sp. UBA1685 | reverse complement strand
TTCGTGCCGTGACCTGGGCTTACGAGTGGTGGCCTTTCAGGCCGCTCGCCGCGCTCAACAAAATTGCGCAAGTAATTTAGGGGAGATAACTTCACATCAGAAGTCGTCGAGACTGAGCGCGTTGAACACGAGATGGGGTTCGAAGCCGCGGGTGATGGCGGAGCGGGCCACTTTCTGACGCAAGGCGTAAGGGGTGTCGGCCTTTGCGGTGCGGAGTTTGGCGGCGATGAAGTCGCGAAGGGCTTCGTTGTAGTCGTCGTCGGAGACCGCCTCGCGGAAGGCTTCGTCGGCTTCGCGCTGTGAGAAGCCTTTGAGGCGGAGCGCCTGCACAATCTTTTGCCGCCCCCAATGGTCGAAGCGGAACTTGTCTGCTACGAAGGCATGAAGGTAACGCTCGTCGTTGAGGTAGCGTTCGCTTTCGAGCCTGTCGGCCACGGCCTGTGCGTCGCTTTCGCTTGTGCCTTTTTCAATGAGTTTGGCCACGATGTCGTGGCGGCAATATTCCTTCAGCGAACAGCGGCGGGCGGCCCAGAGGTAAGCGTCGTGCGGGTCCATGGTGACGGGTTTGTTGGAAGAACTGCTCAAGGCTCGGATTTATTTTTTGGTGAATTGCCGGATGACGAACCATGCATGATGGGCAAGCGTGGAGGCGAGGCCGTAGTGGCGCGTCATGATGTTGAAGCGTTCGCGGAGCGAGGCTTTGTGGTGAATGGTGGAGAGACCTTCGTGGAGGTAGTCGGCCACCACGAGGTGTGTGTTGACGAGGGGAAGGTTTTCGCGCGCTGCCTGTCGCATAATGCGCACACACCAGTCGAAGTCGGCTGAGAAACGGTAGCGGAGGTCGTAGTGGATTTGCCGTGCGAGCGAAGTTTTGGCAAAGAAGGCCTGATGGCACACGAGCATGCCGCTCTTGAAGGAACGCCAGGTGAGGTGTTCGGGCGGTGCAAGACGGCGCTGGCGCTCGAAGTTGCCGTTGCTGTCCACGATGTGGGTGTTGCCGTAGAGCACGGCGGGCTGGCGCTTGGCTTTTTCGGCACATTCGGCCACGCGGGCAAGCGTGTCGGCATCGTGGAGCGTGTCGCCGGCGTTGAGAAAAAGGATATAGTCGCCGGTGGCCATGTCGATGGCCTTGTTCATGGCATCGTAGAGTCCTTCGTCGGGCTCGCTGATGCACTGTATTTCGTGACGTACGGCGGCCACGCTGTTGCGTTCTTGATAATGGTGGATGTGTTCGAGGGTTTCGTCCTGCGAGTTACCGTCTACGATTACGTGTTCCACATGGGGGTAGGTTTGCTCTTCCACGCTTTTGATGGTACGGGAAACGAGCGCGCCGGCATTGTACGTAACCGTGGCGACGGTGATTTTTAGCGGAGGCATGATGGGGGTGTTATATATATAATAAGGAGTAATATTAAACGTTCGCGAGCAGTTCGCCGTAGAGTTTGACGAAGGTTTCCGCCACGGCCTTTTCGGAGTAGGCCTGTACGGCTTTGGCGCGTGCGTTGCGGCAGAGCGCGGGGTAACTTGCCGAAGAGAGAATGCGGAAGATGCCGTTGGCGAAGTCGAGGCTGTTGCAATAGTCGGCGAGGTAGCCGTTCACGCCGGTTTCGATCATTTGCGGCAGTCCGCCCACGTTGAAGCCCACTACGGGCACGCCGCAGGCCATGGCTTCCACAATGGTGTTGGGAAGGTTGTCCATGAGGGTGGGCATGAGCAGGAGGTCGGCGGCCTGGTAACGTGCGCGCATCACCTCTTCGCTGTTGTCGAAGGGGAGCGCCACGGTGGGTATGGGGAACGCGTCGGCCATGGTTTCGGACTGCCGTCCGCCGAGCACGAGCACGAGCTTTTCGCGCAGTTCGGGATGTTCCTGAAGCAGAAGGGTGAGACTTTCGCTGAGGTAGTCGATGCCTTTCTTGGGGTCGGTCACCTTGAAGGCGGCGAAGAAGAGCACGGTCTTGTCGGTGGGTATGCCGAGGTGGCGGCGCACTTCGGCCTTGTCGGGTGCGGGCTGGTAGAACTGCGTGTCGATGGGGTTGGGAATGCTCTCTATGCGGTGGCCCCGGAGGAGGGGCGACTTGCGCGCCAGCTCTGCCAGCCAGTGGCTGCAGGCCACGAGGGTGAGGTTGGGATGGGCATAGACTTTGGCTTTCTTTTTGAAGATGCGCGCCGACCAGTCGTGGGCGGAGGGCCGCTGGAGCTGGGGGCAGTGGTGGCAGGCTTGCTGCCAGAGGGTGCATTTGTCGGCGTAGTGACACACGCCGGTGAAGGTCCACATGTCGTGCATGGTCCACACCACGGGCTTTCCCGTCTGCAAAATCTTTTCTATCTGCGAAAGGGAGAGCATGGCCTGGTTGGTCCAGTGGAGGTGTACGACGTCGGCTTCCTTGAATTCGGGAAGGAGGGTGATGTCGTTGCCGTAGCGGGCGGTGTCGACGGCGAAGAGTCCTTTGCGTGTGAAGCCGTTGGCAGCGAATATTTCGGCACGTTCGAGGGCAAACTTGAGTCTGCGCCAGGGAGAGGGGGCGAGACTGACCACTTCGGTGCGCTCAGGGGGGAGCGTGCGGTCGCGGCAGAGGAGCCGTGCTTCCACGCCGTGTTGGCGCAGAGCCTTTATGAGCCGCATGGCGGCAATGGCTGCGCCGCCGGTGTGGTCGGATGTGTTGACGTGTAGTACTTTCATTCGCTGTTCTTCAGGGTGGTCAGGCTTGGTGTTGCGTGCCGAGAATCACGTCGGTGGCTCCGGCATTGTCGCGGATGTAGCTGCCGGCGGCCTCTCCGGCGCGCTGGAGTTCGTCTTTGTCGGAGAGGAAACGGTCGAGGAGTGCGTTGAAATCTTCGGCGCAGCTTATTTCGCGGCATCCGCCGTTTTGGAGGAGTGCCTGGGCTTCGCGGAATTTCTTGTTGTTCGGCCCGATGATGACGGGCACGCCGTAGACGGCGGCTTCGGGCACATTGTGGATGCCTACGCCAAATCCGCCTCCCACGTAGGCCACGGCGGCGTAGCGGTAGATGCTGGAGAGGAGTCCGTAGCAGTCTATGATGAGGCAGTCGGCCTCCACCACGCTCTTGGGGGTGGCTGAGGAGTAGCGGACGGCGGGCCGCTTGAGTTTTTCCTCAATCTGTCTGAGGTGCTCTTCGCTCACCACGTGGGGAGCGAGCACGAGTTTGAGGTTGGGATGGGCGTTGAAATAGGGGATGATGATGTCCTCGTCGGGCGCCCACGAACTTCCTGCCACGAGCACGCGCCAGCAGCCGGCGAAGCGTTCCACGAGGGGAAGGGGCTTGGCAGCGTTGCGTATGTCGATGACGCGGTCGAAGCGGGTGTCGCCCACCACGTCGACGTGGTCCACTCCTATGGTGGCGAGGAGCTGGCGGGAGGCTTCGTTCTGCACGTAGAGGCGCGTCATGCGGTGGAGCACGCGTGCATAGCCGCGGCCGTACCAGCGGAAGAAAATCTGTCCTTCGCGGAAGATGCTCGACACGCTGTAGGAGGGTATGCCGCGCTTGTAGAGCACCTCGATGTAGTTGCGCCAGAATTCATACTTGATGAAATAGGCTGCCTCGGGCTGTGCGAGGCGTACGAACTTGCGCGCGTTGAAGGGCGTGTCGAACGGCAGGTAGCACACGATGTCGGCTCCGGCATAGTCCTTCCTCACTTCGTAGCCCGAGGGGGAGAAGAAGGTGAGGAGTATCTTCTTTTCGGGGTGTTCGCGCTTGAGGCGTTCCATGAGGGGACGCCCTTGCTCAAACTCTCCGAGCGATGCGGCGTGGAACCAAACGTAGGTCTGGCCTTTTTCCACGCTACGGCGCAGTATGCGCCATGTGTCGACGTGGCCGCGCATCATGGTACGGATTTTCCGGTTGAAAAGCGATGCCACGTTGCAACACAGCATCATAAGATAGATTGCGAAGGAATACACTGTGGTTGGTTTGGGATGGTCAAGAGCGGGCTGAAAGCCCAGCACAACATAGCCCAGGGCAAGCGAAGCGACACCC
>CAVCAV010000237.1:0-4055 GCA_963600165.1 Christensenella sp. UBA1685 | reverse complement strand
ACCCAGGCCGCGTCACTTCGTTCCGTGACCTGGGCTTACGAGTGGTGGCCTTTGGCTTTCCCTTCGGCCGCCGATTTTCAATTCAGGCCGCTCGCCGCACTAACCATTTGGCAATTTGTTTTTTGCAACTTTACCAAATACCTCAGTCGTGTTTGAAAAACTGGCGCCAGTCGTCCTTTTTCCCGTTGTCGGGTTTTTCGAACGCGTCGTTCTGCTTGTTGGCTTTTTTGGCCTTGCGGGCTTTCTTTTCGGCTTTCCAGCCCTGCTTGAGCTGCTGTGCGTCGGCCACGTCGGCATAGGTGCGGCCGCTTTTGCGGCGCTCTTTGTGGGCCCGGCGGTCGGTCTGCGGACCGTTGGGCGTGCCGTCTTCGCGGTCAGCATTGTCGACCACCACTTTGCGGTCGCCCACCTTCACGCGCTTCATCTTGCTGAGCACCAGTTCGGCATCTTCCGAAGGCACTTCGAAGAACGAGCAGTTGTTCGTCAGGTCTATGCGGCCTATTTCCACCTTAGTGCCGCGCACGTGGCGGTTGACGAGGTTGATTATTTCGCGTGCGTAGAAGTTGTCGCGCTTGCCGAGGTTGATGAAAAGGCGCGTGTAGCCCTCTTCAGCCTTGTGGTCGCCCTGGCGGCGGCGCTCGCGGCGGCTTTCGGCGGTGGCGTCGTCGGCGTCCTTGCGGCTGCGGCGGTCGGTGGGCTGCTCAATGGCGGGTGCGTCGGCATAGTAGCGGAGGAAGTGGCCAAACTCGCGGCTCACGATGCGCTTGACGAGGTCTTCCTTCGTAAGCCATTCCAGCTTGCGGAAAATTTCGGGGAGGAACGGTGCAATCTCCGTGTCGTTCACTTCTATGCGTTCCAGCTCGTCCATCACCTTGTAGAGCTGCTTGGTGCAGATTTCCTGCGGTTCGGGCAGCGTGCCCACTTCAAACTTCTTGCCGATGACCTTTTCTATGATGCGCACCTTGCCCTTCTCGCGGAGGTGGATGATGCTGATGCTCGTGCCGCGCTTGCCGGCGCGTCCGGTGCGGCCGGAGCGGTGGGTGTAGTTCTCCACGTCGTCGGGCAGTCCGTAATTGATTACATGGGTGAGGTCCTCCACGTCGAGTCCGCGAGCGGCCACGTCGGTGGCAATGAGTAGCTGCGTGTGGTGCTGGCGGAACTTCTGCATGGTGAGGTCGCGCTGGGCCTGCGAGAGGTCGCCGTGGAGCGCTTCGGCGTTGTAGCCGTCGCGGATGAGCTGGTCGGCAATCTCCTGCGTTTCCATGCGGGTGCGGCAGAAGATGATGCCGTAGATGCGGGGGTAGTAGTCCACCACGCGCTTGAGGGCGGCATATTTGTCCTTGGCGTGGACGAGGTAGTAGATGTGGTTGACGTTCTCGGCGCCTTCGTTGCGCGAGCCCACCACAATTTCCTTGTAGTCGTGGAGGTAGCTTTTGGCAATGCGTTCGATCTCCTTGCCCATGGTGGCGGAGAAGAGCAGCGTGTTGCGCTCCTCGGGGACTCCGGCAAGAATTTCGTTGATGCTCTCGGTGAAACCCATGTTGAGCATTTCGTCGGCTTCGTCGAGCACCACGTTTTCCACGGCGTCGAGTTTTGCCACGCCGCGGTGCATGAGGTCGATGAGTCGGCCGGGGGTGGCCACGATGACCTGTGCGCCCTTGCGGAGCGAGCGTATCTGGCTTTCTATGCTCGAACCGCCGTACACGGCGAGCACGTGGAGGCCGTCGATGTAGCGCGAGTAGTCCTTGAGGTCGCCGGCAATCTGCAGGCAGAGTTCGCGTGTGGGACTGAGAATGACGGCCTGCGTGGTGCGGTCGGCGGGGTTTACTTTCTGGAGGACGGGGAGTCCGAAGGCGGCGGTTTTGCCTGTGCCGGTCTGGGCCAGGGCTATGACGTCGTTGCCCGTTCCGAGCAAGTAGGGGATTACTTCTTCCTGAACGGGCATGGGCTGTTCGTAGCCCATTTCGCTGATGGCGCGGCGGATTTCCTCCGAAACGCCCAACTCTTCAAATGTTTTCAAACTGTGTGTGGGGATTTCTTCCTGGAGCGACTTTACTCCAGAAAACGCTTGCAAAGTTACGCCTTTTCGCGCTGACGTGCAAATAGTTTGGGGCCGTTGGGGGGCTTTTGCGCGGCTTCACCTTGCATGGGGCGAACGATGGGGGCGAGCTCCCATCGTTCGTCCATCGTTCGTCCCCATGCGCTTGCACCCTAAAAGAATCTTTAGCCCATTGTTTAGCCAAATCGGCAAAAATCTCACCGATTTGGCTATTGTATCCGCTATTCATTAGCCAAATCGGTAAAAAACGGACCGATTTGGCTAAAGTGTCCTCACGTTTCTTTGGATTATGTCTTATTTTTGCACCATGTTATTCATGTAAAATTTGAACTATGGAGCAAATCATCGGACGAAAGAAGGAAATTGCGCAATTGACGGCCTATGAGCATTCCGGCAAAGCCGAGTTTGTGGCCGTATATGGCCGCCGGCGCATTGGCAAGACCTATCTTGTGAGAAATCTTTTTCGTGACAAGTTTGCCTTTGAAATGTCAGGGTCCATAGAGGCACCCACGGGGGCCCAACTCTCTAATTTCGGTTATGCCTTGAAGGAATATGGCGGTTCGAACTTTTCTGTTCCTGCAAGCTGGACTGAGGCTTTCGAGGCTTTGAAGCAGTTGTTGAAGTCGAAGCTCAACGGAGAGAGGCTGGTGGTATTTATTGACGAACTTCCGTGCCTCGATACCCCGAAGTCAGACTTCCAACAGGCGTTTGAGCACTTTTGGAACGGATGGGCTGCGTACCAGAGCGAAATCATGCTTGTGGTTTGCGGAAGTGCCACGTCGTGGATGATTGCCAATCTGATAGACAGCCATGGCGGGCTTCACAACCGGATTACGCACGAGATGTACCTCGCCCCTTTCACGCTCTGCGAGACCGAACTGATGCTGCAGGCCTATGGCTTCTCATGGACTCGCCTTTCCATACTTCAGATTTACACCGTTCTTGGCGGCGTGCCTTATTATCTGAGCTTGCTCGACCGTACACAAGGAGTGGAAGCCAACGTCGACAGACTGTTTTTCTCGCCCCATGCCGAACTCAAAAGGGAATACGGAAGGCTCTATTCTTCCTTGTTCCGAAACTCGGAGGTTTACATGCGGGTAATAGAGGCTCTGACTTCTTGCCGGCAAGGCTTGACAAGAAAGGAACTGACGGAGAAATTGAAACTGAAGTCGGGAGGGACGTTGACAAAAGTTCTTCGGGAATTGATAAATTGCGATTTCGTAAGAGGATACAACACACGCGACAAGAAGATAAAACTGAAGGACCAGATATTTCAGCTTACCGACCTCTATACCTTATTCTACATGACGTTTTGCCATCCGGGAACGACGGACACCGCTTTTTGGACCCACATGATGGGAAAGCCCCGGCAGAACACTTGGTATGGTTTGGCTTTTGAGCGCGTTTGCATGTTGCATATACCCCAGATAAAGCATTTCTTGGGCATCGACCAGATACACACAGAGTATTATTCGTGGCGAAGCCGGATTTCCAAGCCCGCCGCACAGATCGATTTGCTTATAGAGCGTGCCGACAACCTGATGAACCTGTGCGAAATAAAGTATTCGCAGATGCCTTACACCATCACCCGCGAAGAGGACATGCGCATTCGCAACCGCATGGCCGACTTTGTGGCGGAAACCGGTGTGAAGAGCGGCATTATCCCTACGATGATCACCACTTTCGGTGTGCGCCCCACGCAATATGCTACATTGGCTCAAGTGCAAATCACAATGGACGACTTGTTTGCGTGAAGAGTTGCGCTTGGGGGCGAACGATGGGGGCGAACGATGGGGGCGAAGTCTCCTGACTTCGCATGGGCGAGTAAAGCATTCTTTGAAAGAAGTTGCCTTTTTTCGCTCAAGCGAGCTCGGGAGAGCTCGCCCCCATCGTTCGTCCAAGGCACGCCGTAAAAATTCCAAGGCACGCCGTAAGAAATCCACGGCACCCCAAAGCGTTGGGGTCGCAGAAAGTTTTTTGCAATTGTTTGCTTTTG
>CAVCAV010000236.1:0-4084 GCA_963600165.1 Christensenella sp. UBA1685 | reverse complement strand
GCTTTCAAGCGCTACGCTTGGGAAGAGGCCGAACACGCTGCCAAGTTTGCCGAACTCCTTGGCGACGTCGTTTGGGACACCAAGACCAACCTCGAAAAGCGTATGCAGGCCGAAAGCGGAGCTTGCGCCGACAAGGCCCGCATTGCCAAGCGCGCCAAGGAACTCAACCTCGACGCCATCCACGACACCGTTCACGAAATGGCACGCGACGAAGCCCGCCACGGCCGCGGCTTCGAAGGTCTTTTCAACCGCTATTTCAAAAAGTAATTCCCCTCTCACCCAAACAAGAACACAATGAAATCTCTCAAAGGCACCAAGACCGAGCAGAACCTCGCCGCTGCATTTGCCGGCGAGTCGCAGGCTCACACCAAATACCAGTACTTCGCTTCGAAGGCCAAGAAGGACGGCTACGTTCAGATGGCCAACATTTTCGAAGAAACTTCCCGCAACGAAAAGGAGCACGCCAAGATCTGGTTCAAACTCCTCCACGGCGGCGAAATTCCCACTACGACCGACAACCTCGCCGACGCTGCTGCCGGTGAAAACTTCGAGTGGACCGACATGTACGCCACTTTCGCCAAGGAAGCACGTGAGGAAGGTTTCCCCGAAATCGCTGCCAAGTTCGAGATGGTAGGCGCCATTGAAAAAGCCCACGAAGAGCGCTACCGCCGTTTGCTCAAGAACATCGAAGACGCCGTAGTCTTCTCCCGTGAAGGCGACAGCGTATGGCAGTGCTCCAACTGCGGCCACATCGTAGTGGGCAAGAAGGCTCCCGAAGTATGCCCCGTCTGCGCCCATCCGCAGAGCTACTTCGAGCTCCGTGCCGAAAACTATTGATTCTCTCTTTTCTTTCTGTATTATTTAGCCCCAAAAATCTCTGCCGACGTGCCGTTCAGCCTGTCGCGTACTTCCATAAGAGCAAAACCCAAAAGGTTTTCGCCTTTCCACAACGTTGGGTTGACAGCGTCTTCTGCAAATTCGTCAAGCCCGATGCCCCAAAGCCTGTCTTTCGGACTCGCTTCCACAATAATCCTGCTCCCTGTGCCGAGAAGGAAATTCCGCAAAGCCTCGTTTTGGGAGAATTTGGCCATGTTGCCTTTGACGACAACTTCAAATCGTTTAGCCGACCACACCGCATCGTCGTAGTTCTTCACCAGCCGACCGAGACGCTTGATGGCCTTTTGGTCCGTCTCCAAAAGAATCTGTCCGTAGATTTCTTCATCGCCAAAGAGCTTCGCCTTTTGGGCCATCATATATTGTTCGGCACAGTTGTATTGCTGTCCGTCCACCTCAAAAACGCACGGATACCATTGGCTGAAGCACGATTTGCCTACGCCGTTCTTGCCCTCATGGTGTCCCCAAAAGAAAACGAAGTCGTCCTTTGCGAACGTCTTGCCCTCGTTGACTAGGTTCGATCTGTTGTATTTCATGTGTAGCCTCCTTTCTTAAAATTCCAGTCTGAATCCTTTCTGTTTCATTTCTTCGTACATCCCGTGGTTGAACGAGTAGAGAAACGCATCTCTTTTCGCGGTTTGCTTTACCGTCTCGTCCAGTTGCGTCAGTATGCCCAAATGCCGCATTTTGTTGTAGAAATTGCGTCGGTCGAACTTTACGTTCAAAACTGCTTCGTACAGTTGCTGCAAGGCTTTCATCGTGAACTTTTCGGGCAGCAATTCAAACCCTATTGGTTCGAAGTGGATTTGCTTGCGCAATGTGTGCTCTGCCATCTGCAGAATCTGGTCGTGGTCGAAAGCCAGCGGCGGAATTTCGTCGAGCGAAAACCATTGGGCCTTGGCGGCATCGTCGCCGGCTTTCACGTCCTGCAAACGCACCAGCGCATAGTAGGCAATGGTGATGACTCGTTCGCGAGGGTCGCGGTCGGGAGCGGTGAACGCATGGAACTGGCGGATGTAAGCCCCGGTCAGTCCGGTTTCTTCCTGCAACTCGCGGGCCGCGCCTTCCTCTGCCGACTCGTCCATATTGAGGAAACCGCCGGGAAAGGCCCATTTGCCTTTGAACGGTTCGGCGCCTCTTTCTATAAGCAACACCTTCAGTTTGTTGCCGTCAAACCCGAATATCACGCAGTCGGTCGTCACGCTCGGATGCGGGTATTTGTAGCAATATTCTTTGTTCTGCATAACTGTGATGTGTAAATAATACGCAAAGGTAGGGCATGGCGGTTATACTTCCAAATAAAATGCGTAATATTTACGCATAAAACTTTGGCTGAAGTGATTATATAAATTAGGTAGCCTTATAATGGAGTAGCTTGCGCCCCCAACCGTAGTGTGCGAGCCGTGTAGAGCGCGACGATTTAATCGTCGCCTCCATAGGGGGCACACATGCAGCGCAGCTTATTTGCACATTTGCACATTCGCACATTTGCACATTCGCGAAGCGAGACTTCGCCCCCATAGATTATGCAAACAATTGCAAAAAACTTTCTGCGGGCCCAACGCGTTGGGTGGGCAGAAAGTTTTACGAAGCGAGCCGTAATTTTTCCGTGCTTGCGCAAAAAGGCCGCAAAGTCACCGGTGTCGGCGGCTTTGCGGCCTTTCTTGTTTTTCGGAAAAACGCAGTGCGTCAGCGCTGTGCTTTATTTCTTGGGAATACGCTCAAGCGTAGTCTTCACGAACTTCCAGTACTTCTCCACGCTGGGGATGTGGCAACGCTCGCTCGGCGTGTGGGGCGAACGGAGCGTGGGGCCGAAGCTTACAAGGTCCATGTGGGGACGGAGTGCGCCGATGACGCCGCACTCGAGGCCGGCGTGGATAACCTGTACGCGGTTCTCTTCGCCGAAGAGGTCGCGGTATACGTCCTTCATGAGGGCAACAATCTCGCTCTTCGGGTTGGGCTGCCAGGCGGGATAGTCGCCGCTCAGTTCCACCTTCATGCCTGCCATGGCGAAAGCGCTCTCGAGCGTTTCGGCGCAGCATTCGCGCATGGAGTCGCGCGAGGAACGGATGAGTATGAGGAACTCTGCCTTGCCTTCGGCAATGTTGACGATGGCGAGGTTGGAGGAAGTTTCCACGATGGAGGGCACTTCGGGGATGAAACGCAGCACGCCGTTGTGGGCGGCGCAGAGTGCGTTCACGAGGTTGTCCTGAATTTCGGCGGGAACGATGTGGGAGGGAACTTCCACGTCTTCCACGTCGAGTGCGAGCGACTTCTCGATAACGCCGTACTCGTCGGTGAACGTCTGGCGCCATTCGTCTACCACCTCCTTGAAGGCGGCCACGTTTTCTTTCGGCAGGGTGAGCACTACTTCGGCTTCGCGGGGCACGGCATTGCGCATGTTGCCGCCCTTCCATTCAGAAAGGCAGGCCTCGAAGTTGGCAACGGCGTCCTGCACGAGGCGTGCCATGGCCTTGTTGGCATTGCAGCGGCCCTCGTTGATTTCCAGTCCGGAGTGTCCGCCCAGGAGGTTGTGGAGCGTCACCTTCACGGCGGCGTCGCCCTTGTCGGTTTCTTCGGGCTTGTACTCGAGTGTGGCGGTCATGTTCACGCCGCCTGCCGAACCTACGATCATTTCGCCCTCCGTCTCGTTGTCGAGATTGAGGAGAATGTCGCCCTTGAGCGTTTCGGCCTTCATGTGGTTCACGCCGTACATGGTGGTCTCTTCGTCGGCGGTGATGAAACCTTCCACGGGGCCGTGCTTCAGCGTGTTGTCCTCCATGATGGCCATGATGGTGGCCACGGCCATGCCGTCGTCCGATCCGAGCGTAGTGCCTTTGGCCTTCACCCATTCGCCGTCGATGTAGGTTTCGATGGGGTCGGTTTCAAACACGTGGGTAGAGTCTTTCTCCTTCTGCGGCACCATGTCCATGTGGCCCTGGAGCGTCACATATTTGCGGTCCTCCATGCCGGGGCTGGCGGGCTTGCGCATGATGATGTTTCCGGCTTCGTCCTGGAAAGCCTCCACGTTGTGTTCCTTTGCCCAGTCGAGCAAAAATTTCTGTACTTTCTCCAAATGACCGGAAGGACGCGGCACTTGTGTGAGCAAGTCGAAGTTCTTCCAGATGGCCTGCGGCTGCAGGTTTGCAATTTCACTCATATCACGAAAGTTTATAAAGTTGTTGTTTCT
>CAVCAV010000235.1:0-4084 GCA_963600165.1 Christensenella sp. UBA1685 | reverse complement strand
AAGATAGGTAGCACACCTTTTGCTGCTTTCTTGAAGAATTCTCTTCTGCTTTGAATGTCGTCTTTCTTTTCCATACTATTGTCATTTGAGTTTATTATCGTTTTTAAGGCGATCTAAAGCGGTCATTATTACATCAACCCGATCTTGAAAAATAAGTTTTTCTTTCTCGTCTTGTTTGTCATATAATTCAAACAACCAATCTTTTGCTTCTTCTGAATTTAGTTCGTTAGACATTATGCTCGTATATAGAAAGTCAATCAACTTTCGATAACTACCAGCATTTCCAAATGGATCATCATAGGTGTAAGGAAAATCCTTAACCTCATCCTCCAAACTTGACTTAGCTTCTTGTATAGTCATAATTGTTAGACGTTGCGGCCAGTAGGTTCCTCACAGGCCTATTACTATTTGCTTTTAGGAATACACACAAAAAAGCGCGGAGCCAGTTCTGTCACTCGTTCCACGATAGAAAGGCCTTCGCATTGCCCGGATTGTCGAAACGAGCAACGGAAAGCCCCACGCTGATGCATATATAAACCATCTCTGACCTAATCCTCGCCATAAAGCGGAATTGAGCCATAATGGATAGTATACAATACACCCACTGGAGCGTTCCTGTTGCTTTGTTCTTGACAATCCGTAGAGTTTGCGAAGTTCTTCTATCGTCAAAACCAAAGCGCACAAAAACGCCTTTATCATATGTATGTCAAACCAAGCCTGTGATTTTTCACACATGTACTTGACTTAGACGATGCAATAATACAACTATTTCTCTAAACAGGCAAAACGAATCTGAATAAAATCATTTGCCGTATGATAATATCGGCGATTTGGTACCGCTCACAGCAGTGCCTTAGTAGCGCTTATTATCGCTGTCGGAGTATTTTTGTAGAGAATGAGCGGAACTCGGTCCATTCTTTCGTCCTTTGACATAACGGCCCGGCAACATGTGAAACAGGATTTGATAACAGTACCATCCTGCCGTGGAGATATTCTCAGCGCAAGTGAGCCGTGTAGAACGCGACGTTCCAAACGTCTCCTCCATGAGCGGGGCATGCTGCGCAGTTCATTTGCACATTCGCGCAGCGTCACCCCATAGAAGGCGAATCCGTGTAGAGCGCGAAGTCTAAAGACTTCGCCCCCATCGTTCGCTTCACCGTTCGCTTATTGTTCGCAACGGACGATGGGGGTGCAAGCGCATGGGGGCGAACGATGGGAATCGAGCTCTCCCGAGCTCGCTTGCGCAGGAAAGGTATTTAATTTCCGTGTAGAACGCGATGTTTCAAACGTTGCTTCCATGAGCAGGGCATGCTGCGCAGCACAATTGCACATTTGCACATTCGCGCAGCGTCGCCCCAATAGAAGGCGAAGCCGTGTAGAGCGCGAAGTCGGGAGACTTCGCCCCCATCGTTCGCACCCATCGTTCGTACCCATCGTTCGCACCCATCGTTCGTACCAATGGAGGGCAATGGACATGAAGCGTTACAGCGCCCCATTATTCAGTTCATTTTGTTCTGTTGCCTTTCTCTCCCATCAATTTCTTCTGTTCACGCTCAAAGTTCTCCAAGAAATGGATTTCTACAAGCGACAGCTGGTTTTTGGTGCGTTCCTTAAATTTGTCGTATTCTTGGTCGGCTTTCTCTTTGGCAAGCCGGGCCGAGATTTTACCTGCATGAGTGAGGATATCTTTTCGGGAAATACGGAGGAAGTCGTCGAGAATGTTTATCCAGTCCTTCATATACATAGGACGGTGTTCCTCAGCTTGCATTTCTGCGAAGTCAAGATACAGGCTTACGATGCGGTTCAGCGACTTCATCTCTTCGTGGGTGAGATAGTTCTTGGCTATTTCCGCTTCGGGTTTGGTGGGCATCGCCCCCGTCCACGTGGTCAGCCCCATGAAGTCCTTCTCGGCGTCGGCTCTCTCATATATTATTTCCGCTGCCGTATGGCCGTGAACCGAAAAGTGCATCTTGTTCTGTACCGTTTTGAAGAACTTTTGTGTCATTTCCACTCGCGGGTCATAGTCGATGCTGAGAGCGTAAATCTCAAGCACCTTACGATAGAACACCTTTTCGCTGGAGCGGATATCGCGTATTCTTGCAAGAAGCTCATCAAAATAATTGCCACCTCCGGCCCGTTTCAACAGGTCATCATTCATGGCAAAACCTTTGACTATATATTCCTTCAACACTTTGGTCGCCCATATACG
The DNA here is from genome assembly GCA_963600165.1 of Christensenella sp. UBA1685. Classification (GTDB taxonomy): domain Bacteria; phylum Bacteroidota; class Bacteroidia; order Bacteroidales; family Bacteroidaceae; genus Alloprevotella. Next base: position 1,875 of record CAVCAV010000235.1, on the reverse strand, counting down.
GAACTGTACGCCACGGTAGGAATGTACACGATAGCCTACGCTGATTATCATGTCGAGGTTGTAGAAAGTCACTCGGTGTTCTTGGACCTTCCCCTCTATAGCTCCATGTTTAGTGGTTGTTGCAAAAAATGCAACAACCTCTTTTTCGTCAAGTTCCCCATCCTCCAACACGTTCTTTATATGCCGTGAGACAGTTGACTTGTTGCGTTGAAAAAGCTCTGCCATCTGGTCAAGCGATAGCCAGACAGTATCGTTTTGCAGCTTCACCTCTATCTGCGAATCGCCTTCTGGAGTTTGATATAACAGGAATTGCCCTTTGTCCATTGTTTGTGCCTATTGTTTGTTTCTTAGCTCTGCTATCAAATCGTTGACAATGTATGTGTCGCTCATCAGATGAAGCCCAAGATCTTTGTCATGCGACATGCGGCAGACATCTGAATCGTAGACAGTATACAAATTTATGGTTTTTCTCTGACGTTTCAGCTGAAATGTACGCTTTCGTTGCTGCAGTCTTCAAAGTTGGGATTCTTCGGTCGCGCAGTTGAGCCATGCAGGGCGCCCTCTATGGGAGCGAAGTCCCCTGACTTAGCATGCGCGAGCATGGTATTCTCTTTTTAAACGTAATGTTCGTGTCATGTGTTCGTGAATTCAAGATCGTGCAAACCGCCGTGTAGAACGCGACGTTTCAAACGTTGCCTCCATGGAGGGCGAAGCCGTGTAGAACGCGACGTTTCAAACGTCGCCTCCATAGAAGGCGAAGCCGTATAGAGCGCGAAGTCGGGAGACTTCGCCCCCATCGTTCGCTTCATCGTTCGCTTCATCGTTCGCTTCATCGTTCGCTTCATCGTTCGCCCACATCGTTCGCCCACATAGAGGGCGAAAGATACGAAAAAATCCTCCATAATCCCTTTGCGGGGCTATGGAGGATTTGTGGGTATAGAAACGCTGTTGCGTCAGGTCCTGTTTATTTCTTGTTGAGAGCGAGGTCAACCTTAACGGCGCAAGCTACGGAGCAACCTACCATGGGGTTGTTACCGATGCCGAGGAAGCCCATCATCTCTACGTGAGCGGGCACTGAGGACGAACCAGCGAACTGAGCGTCGGAGTGCATACGGCCCATGGTGTCGGTCATACCGTAAGAGGCGGGACCTGCAGCCATGTTGTCGGGGTGGAGGGTACGGCCCGTACCGCCACCGGAGGCTACGCTGAAGTAGGGCTTGCCGGCGAGCACGCGCTCCTTCTTGTAGGTACCTGCAACGGGGTGCTGGAAACGGGTGGGGTTGGTAGAGTTACCGGTGATGGAAACGTCTACGTCTTCCTTCCACATGATGGCTACGCCTTCGCGTACGTCGTCGGCACCGTAGCAGTTCACCTTGGCGCGGGGACCGTCGCTGTAGGCGATGGTCTTGACCACGTTGAGTTCGCCCGTGTAGTAGTCGAACTTGGTCTGTACGTAGGTGAAGCCGTTGATGCGGCTGATGATCATGGCAGCGTCCTTGCCGAGACCGTTGAGGATGCAACGGAGGGGCTTGTCGGCGGGACGGCTCTGGTTGGCCATCTGGGCGATTTTGATAGCGCCTTCAGCGGCGGCGAAGCTTTCGTGACCTGCGAGGAAAGCGAAGCACTTGGTTTCGGGTGAGAGCAGACGGGCTGCGAGTTTGCCGTGACCTACACCGACCTTACGGTCGTCGGCTACAGAGCCGGGGATGCAGAATGCCTGAAGGCCTTCGCCGATGTATTCGGCAGCTTCTACGGCGTCCTTTGCTTTTTCCTTGAGTGCGATGGCAGTACCTACCACGTAGGCCCACTTGGCGTTCTCAAAGCAGATCATCTGCGTGCTTTCGCACTCCTGATAAGGATCAAGGCCGTAAGAAT
>CAVCAV010000234.1:0-4095 GCA_963600165.1 Christensenella sp. UBA1685 | reverse complement strand
GAGGTTGCTCTCGTATTTGTTGGTAATGAGCGAGAACACCTTCCAGCACTGTTCTTTTTCCAAGGCAAGGGGCGAGTCGAGGATGATGCGGATGGCAAAGAGGTCGTACACGCCATTGAAGCCGCACTGCTGCTTCTTCATCTTCTGCCAAATGGAATGGATGCTCTTCGTGCGGCCCTTCATGTGGTAGCGCAGTCCTTCGGCATCGAGCATCTGTCGGATAGGCGCGGTGAAACGCTCAATGTAAGCGTCGCGGGCACGCTTGGTGGCATTGAGGTTTTCCTTTATCATATAGTAAGCATCGTGCTCCAAGTATTTCAGGCTCAGGTCCTCAAGTTCGCTCTTCAACTTGTAAAGACCGAGCTTATGGGCCAAAGGAGCATAGAGATAGGCGGCCTCGGTAGCGGCCTTACGGCGCTCGTCGTCGCGCTCCGAGTCGCGGATGCTGCGCATGAGGTTTACAGAATCGGCTATAAGCATGAGCACCACGCGCATGTCGCCAGCCTGGGCAATAAGCAAGTTGCGAAAATTGTCGGTACGCATGGCTTCTGTCTTCACCTCGATGGCTTCCACACGAAGGAAGCGACGCACGGCATCGCCCGTTTCTTTGCCGAAGAGCTTGTCTATTGCCTTGCATTCGTCCTCGTCACGCACGAGAGCACGAAGCAGATAAGCTTTGAGCACGTTGCCGCGAAGACCAATCTCGCTGGCTGCCAAACGGATGACGCGCAAGGCCATCACAATGCGGTTGAACCCGAACGCATCGCTTGTGCGCTCTGGATGTGCCTGGGCAACGGAGTCGAGGTAGTAAGCCAAGGCGTGTGCGTCCTTGCTTTCGGGACGCAGGTTCTCGTCGTGGTAGACGGCCATGAGTTCTTGCAAAAACGCCTGGCGCGCTTCTGCATTCTGTGACATATCTTTTGCTTGCATAGGCATGGGCTTTTCATTGTAACGAGGAAGCACTGAAGGCTTCGTGCACACTTCGGCAGCTTTCTCTTGAGCGTAAATGTACGAATTTTAAAAGAATACAAGCGCTCGGTGCGCATCTAAATGCAAAAACCGACGTATTATAGCGCCGTTTCGCCCCTTTTTGGAAACGCGGACATGGCAAAAGGCGTTCGTTATGCGCGCAGTTCGCCGAGTATTTCTTCCATCTTTTTCGTCAGAGCCTCATCGTCTTTCAACAGGGCACGAAGGGTGGCAAGCGGGGCTGCGTTGGGACTTTCGGGAAGGAGCAGGTGCATGTATCCGCCTTCGGCATATTTTTCCATAAGATGGGTGCGGGCACGCTGTATCTGCCCGTCGGGAGTCATTTCGGGGTAATGGGCCAAGCCGTACTGCAAGCAACGGCGGATGACGACGTCTGGATCGATGAGCCGGTCGGCTTCTGCCACAATGCATCCGTAGATGCTGCGCGGCGGCTTGCCGGAAGAGGCTCGGTGGTCCTCGGCGGCTTCGGCGATGGTCTCTATTTGTTCGGCCGAGAACCATTGGCGCAGTTGCACGTCCTGGCGGACGATGCGGCCCGAAGCGAGGTGGTGCGTCTCACGCGACTCGCAAAGACCCAAATCGTGCATGGCAGCGGCTGCAAGAAGCATGCAGCGGTCCACTTCGGGGTAATGGGAGGCAATTTGCATGCTGCGTTCCATTACCGACAAGGCATGGTCGCGGCGGTGAGCAGCGTCGAAGTGGTCGTACTTGGGGAGCACTTTGTTTTGGATATATTCCTGGAGTGTCATGAACTTGTAAATTTTCTATTTCCTAACTTCCTATCCATAGGCAGACCATTCCCAACAGGACGAAAAGAAGATCCAGGAGTTTGGCCTTAAGATTTTGCTCGTGGAAGATAAACGCACCGAAGGCAAAGCTGACGAGTACGCTGCCGCGGCGCACCATCGACACGATGGAAATCATGGCGCCGGGACAGGAGAGCGCATAGAAATAGGCCATGTCGGCCAGTGTGAGGAATACGGATATCAGTACGATGCTCCATCGCCATCGGAAGGGTGTGGTGGTGCGGCGGTGGGGATACCAGATGAGGAGTATGACCACCGTCATGATGACGGCTTGGTACAGATTGTACCAACCTTGCACGAAGAAGCGGTCGAGTCCGGCGCCTCCGCAGTCAACGGGCGCCATGAGGTATTTGTCGTAAAGTCCGCTGGCGGCTCCAGTGGCGGCGGCAAGGAAGAGGAGGAATATCCAGCGGTTGTGGCTGAAGCTTACGCCTTCCTTTTTCCCGCTTCGGCTTAGGAGAAACAAGGAAAGCAGGGCGAGCAGCACGCCGGCCCATTGCCAGAGGTTGAGCCGTTCGCCGTAAATGAGCAGTGCGCCGACGAGGGTCATCACGGGACGGGTGGCATTTACAGGGCCCACAATGGTGAGCGGAAGGTGCTTCATGGCGTAATAGCCGCATACCCACGAAGTGAGTACAATGGCGGACTTCACGAGCACAAGGCCGTGGGACGTCCACGGAGCGGAGGGAATTGCAGACGACCAGCCCATTGCCGAGCCTATTATATAAGGTAAAAAGAAAAGGGCGCACAGCACCGTGTTGACGAGCAGCACGGGGAGCACGGCATTGTCCTTGAGCGACGTTTTTTTCGACACGTCATAAAGACCGAGCAAGGCGGCGGAAAGAAAGGCAAACAGTAGCCACATAACGAGAAGGGATGTCTATTGAAAAGGAAAAGAACTTGCGTTCTGCTTAACGGACGGAACGCATGTTTAATATACGGTACAAAAAACCAAGTCTCCTCCGAAGAACGGATTTCTTCGAAGAAAACTTGGAATGATGGGGTTGCTGAAGTTTATCGCTTCAAGTCCTTGGCAGCGGGGAGCGTTCCTCCAAGACGTACAGCGTTGAACGCCTTGAGTTGACGGAGCGGTGAAGAGAATTTGCTGAAGGAAGCCTTCACGCTCGAGGTGGAAGAAGCGGGGAAGACGGTGGTCGTTTCGTCCCAGTCGGAGTCAACGTTGGCGTTGAAGTTGAGTCGCAGCACGGTGACGTCGCCTTCTTTGCTCTTGGCGCTGACGAGGAGCGTCTGCCAGCCGGAGTCTACCGACTCGTTGCTGTAGGTGTATTCGCCGTTGGTATTGATGTCGTTCGTCACATCGATGGCGGTAGAACCTGCTGCCAGGTCGGCGAGCGTAAATCCTCTGTTGAGCTTGCTCTCTACGGTGTTTTCTTCCAAGAGGTTGACGTAAACTTCCGTCACGTTGCTTGGTGTGACTTCAAACTTCACGCTGACGGCGCCGTTGCCTTTGGTCTTGGAATTGACCTTTATGGTCGGTGCGGTACTTTCTGACGCTGAAGGAACGATATGGGCAGTGACGGAAGCTTCCGTGCGGTCGCCTTCGCCGTCGATGCCGAGTACGTAGAGCGCATAGTCGGCTTCGCCCTTGATGCTCCATGTAGCGGGACTTGAAGTCCATTCTGCGGGTGTCCAGCGCTCTCCAAATGAGAGGGCGGTGTATTTTATTCCGTATTGTTGGATGTAGGGTTCGAGCGTGTCCTTATATCCGAAGAGCGTATAGAACGCGGTGATGCCCTCGCTGGGGGTGATGGAGAAGGAGGCGCCTCCGTCGCTGGCAAGGCCGGTATAGGCTACAGCCACAGTCTCTTTGCTTTGCTCGGCCTCGAGGGTGTTGACGGTAGTGTAGGAGATGGTTTCGCCAAGGTCGTCGTTGACCACGTTGCACGCAACGACGTAGTAGGTCTCGCCTGCCAATATGGTGAAAGCCTCGTCGTTGTCGTCGACATCGCCGTCCTTCATGGTGAACACCTGCGAGCCTTTGGCAAGATAGCCATAACTGTAGAGTATGCTGCGAAGCGCGCTCTCGATGTCGGCCTGCGTGGCATTTTCAAGAGTCGTACTGAAATATTCCTGAAGCACGTAGTTGAGCACCGATGCACTTACCGCCGTGTGGGCGTACTGCTCGGAAGACTGAAGGGTGACTACCTTGTAGGTGATGAAGTTCTTGCCTGCGTTGGCTACCTCTACTTCTACGTCTTTTGCCTCCTTTACTCCGTCGGGAAGTTGGAAGGTCATGTAGTCGACGTCGGATACAGGATATTTTGCCACTACGTTGGTG
>CAVCAV010000233.1:0-4106 GCA_963600165.1 Christensenella sp. UBA1685 | reverse complement strand
GGCGTGGACTTCCATTTGGCAGTGCTTCAGCAACGGCGGAAGCGTGCCATCGAGATGGAAGTATGCTACGACGACGGCACAACCGACGAATACTACAAGTTGTTCTCTCACAAGGAGAAAATTGAACAAGAAATGGGCGTACAATACCAATGGCGGGAAATGCCCGATAAGAAGTCGAGCATCATCAGCGAAACGAAGCCCGACGTGGACTTTGAAGACAAGAGTAAGTGGCCCGAGCAGTTTGACTTCATCATCGAACGCTTGTTGAAAATGAGAGCCACGTTCCTCAAATACGCCAAAATAAACGACTAACCCATGCGCATACTCATAGAAGAATACCAATACGCCCATGAAGACGTGGCAAACGTCCTCAAGGGGCTTGGTGTGCTTCAGGATGTGGAGGGCAAGGTCAGTTTGAGTTACGTGGGATACTACTTCAATCCCGACCCCGAGGTGAACGACTGCGTGTTCATTCTGCCCAAGGTGTTGCTCGAAGGAGAGTTTGGCAAGGAAAAGGTGTTCGGGCATATCGACCCAAAAGACCTCATCGACGCCGATGCTTGCAAGGAACTGAAACCCGAAGAACAGAAGTTCATCTACGAGCTAAGCGTGTGGATATACCGCGCCATCTGCGTGTTCAAGGACCACGAGTACGACCGCGTGGGCGGAAAGAAAGATACGCCGAGCATTGTGCTCCACCGGCAAGCCCCCATGATGGGCAACACGAGGAAACGCCGCAAGGCCAACACCTTCCTCGACGTGCTCCTCGCCTTGCAGAAATGGAACAGGGACAACGAGAGCTACGTGATGTTCATCGTGAAGAACCAGCACAGCGGTTACAACAAGATTAACTGGACACGCACCATCTCGAAAAGCCCCGCCGTGGTGCAGCAGTCGTTCGGTTCGCACCGACAAGACGTGAGCTACATTGCCCCCATCAACAAGAAGCGCACCGTCAACTTCGACGAAGAGTTGCTCGTCATCTATTACAGCATCCTGCAACACCTGTACGTGCAGTACGGATTTCCCGTAAAGATGAACGTCAACTTCGAGTTGATAGGCGAAAAGCAGTTCAAGCGGTACATAAACGGTTACGGCAAACGGCGGTTGAAGCAGATACGCTACAAGTATTTCTCCGACAAAGCCAAAGAGCTGTGGGAGCTTTGCTACGCCTTCTTCGACCGTCCCGACAACATCGCCTTGAACATCGACCAACGGGAGTACCTCTTGGTGAAGAGTTTCCATGTGGTGTTCGAAGCCATCATTGACGAGCTCATCGGCGACAAGAATCTCCCCGCCGAACTCAAAGACCAGCCCGACGGCAAACGGGTGGACCACATGTACCAATACCGCGAGTTGACCAACAACACGACGGACGACACCATCTATTACATCGGCGATTCCAAGTACTACAAGCGAGGTAACTCCCTGGGCAAGGAAAGCATCTACAAGCAGTTTACCTATGCCCGAAACGTGATACAGTGGAACATCAACCTCTTCAGCAACGGCACAGAGGGAGAACGGGAAGGACACGTCAAACTGCGCGACGACGTGACCGAGGGTTACAACATCATCCCCAACTTCTTCATCTCCGCCAACCAAAACACGCTGGAACAGAGCAAGGAAATCAAACTCATCGATGCCGACAAACCCGAAGCACAACGTCGGCAACAGTACTACCTCAGCCGGCAGTTTGAGAACCGTCTGTTCGACCGCGACACGTTCCTCTTGGCACACTACGACGTGAACTTCCTCTTCGTGGTGGCACTCTACGGACGCAACAACGCCTCGCAGAAAGCTGCATGGCGCAACGAAGTGCGGAAGCTATTCCGCAAGGAGATACAAGAGATGCTGACGAAGAACTTCGACTTCTACGTCATCACCGCCCATGCCGACGTCAATCCCGAAGCCTACATTACCGACAACTTCCAAGGTGTGCTGGGCAAACTGTTCCATCCCTTCGAGAACCGTGAGGGCAGTGACCAAGCCTACTACTCGTTGGCACTTCGCAAGCCCGAAAAGGAAAAGGAATACTGCGAGAAAGTGCTCCACCAAAGTACCGCCCAAGCCGAAGCTGCCATGAAACGCGTGGCAGACGAGAACGAGCGAGTGCGGTTTGAGCTGGAACAAGCGTTCTACGTGAAAGAATGCACGCTCGGAACGAACCCCGAAAGCAAGTTGCCTGTAGTAGAACCCATCAAACGAGTGGACGTACCCGAAGAATACCTCACGTTGCACTACTTGGAAAAGTACCCCGACGACTACATCCTCATCGGCGGCTACAACGGTTGGGAACAGCTCAACTGGGTGTTCAGCCGTGAGGGCGGCAAGCGCGACGATGCCTACAACGTGCGCTTGGGCGGCAAGGACGTGCATGGAGCGGTGGTGAAGAGCCGCGACTACGTGAAGCACGCCAAGTTTGTCATCCTCTACGACTTCAACAAGCAAATCACCCGTCAGTACACGTTCCGAGTGAAGAACACCGGCGAGATGAGCAAGGAGAAGATGATAGTCACCGGATACCGTGACCCGCATCACGACCGCTATTTCTGTTACTTCTTCGACGAGGAAATCACGCTCGGCAAGTTTGACCTCGAAGCCATCTTGGAGGCAGAGAAAGCGAAAGCGGGTTATGTAGAGGGGAAACCTATCTACTTGACCGGAAAGGAGCTGATAGCTTATAGGAAGAGGTTATATTGAAATTTATGGGGTCTATAAATTACCAACGAATTATGGGCAAGTTCGCTAAAATTGCGTTTTGTCATCTTTCGGGCTCTTTTCGCCCAATTTGCCTGTTCGCTCTGTCGCATAGCCCGCTATGCTCCTTTGCTCACAAACAATTTGGACGAAAAATAGTCCCGAAAGCTGACAAAGCTAACTTTTAGAACCGCCCTTTAAATCTTTAGGTACGGCCATACCTAAAAGAGCAATGCCTGAAACTACGAGGAGGTAGCCAAAGCCGTCTTGAACGATAACAGCAGTGTCGGCCGCATTTCTTGCGGCTGTAGCAGCAGCATTTTGTATGCCCGTAAAGGCATCTCCACCATAAGTTTGGTTGTCTATGTATCTTCCGTTCTTGTCGTCAAAGCATTTGTGGCTAAAATAGAACGAGTAGAGGGCTGCTATAAGAAATACCAATGATTTAATGTGCTTCATGGCCATATGTTTTTATTCAATTGATAAAACGGGAGTAATCCAAAAATTGATTTATACGCTCAAGCGAGGTCAGGAAACCTCGCCCCCATCGTTCGTCCCCCATCGCTCGTCCCATTGTTCGTGCCCATCGTTCGTCACCATCGTTAGCACGATGAAGAGGTGTGAAGTTTATGCCAGTTCAATGACGCCGCCGTCGAGGCTTTTCACTGTGGCGAGGGCCACGAAGTCGATGCCTTGGCTGCGGAGGCGGTCGCCGCCTTTTTGGAAGGCCTTTTCTATGAGGAATGCCATGGCTTCCATGCGGGCGCCGGCCTGGCGGCAGAGGTCGAGGACGGCGAGGGCGGCATTGCCGTAGGCGAGGAAGTCGTCGATGAAGAGCACGCGGTCGGTGGCGGTGAGGTAGCTGCAGCTTACACACACGGTGCTGTCGGTGCCTTTGGTGAAGGAGTGGACGGTGGAGGTGAGAAGGCCTTCCATCGTGCTGGGCTGCGCCTTTTTGATGAACACCACGGGAAGGTGCATAAGGCAGCCCACGAGGATGGCTGGGGCTATGCCGCTGGCTTCTATGGTGACAATCTTGTTGATGGGACGTCCGGCGAAGCGGCGGACTATCTCCCGTGCAAGCTCCATCATGAGGTCGGGGTCCATCTGGTGGTTGATGAAACTGTCCACTTTGAGTATGCCGCCGGTGAGGCACCGGCCGTCGCGGATGATGCGTTGGTTGAGAATGTCCATAGGGTTGTGTGCGTAGCGTAGGGTGGGGGATAGCGTTGCAATGTTAGGAATATATTGGGAGATGTGCAACCTTATGCGTGAGTTTTTGTAAAAAAATGGAGATTGAGGCGAACGGTGGAGACGGGCGATGGGGCGAACGATGGGGGCGAAGTCTCCCGACTTCGCGCTCTACACGGCTGCACCTTCCATGGGGGCGACGATTGAATCGTCGCGCT
>CAVCAV010000232.1:675-4289 GCA_963600165.1 Christensenella sp. UBA1685 | reverse complement strand
GTCGTCACTCTTCTTCAACGCCTCAAGTTCCTCGATGAACGACGGCGGCACGGTGACGGCAAACACTCCCACAAAATCATTGTAGCCGCGCGGAGCCACATAATCGCAGAGCGAAAGGCACGGTTCGCCCTTCTCAGCCGGGTGCTTCTGCCGTGGAGTGGGCAGTTCCAAGTCCTTTCCCCCCACAGCGCCAGGCAGCACGATACTATGGTCAGTGCCGTAAGCCGGATAGAAGCCCACCTCAGCCTGCATATAATGGAACGTTTCCATTTCGTCGAGCATCAGTTCGGCGTCACGTCTCACCGTCTCCGCCTCTACCTGTCCGCCGCGCACCTTCCACAGGTTATAGAAATAAATCCAGTTGATATACCGCCTCACTTCCTTAATAGATATATTAGGTATTGTGCGATAGCCCACGTACGTAGGCTTGGGCAAATCCTCGTTCTGCCAGTCAATCTGCAAACGGTTATGGCGTGGCTCTGCATGACCGCTGCAACAGGTACAGTTCGTAGAAATATGGTCATTGTCAGCAGTTTTCTTGCCGTCTGCGAGTTGTATTATACCGTCCATCTTCTTCCTCGCATCGTGTTGCCTCACGAGTTCCTTTTGCTTCTTGGTATTCTCCGTAATCACCTTGTCACGGTCTTTTCCGAGCAGCTGTAGTGCGACGATGGGGTTTTGCGCCGCGTCCTTCATGTGGAATACGGGACCGGGGTATAAGGGAGCTATCTTCAACGCCGTGTGCAAGTCGCTCGTCGTTGCGCCGCCCACAAACAATGGTATGTTGATGCCAGCCTCAGCCATAGCTTCAGCCGTGTGGCACATTTCGTCGAGCGACGGCGTGATGAGTCCGCTCAACGCCACAAAGTCGAAATGCTCCTCCTTCAGCGTCTGCACTATCTTCTCCGCCGGCACCATAACGCCGAGGTCCACCACATCGAAATTGTTGCACCCCAACACCACCGCCACGATATTCTTGCCTATGTCATGCACGTCGCCCTTCACTGTGGCTACGAGGTATCTGCCGTTGCTGCGGTTCGTCACGTCCTTGGCCTTTTCAAGATACGGCTGGAGTATCGCCACCGCCCTCTTCATCGTGCGGGCAGATTTCACCACCTGCGGCAGGAACATCTTGCCTTCGCCGAAGAGGTTGCCCACGCGCTCCATGCCGTTCATCAGCGGTCCTTCGATAATCTTTCCCGGTTCGCCGTATTTCTCCAAAGCCTCCTGCAAGTCAGCCTCAAGAAACTCGTCGTCGCCTGTTCGCAGAGCCGCCATAAGGCGTTCTTCAACCGGAACGTTCAGTCTGTCGGCATCACCCTCCGGTTTTCCGGCATTCCCTTCCGTCATCTTCTGTTTCTCTTCGAGCAGACGCACGGCAAAGGCTGAGAGCCTGTCAGAAGCGTCCTCGCGCCGGCAAAGCACCACGTCCTCGATGGCCTCAAGCAAATCTTCGGGAATATCCTGATACATCACCTTGGTGGCAGGGTTCACGATGGCCATGTCCATGCCCACTTTCATTGCGTGGAAGAGGAACACGGCGTGCATCGCCTCGCGCAGATAGTTGTTGCCGCGGAAAGCGAACGACAGGTTGCTTACGCCGCCGCTCACGTGTGCCCCGGGCAGGTTCTTCTTTATCCATTCTGTGGCGCGGATGAAGTCGAGGGCGTAACGGTCGTGCTCTTTCATTCCGGTCGCCACGGTCAGCACGTTGGGGTCGAAGATGATGTCACGGGGATTTACGCCGGCCTTTTCGGTGAGCAAGCGGTAAGCCCTGCCGCACACCTCTATCTTGCGTTCGTAAGTGGTGGCCTGTCCCTCCTCGTCGAAAGCCATCACCACCATTGCCGCCCCATATTTCCGTATCGTGCGAGCATGGTCGAGGAATGCCTCCTCGCCCTCTTTCAGCGAAATAGAGTTCACTACGCATTTGCCCTGTACGCATTTCAGTGCCGCCTCGATAACGGCGAACCTCGACGAGTCTATCATCCACGGTATTCGTGCCACCTCGGGGTCGGAAGCCATGAGGTAGAGGAAACGCACCATCTCTTTCTCTGCGTCAAGCAGTCCGTCGTCCATATTCACGTCGAGCAACATCGCCCCATCGCGCACCTGTTTCCGGGCAATGGCAAGAGCCTCATCATACTGTTTCTCATTAATCAATCTAAGGAACTTGCGGCTTCCCGCCACGTTGCACCTCTCGCCCACGTTCATAAACACCCCAGGCATCGGCTGCATGGCCTCCAGTCCGGCGAGCCACCCGGCATTGGGTCTTTCCATGGGAGGCCTTCTTGCTTCCTTGCCCTCCACCGCAGCGGCTATCGCACGGATATGGTCGGGCGTGGAACCGCAGCAGCCGCCCACGATGTTCACGCTACCGTCGGCGACGAACACACTGATGGCTTCTGCCATCATCTGCGGTATCTCGTTGTATTGCCCCTCCTCATCGGGGAAGCCGGCGTTGGGATAGGCACTTATATAATAAGGTGAAATCTTTGCAAGCGATTGTAAGTAAGGACGCATATCCTCAGCCCCGAACGAACAATTCAGTCCCACGCTCATCACGTTCTCGTCATGCCCCACCGACACAAGGAAAGCGTCGAGCGTCTGTCCAGAAAGCGTTCTGCCGCTTGCGTCTGCGATAGTTACACTGAGCATCACGGGCATCATCCTGCCCGTGGCGTCGTTCACCTGTCGCGCCGCGGCGAGTGCCGCCTTGGCGTTGAGCGTGTCGAATATAGTCTCTATGAGCCACACGTCTGCACCGCCTCTGCTCAACGGCATCATCTGTTCCACGTAGGCGTTGCGCAATTCGTCGAACGTCACCGCCCTGTATGCCGGGTTCTCCACATCGGGCGACATGGAGAGGGTGCGGTTCGTGGGGCCTATCGAAGCTGCCACGAACCTTGGCTTGTGCGGCGTTAGAGCCGTCATGCGGTCGGCTTCCTCGCGCGCTATCCTCACCGCCGCCTCGTTGATTTGCGTTACAAACCCCTCCGTGTGGTAGTCAGCCTGCGATATGCGTTGGGCGTTGAAGGTGTTTGTCTCTATTATGTCAGCCCCAGCCTCAAGGTATTTGCGGTGAATCTGACGTATAACGTCGGGGCGCGTCAAAGAGATTAGGTCGTTGTCGCCCTTCAGCTTCACTTGCCAGTTGGCAAATAGCTCTCCGCGGAAATCGTCCTCGCCGAGTCTATGTCGCTGTATCATCGTGCCGGTTGCGCCGTCGAGAACCCATATTCTGCGGCTGTCAGCCCTAAATATGTCGTAAAATGATTTTTTTTCCATGCTTGCCATGGTGTTACTGGTGCAGTCCGTTCATTATCTTCTCTACGCTCTGCGAGGCGTTCATCGTGTAGAAATGGATGCCCGGCACGCCGGCCTCGCTGAGTTCGCGGCACTGATTGATAGCCCACTCCACGCCCACGGCCTTCACGTCGTCGTTGTTCTTGCATTTCATAAGTTCCGTGGACAGCTGCTTGGGAAAATCCACGCGGAAAGTCCTTGGTAGCATGGTGAGGTGTCCTAATGTGGTGAGCGGTTTCAGTCCCGGCACCACAGGCACATTGATGCCCTCGTCGCGGAGCCGCTTCACAAAGGCGAAGTATTTCTTG
>CAVCAV010000232.1:0-665 GCA_963600165.1 Christensenella sp. UBA1685 | reverse complement strand
ATTTCTTGTTGTCGAAAAACATCTGCGTCACGATATACGAAGCCCCGGCCTGTACCTTCTGTTTGAGATATTCGATGTCGATGTCGAAGTTCATCGCCTCCTCGTGCTTTTCGGGATAACCGGCCACGCCGTAGGAGAATGGGGTAACCAGACCTTCGGAATGTGCGCCGGCGAGCAACTGCCCCTGGTTAAAGCGGTTCACCTGCTGGCAGAGTTCAATGGCGTGGCTGTGTCCACCTGGTATGGCAACGTATTTGTTCTCCCCCTTGGGGCGGTCGCCTCGCAGCAGCAACAGGTCGGTGATGCCGAGATACGACAGGTCGATGAGTTCGCTCTCTATCTCAGCGGCAGTGAACCCGCTGCAGATGATGTGTGGCACCGTCCTCACGCCGTAGCGTTCTTTTATGGCGGCAGAGATAGCCACCGTGCCGGGACGGTTGAGCACACTGAGTTTCTCATACATGCCGTTTTCCAGCTCGCTGTATATCGTTTCATACCTGTGGGTCGTGATGTTGATGTATTCGGGGTTGAACTGCATCAGCCTGTCTATCGTGCGGTAGATGCTGTCGATGCCCTTGCCGCGCAGGGGCGGCAGCACCTCGAAAGAGAAATACGGTTTGTGTCCTGTCTCCATAAAAATGTATGTATTCGTTGTGGTGTAAGAC
>CAVCAV010000231.1:0-4290 GCA_963600165.1 Christensenella sp. UBA1685 | reverse complement strand
CTGCGTATGTCCTTCTTGGACATTTCTTGGCATCTGGAATCTAATCTTATCGTAAGTGGCATTGCTTCGTACTTGTGGCATTGCTGCTAATCAACAATCACACCATCAATTTAAACAGTATTTACACAATGAAAAAGATTCTCCCCGTGGCACTCGTTGCCGTTCTCCTCGCGTTGGGCTCTTGCTCGAAGTCACTTCCCGACAAATACGTAGATCTCATTGATTCTTACACTTCCAAGGTTGAGAAAGTTGAGAGCGCAGAAGATCTGCAGAAATTACAGAAAGAGTTAGCTGACGACTGTCAAAAGTTCCAACAGGAGAACTCCGCGGAAGCGCTCAAGTATGTCGGCGATAAAGAAGCCACCGAGAAAGTGGAAGAAGCCCAAAAGAAACTTGCTGAGGCAGTCGAAAAGAAGATGGAAGAACTCGCAAAATCCGGAGCACTCAACGGCCTCAACAGCGCCGACAGCTTCGGCAGCTCCGACACCCTCGGCAGCTCCGACGATGAGTAATTAAGTCGAGTACCTGTCTCCAGGGCCGAACTTGGGCAATGCCTTGGGGCGGTATTTTTTAATCGAATCTAACCAAATCATTAAAAATTACACAATGAAAGTTTTTAAAATCTTCGCAATGGCAGTAGTATTGTTCTGTCTTGCTGCGTGTGGCGACTCGTCCATCACACTCACTTCGAAAAAAGTCGATGGTCGTCTCGGTAAATTCTTTGAAGTGGTTGAACGTAACTATGGGTTCAACGAAGCTCAAATCACAGTAGAGCTTAAACGCATTGCTGACGGCGGACCTACGGACCCATTTTCGCCTTCCCATCCCAATTTCAAATTGAAACTGCTTGATGAAAACGGAGAAGTCATTTTAAAAGATAGAGCAGATTCCCTTTCTGATAGTGAAGAATTAAAGAAAGTATTTTCTCTTAAAGTTGGCGAATCGTCTTCTGTAACGTTCGCGTTCCCCAAAGCATCAGATGAAGAACGACAAAAGGTGGTACAGATGGAGGTCAGCAGTTTTTGGGACGAGAGCAAAGAAGGAAAAGATTCCGATTCTTCCTCTGACGGTTCCTCATCGGAAGCAACAACCTCTGCTAAAAGCGGATTACAGCCCTCCAACATCATTCTGCCGAAAGAGTTGAAAGGTGTGGTTGAAATCGTCAACGGCGAAAACGGAAGTATCGACATTTACGATGGCATCGGCGATATTCCCCACATTGACATCACGTTCAAGTTGCTGAAGACGGTGGCTTCCACCAAGTCTATGGCAAACCAGTACGGACAGGTGTTTATCTTCGGCGTTCCCCAAGACAATGACGGACGAACAGTGAAAGAAGTGATGCCCACCTATAACGAATGGCGTTCCAACGACAGCGACGGCACACTGTTCAAGGACTTCCTGACGGGTGATGTCGGCGGAACCGTCACGCTCAGCTTCTCTGGCACCACGGAAAAATATGACAGCAACTGTGATAATAAAAAGGGTGTTCCCAAGATTGCCAAGTTTAAGCTGTCGTTCAACAAGTTGGATTGATTTAAAGTTTCGGATTTAGGCTCTTCGCTGCAGCTTTTTACAAAAGCGGATTGATGCCTAAATCCGAAACTTTAACCGTATAACAGCTTGACAATTTATTCCCACGGTCCAATAACACGTAACAGAAATGCCTGAGCAAAAAGTAAAAGATAATACACAAATGCAGCAAGAACTGGAATTGCAACTACACGAGCAGTATGCATCTAACAGCAACGCTACGCTAGGAAGCATGCTGACGCTGTTCGTGGCCATGCTCGCTGTGCTTGGCGGATACGGATATGTTTTTATCAATTCATATGTGGAAAACGGATGCAAGTTTCTGATAGGTGAAGAGAAACTGTACACTGCTCCCGCTTTGCTTGTCACCACCGCAGCCGCCACATCGGTTCTTGCGGCTATTGCCTACATTTGCATAGAGTCGGGCTACAAAGGGCGCATGGAGCAGTTCATCACTTTTGCTATCCGAAAGAAATACTACAACGACGAAGAGCTTGCGAAAGTTTTCCCAAAAGGATATTCGCCTTTCGGAAAATATGGATGTTGGGTAAGGCCCATGCAAAGCCCCTACGACACGTTCCTGTACATAACTGCTGTCGCCATGGCGATAATAAATTGTGCTACATTCGTTAGAGTTGATTGCTGCATGTGTTGCTGCGATAGTCAATGCGGTAGCACCTGTTGTGTATCTGGCCTGATGTTTCTGCAGTTTTTCGCAATCGTTGCATTCTTGATTGCCGTTTTCCACCGCCTTGCACGTTGCTATGACAAGTACAAGGAAAGGTGTCACGAATACGAGACGAAATAGTAGAAAGGGAAGGAGTTAATGTGTAATTGTGCTGCGCTTGGAGGCGTAGCAAGGAGACGAACGATGGGGGCGAAGTCTCCCGACTTCGCGTTCTACACGGCTTTCACCCTCCATGGAGGCGACGTTTGAAACGTCGCGTTCTATACGGGAAAAGTTACTGATGCGGCGAAGCGAAGTCAGGAGACTTCGCCCCCATGCGCTTGCGCCCTTTAACGTCGCTTGAAGTTCGTGTAGAGCGCGACGTTTCAAACGTCGCTTCCATGGAGGGTGAAAGCCGCTCATATTGCGCTGTAACGGTAATAGCCCCTTTTTAGCGAGCAAAACGCACACAAGAAAGGAGGTTGTAAGGAAAATTATCGAACCGCGCTTCTGAGTCAACAAGGTCAAGGTGAAACCTGTTTTCTTCGTGTATGAGTAGCCATGCATGATATGGTCTACTGCACAATTTCTTCTGCCGACAACCCTGTTATTTTTGATATCGTATTTACGTCAATGCCATTGGAAAGCATCGCCTGAACCATCTTTTTCTTGGTCATAGCTTCACCTTCCGCCCGACCTTCCATACGACCTTCGGCCCGACCTTGCACACGTCCTTCCGCCCGTCCTTCTTCACGGGCGCCTTCGAGCACGCCGATAGTGTCGCGGTACTTTCGCAGTCCCTCGTCGTATTTCAAGCGTTCCTCACGTGAAAGGGTCGCCACGTCTGCTATCTCCTCCAGTTTCTTGAATACCGCACTCTGGGCGGCCCAAGGAAGTCTTGTCAGTGTCTCCATATTCGTCAAAAGATATATCCAGCGTTCAAAGTCGTTGTCACATTCCTCCATATCCTTGGTGAACAAAGGCAACTGGAGGTATGTCATGCGTATTTTGTCTGAAAAGACAGTCTTTGTCTCGATGTCTGCCAGTATTACGTCGGTGCGGAATTTCTTTTCAAAGTCCACAGGGCAAAAGTTCAGAAACGCCACAAGGTAGACAGCTGTTATGTTGTAGTGCCACGACGAGCCGCGCTCGCCCTGGCGGGCTATAGCCTCCGAAACGTAGTATATGCTGCGGTTCTTGAAAAACGGCTGTGCCTTGTTCTGCATCTCCACCACAATATTCTTGCCAGAGTCCGTTTGGCAGAAGATGTCGTAAATCAGCGACCGGTCGTCGTCAAAAAGTGCCGGTTGTTCCTTGTCGAGGAACGTGATGTTCTCTATGTGTTCCTGTCCTTCAAGCAGAAGGTTGAGGAAGTCTATTATCAGGGGCTTGGATACCTCCTGTCCGAATATCCGCTTGAAACCGATGTCCGTAAACGGATTGATAAATTTTGGCATTACGCATTTTGAATTTCTTGCGTACAAAGTTATGAATAAAATTGTCTGTCAATTAGATGTGTAAGGGGGAAAGTGCGGTATTCTTTACTACTAAGGTGTCCAATTTGCTTATTAACTCATTTGCGAAGCGATGCAGTATTCCGTGTCGCGTTCAGTATGTCTTTTCTTTACGCCTACAAAGGTCAATTGTCGGCCAAGCTGGGAGGGGAACCGAATAGGACGCGCTCGCGAATGTGTAAATTGTGCCGCGCTTTGGGGCGTAGCATTGAGACGAACGATGGGGGCGAAGTCTCCCGACTTCGCGTTCTACACGGCTTTCACCCTCCATGGAGGCGACGTTTGGAACGTCGCGTTCTACACGGCAAAAGTTTCTTCTGATGCGGCGAAGCGAAGTCGGGAGACTTCGCCCCCATCGTTCGTCCTCGTGCGCTTTGCCCTCTATGGGGGCGAGCTCTCCTGAGCTCGCTTGAGCGAAAACAAGCAGAATCCCGTATGCACCTTTGAATTTAATACCTCCCTTTAAAAAACCGCTTTTACCCTTCAATTTCCCGCTTTTTACCTTGTTTTTCCTAAAAAAACGCCCCTTTTTCGAAATTGGACAACTTTGGAAAACTAAAAATTTCTTGGGGGGGG
>CAVCAV010000230.1:0-4310 GCA_963600165.1 Christensenella sp. UBA1685 | reverse complement strand
CCACTCGTAAGCCCAGGTCACGGCACGAAGTGACGCGGCCTGGGTTAAACGCCCCGCATACCTCTGCGGGCTGGAAGCCCACCACATGCGCCAAGACAAATGCTTTCGCGGTTGACGTGGTGGCCTTTCAGGCCGCTCGCCGCGCTTTAATTTTGCGATAATGAGCATGGCACATACGATGCCTTTCTTGGCTATAAAGAAACATAGCGGCAATCGTGTCTAGAGCCAGATTTTCCCCACATCTTTCCAATACATACCAACACCCCAAAAACATCCCATGCGTTACTTTATCCATCTTGCCTACGACGGTGCCGCCTACCACGGGTGGCAGGTTCAGCCCAATGCCGTAAGCGTGCAGCAGCGGCTCAACGAGGCGCTCAGCACACTGCTGCGCCAGCCTGTCAGCACCGTGGGCGCCGGACGCACCGATGCCGGAGTGAACGCCCACTGCATGGTGGCCCACTTCGACTTCACTACGCCCGACGGCCGTCAGCTCGACCTCCCGTTGCTCACGCACAAGATGAACCGCCTGCTGCCGCCCGACATTGCCGTGCACGACATACGTCCCGTGCGCGACGATGCCCATGCGCGTTTTTCCGCCACCCGCCGCACCTACATCTACCGCGTGTATACCCGCAAGGATCCTTTCGCGCGTCACGTGGCAGCGTTCGTGCCCTTCCCGCTCGACTTTGAAAAGATGAACGAAGCGGCACGCATTCTCCTTTCCACTTCCGACTTCACCAGTTTTAGCAAACTCCACACCGATGCAAAGACCAACATTTGCCGCGTGGTGGAAGCCGAATGGAAAACGCAACCCGACGGCACGGCCATGTTCACCATTGCTGCCGACCGCTTCCTCCGCAACATGGTGCGCGCCGTGGTGGGAACGCTCGTCGACGTGGGGCGCGGCAAACTCTCCATAGAGCAGTTCCGCGAGGTCATCGCCCAAAAGAACCGCTGCTCCGCCGGCGACTCCATGCCCGGCCATGCCCTCTCGCTCGTGGATATTGAGTATTCCGAGGATATATATATGTAGCGAACGATGGGACGAACGATGGGGGCGAACGATGGAGGCGAGGTCTCCTGACCTCGCATGCGCGGTTTCACCAAACGCTTTTACAAGAATTTCCCCTTAAACAAAAAAACGTGGCTAATTCACAGCTGTACGGCCGTGAATTAGCCACGATTTTTCATAATAGCTTTATCAGATCAAGCGAGGTCGGGAGACCTCGCCCCCATCGTTCGCCCCCGTTGTTCGCTCTTAAAGAGTGCTTACGGAATAAGATACTTGTCGCCCGTTTCGCGGATAATCTTTTCCTTGAAAGCGTCGGGGAAACCGGGGCGCTGCACGGCCTTGCCCAAGCCGTCGGGCGTGAGTTCGAACTTGCCGTCCTTCTCGGGTTTCACGGCCTGGTCGTTGAACTTTACCACAAGGTACTGGCCCAGCTGTGTCCAGCGCGTCATCATCTTCTTTGCGCAGGAGAGCGAATAGTCCGTGAGGTAGGCTGCCGCCTCGGTGGGGTTCGTCTTCAGCAAATCCTGGGCTTTCTGTTCCACATCTTTCTGTGCCGAGAGAAAACCGCCCTCAAGTTCTTCGCGGGCAGCCTTCACGCTCGGGAAGAGCTGGCTGTAGCGCGGGTAGGTCATGTTCGACACCCAGTTCTCCACCCAGAAGGCAGAGTTCCACGAGAACGTCACGCCGTCGGCATCCTTCGGGTCGTAACATTCCGGAGCCTTCGTGGCGCAGCAGTAGACCGGCGTGTAGGCCACCATGTTGGGGTCGTCGTTGCCGTACCACACAATGCCGCCCACCGCGTTGGGCAGGTCAGCGCGAAGCTGGATGACGTACGAACCCGCCGTCTGCTGTGTGGAAGTGGGACGCTCGTTGAAGTATTTCTTGCCCTTGTATTCCCACGAGAGCGGGGTGGGGCGGTAGGGTGCGCCGTAAACACCGGCACCCACGTCCTGTGTGATGTCGAAAGGCGTGCCCTCATAGTGGTCGCGCATGGAGTTCATCACGTCGGAGAGCGAAAGCTTCTGTTTCGGCTTGAAATAGAGCGGCATCACCTCCGCCTGGCCGATGTGTTTGCCGTCCACATAGTCGATGTATTTGTCCATGCCGTCCACCCAGTGGTTGAAGAAACTCCACACGCGGGCTTCGCAGTAGCGGATGGCGCTGAAGTCGGCGGGAGCGTAGGCGTCGGCAAAGGAGAAGTCGGCATCCTTGCCCTTGAAGTAACCCTTCTTGCGGGCGAAGGAAACCACGTCCTTCGAGTACATCACGTTGTTCTTGTCCTTGAAGTCGATGTGGTGGATGCGGCTTTGGTTGGCGTGCGAGGCAATGCAGTCGTCGGGAATGCGAACGGCGGCCCACACCGTGCCTTTCTCGTCGGGTCCTTTGCCTATCATCTCCAGAATCCACACCTCGTTGGGGTCGGCAATGGAGAAACTTTCGCCTTCAGAGGCATAGCCGTACTGCTGCACGAGCGTGGTCATCACCTTAATGGCCTCGCGGGCCGTCTTGGCGCGCTGGAGAGCAATGGTCATAAGGCTTACGTAGTCGATGGTTCCTTTCGGGTCGACGAGTTCTTCGCGTCCGCCGAAGGTTGTTTCCACCACGCCCACCTGGTGCTCGTTGATGTATCCCATCACGGCATAGGTGTGTGCCGCTTCGGGTATCTCGCCGAGGTAGTGGTTGGTGTCGCCGTCGACGATGCGACGCATGGAACCTTTGGCGTGGTCGGCAGCGGGGAGGTAAAGCAGGCGGCCGAACATGCCGTAGTCGTCCTGGTTGTAGGTGATGAAGGCCGAACCGTCGGCCGAGGCTTTTTTGCCTACGAGAAAATTGGTGCAGGCTCCGGCTTCTTCAGCGGTGAAAAGCGTACCGCAGAGAGCCAGGCCGAGCGCCATGTGTTTGAAAAGTCTGTTCATGGGTTGGAGAATAAAAGTTTTGGTAGAATTGTGCAGTAGAACAAGACGGAGGCTGTCTTGTATATAAGGAATAAAACTGCCAAAACAAATAAAACGTGGCTTCGCCTTTGAGCGTAGAGAACAAAACGGTCAAAACAGATAAAACAAGCGGCGTTTTGGACGTTTCGTCCTCAAATGCGCAACCTTAAGGCGTAGCCTCGTTTTATTTGTTTTGACCGTTTTATTCTTTACACTATGATTGTTTTGTTACTGCTTGAATCGTTTTTGTGTGATGGACGTCAGCAAGCCTTGAACGACATGTCAAGACCTTTGACGGAGTGGGTGAGCGCGCCTACGGAGATGTAGTCCACGCCGCATTCGGCATAGTCGCGGAGCGTGTCGATGGTGATGCCGCCGCTCGATTCCGTTTCAAACTTTCCGCCGATGAGTTCCACGGCCTTGCGGGTGTCCTCTACGGAGAAGTTGTCGAGCATGATGCGGTCTGCGCCGCCGTGGGCCATCACCTGGCGGATTTCGTCGAACGAGCGGCATTCAATCTCCACCTTCAGGTGCAGTCCGTGCTCCTTCTGGTAAGTTGCGCAGCGATCCAGTGCGTTGGCAATGCCGCCGGCGAAGTCCACGTGGTTGTCCTTGAGGAGAATCATGTCGAAGAGGCCGATGCGGTGGTTCACGCCGCCGCCGATCTTCACGGCTTCCTTCTCGAGCATACGCATGCCCGGAGTCGTCTTGCGCGTGTCGAGCACGTGGGTGTGGGTGCCTTTGAGGCGCTCCACATATTTGCTCGTCATGGTGGCGATGCCGCTCATGCGCTGCATCACGTTGAGCATCAGGCGCTCCGTCTGAAGGAGCGAGCGTACCTTGCCCGTGACAATCATGGCCACGTCGCCCGGCTTCACGTGTGCGCCGTCTTCAATGAACTGTTCCACCTCCATGGTGGGGTCGAAGCGGTGGAATATCTCTTTGGCAATGCGCATGCCGGCGAGGATGCCTTCTTCTTTGATAAGGAGTTTCGATTTGCCTACGGCGTCTTCGGGGATGCAGCAAAGTGTGGTGTGGTCGCCGTCGCCGATGTCTTCCGAGAAGGCAAGGTCAATGAGGCGGTCGTTGAGTTCGTCTACTGTGTACATGTTGTTTATCGGTGAGTTTTGATGTTTCTTTAGGCAAATGTAGTAATAATATGCAAATGTGCGAATGTGCAAATGTGTAAATGTGTGCGCTTCGCGAATGTGCAAATGTGTCGCTTTGCGAATGTGCAAATGTGCAAATGTGCGAATGTGCAAATGTTTTATGCCTTGAGCGAACGATGGGAGCGAACGATGGGGGCGAGCTCTCCCGAGCTCGCTTGCGCGGCGTCACATACGCTTTTGCGCGAAGAGCCA